>JAICKN010000240.1 GCA_025927855.1 Terriglobales bacterium
CCCAGTTTCAAGAACGCTGTAAGTTAAGAAATCCTGTATGTAGCGCTCCAGCCGTTGGCCATTCGACTTCATGTCACTCAGCACTTCGAGTTGACGTTCATTCAAGGGACCGAGCTTTTGGTTCTGTAGTAAGTCAACGTAGCCATTTAAGATAGATAACGGCGTTTTAAGGTCGTGAGCCGCGGAAGCAAGCGCGTTGGTTGTGCGCAGAAATCGGTCCCGTAAGGCGGCGTAATCCCGCAAATCCTGCTCACTGGAGGTTTCGCCAGGCACGGACGCCGTTGTGCGAACTTCTGCAGTTCCTTTCACGGCAGAGGTCGCGGCACGCATAACACGCGTGTTTTCAGAAGTGGAGGCCATAGCTAAAAGAAAACCCAGGGACTAACGCACAGAGGGAGGAAGCGATTACTAACTGCATGAACGCTGCAATGAATGCTATTGCACACTGTTTTGCGGTGTCAATCAAAATAGCTGCCGAATGTTGTTGAAACGAAAAACTTTGCGGTTACTTCGGTAAGCTCGTTTTTGGTTACCAGGTTAGGAAAAATCTCGGGACCGTCTGTGGTCCGCGGTGCAAAGGCTTCATGCCGATTCGTAGCTAATTCTGAATTTCTCCTGCAAAAACAGGAGTTTGGCATATCAGATGCCAGTAAGTCTCTTGTCAGATTGGCCTTAAGAGGAACTACGTGAAAAAAACGAAAGCCGTTGAAGAGCGCCGGCAGTGGCCACGTCTTCCTGTGGCGATTCCGATGTTTGTACGCAGCCGCAGTGAAAAGGTCGGGGAAGAAAATAAAGAAATTCTGGAATTCGCATCCGCATTGAATATTTCCGCGGGCGGGGCGCTGTTGGCTACACGCCGCGCTCTGCCGCTATTTGCGCGGGTTTCGCTCGAGATACCGACTGCTCCTTTTGCCAACGATATTGAACTCCCGAAGAGCTGCCATATCTTACAAGCCCGCGCCGTCCGGGTAACCCACGCCGAAGGTTACCACTTGGTGGGGCTGAAGTTTGCGGCAAAATTGACAGAAAATCTCTCATAGAGTCCCAAGTCCTGCAATGGAAACTCCCTTCTACTGTGTGAAAAAGTTTTCCTAGTTTTTCATTGCCCTTGCAATGGGCGACACCTTTTGTGCACGGGTTATGGCTCTTTCTTCCTATTCCCCCCAATGGCAACCATCCACTAGAGTTAATGGTGGATACAGAGCAATTGCAGTAAACGGTCATGGTTTGGCTCTCCGGGTGCAGTAGATAGCGCGAGTACAGGAGTAAAAACCAAATCATGCAGGGGACAACGATTCCTATGAGTTCGCTGATGCAATCCGTGGGCGAGGTTCCTCCTGAGTCAGTGGTCTTTGGCCACTCGGAGGCAATGCAGGCGCTGCATGCACGGCTGCAAAAAGTAGCGGCGGCCAATGTGCCGGTCTTGATTCAGGGGGAGAGCGGTACCGGAAAAGACATTATTGCCCGCATGATTCACGCCGCTTCTCCGTGGCGTTCCGGCCCGTATGTAAAAGTGAATTGCCCTGCTATTCCGGGCACGTTGCTCGAGAGTGAATTGTTCGGTTACGAACGAGGGGCATTTACCGGCGCTTATGGCGCAAAGCCGGGCCGCGTGGAAATGGCCCACCGTGGAACGTTGTTTTTAGATGAAATTTCGGAACTTGACCTGGGCCTGCAATCAAAGCTCTTGCAGTTGCTCCAGGACGGGCAATTTTGCCGCATTGGAGCGCAGGAAGACAAAAAAGTGGAAGTGCGCATCGTATGCGCCACCAATCGGCATTTGGAAACGGAGATTGAAAGCGGCACGTTCCGGCAGGATTTGTTTTACCGCATCAATGTCGTGAACCTCCAGCTGCCGCCGTTGCGGGAGCGCCGCCGCGATATCCAGGACCTGGTCGCGTATTTCCTGGAATTTTATAACCGCAAATACAACTGCAAGACGAAGCCGCTTTCTGGGGAGTTGATGGATGGGTTCCAGAAATATCACTGGCCGGGAAACATCCGGGAATTGGAAAATCTGGTGAAGCGCTACGTCATTTTGGGGAGCGAAGACGCGATCGCGGGCGAGCTGGTGGCTTCAGAGCCGGAATACGCTCTGCCCGAAATCAATGTGGATGGGCCCATTTCCCTGAAAAAGCTTACGAAGCAGGCAACGCAGGACCTGGAACGCAGAATTATTTTGAAAGTCCTGCAAGCGCACCACTGGAACCGCAAGAAAACGGCGCGCGCCTTGAATATCAGCTACCGGGCATTGCTGTACAAGATCCGCGATGCCGGGCTGCCGAGTAACCGTGTGCGCAGGGTGCCTGCGCCGCCCGTGGCCGTGATGGAACAAGGCATGGCGGCTGACTAGGGTTCATGTGCAAAGTTTTACTTACGTTCCAGGCAAGAATGGTTGGATGGAAGTTGCGCTCTTCGATTACGCAGATGTTTGCACTTGTTCGGTTTTGTATATCGGGGCGCGACGTAAGTGCATAGAAAAGCTGGACGAATAAAAAGCCATTTGGCAGGGTAGATGCAACTGCAAGACTGGGACTCAGGCATCAAAGGCTCGACACTCTGTCTCATTCCCCCGAGGCTAGGTGAAGCAAGATTAACCTTCTGGGAGGGTGGTAAGAATGAAGAAAGTAATTTTAATGGCTGTACTGGCGCTGGCTCTACCAATTGCGGCCTTCGCTGACAGCGCGACATTCATCAACGTTGGCGGAACTTTATCGGGTAATCGCTATACTGGCATTTCCTTAACAAATTCTGACCTAATTTCTATCTCGGGATTAAATGGGCTAGGAAATCTTTTTGGTCCTGACCTCGGCACCTTGAGTTTTACAACCGGCGCTTTTACCGGAAACTTTGAGACGACCGGCACGTTCGCTCCGGGAGGAAGCTTTACCATTACCGGCAGCGGCCTGAATGGCGCGCCCTCAGGCGTGATCTTTACGGGCGAGTTTGCGACCGGCCCCCACGGCGCTGATCCCACCTGGACCGCGAGCAATACGATTTTTGCCGACCACAGCAAACGCTATATGCTTTCTGGCGTAATCAGCGGTACTTTGGCTGATGGAACTCAGGTGAATGGGATGACCTGGCAGATGGGCTTTACCACCCATGCAGGCTATTTCGCCGTGAACGCCCGGGCAGCTGAGGGCCTCACGGTCCTTGATATCCCAAAAGTGAGCGCTCCGGAACCCGGGATGCTGGGTATGCTCGGCACTGGATTGTTTGCTTTGGTTGGCGTTTTCCGCCGCAAGATTCTCGTCTAGGTGGACGTTCCGCTCTGGTTGTGCCCTCCGGCCCTGCCTCCAAAGGCAGGGCTTTTTTATGCACGATGCTTTTCAGAAAGCATTGCTGGCAGGGAAGCTCGGGCATCTGTGAACATTTCGCTGAGTGGTTCTACGGATCGTAAATAGAGCTGCCGAAGCCTTCTCGGCGGGCAGACTCCTGCATGGCTGATAACTTTTCCTTCTGTTCGTCCAGTTGCTTCTGCATGCGCTGCGCTTCTTCCTGCTTGCGCGCCTGGTATTGGTTGTATTCCACGCCATTGCTGTAGCGGTTCGCTTCTACGTAGTGGATGGAGGCGTTTAATTTATCCAGCTGGGCTTGCATTTGTGCGACTGCGGCTTTTTGCTGCTGGATGGCCTTTTGCCACTGCTGGCCCCGCTCTTCCTTGCTGGCGCTATCCGGAGGGGCCGAGGGCGTTGAGACGGCGGATGAGGGTTGAAACGGTCCGTCCGCGGAGTTCCCACGATCCGGCAAATCTTCATTAGTGACGACTTTAGCTTTTGCCTGGGCTGGTTTTGCCTTTTCTTTTTGACGTTGTTCCCGCGCAATATCGCCGAGAGATTGCCCAAAACAGAGCGAACACAAATAGATCAAGGCCAGGGAGGGTATTCCAATTCGGCATGTCTTGCTCATGGCTGCCTCGTACCTGCGAAGAAATTTATGCAATGGTATGAGCGCACGGATATATGCGCGAGATTACCCCGGTGCAGCGGCTTTGGGTGCGGCTAACAGCGAAGATTATGATTTGATTTCCGCCAGGGCCTTCTTTACATCGGTCGCGTCACTGTAATTGGGGTCAATTTTCAATACGCGCAAAAATTCCTTCTTTGCCAGGGAGGGTTCATGGCTCTTCTGGTACGCGAGACCCAAATGGTAGTGGTAGGTGGCATTGTCAGGCTGATGCGCTTTGTTCGTGAGCCGAAGGGCCTCTTCAAAAAGGCCTGCGGCGGATTGGTAAGCTCCTCTTTTGTAATAGACCCAGCCCAGCGTGTCGCTAACGTTCGGCGAATCGGGAATGGCTCGATGCGCGGTCTGGGCGAGCGTGAGCGCCGTATCCAAATTGCCGCCAATTTTCAACATGACATAGGCAAGATTGTTGGAAGCCAGCGGATTTTCCGGCTGCACGACTAATGCCTGCTGATATTCACTCTGGGCGTGGCTCCAGTCCTGCTTTGCCTCGTACAGTTCTCCCAGCAAAATGTAGAAGTTCACCTCATTGGGATTGTCCTGAATCGCTTTTTCGTAAGTCGCAATCGCCTGATCAGATTTGCCATTTGCCGCTTGCACCTGGCCAAGCTTAATCAGGGCGTCGGAATTATTTTTGTCCAGCTCGGCAGCCTTGGAGAAGGCGGATTCGGCGCTCTGCATGTCCTTTTTGCCGTTAATGAAGGCTGTGCCCAAAAGATCATAGAAGGCGCTGCTGCCGGGCACTTTTGAAATCTGCGCTTGCGCCGCAGCCACGGCCTGGTCGGGCTGCTTTTGCAAAAGATATGCATTGACCAACCCATTCAGGGCATCACTGGACGAGGGGTCATGATCGAGCCCCTGCCGGTATGATTTTTC
>JAICKN010000276.1 GCA_025927855.1 Terriglobales bacterium
ATCCCGCCCGCTGGCTCGAATGGAAAATTCATCCGCTTCCTGGGCGCGAACGTTAAGAAACAGTTCAAATGCCAGCGCGGCCGTATCGAAGGCCGGGCCAAGATTGGCCGAGGTCGCAGGAAACGCCATTTCAAAGACCGCTCCCTTCGAACGCCTGGATTGTTTTTGTGGCATGTCGGCTACAGTTTTTTCTCTGCTTGTTCGAGCGCTTTTAAGACCGCGTCCGTCGTTGCCTCAAGCACGATAGGGGCGCGTTGTTGTCTCGCCAGCGCCGCAGATTCCTTCTGATCGAGGTCGCCTTCGAATAGATCGCCACGGTGGAATTTCAATGTATATTCGGCATCTTTCAATACATGCCCGGTAAGCACCAGCACCACGGATTCCTGTTTCCGCACGAACCCGCTCCTCACCAATTTCTTCAACCCGGCAAAAGTGACCGCGGATGCCGGCTCGCATCCAATTCCTTCCGCGCCAATTTCGGCCTTCGCCAGCGCAATTTCTTGCTCCGTAACATCTTCCACGGTTCCGGCTGTGCGCTCCAGGATGCGCACAGCTTTTCTCCATGATGCGGGATTCCCGATGCGAATGGCAGACGCCATAGTTTCTGCCTGCACCGGAACCAACTTTTTCCCGCCATTCTCGCGCATAGTCCGGACCAATGGGTTCGCTCCCGCCGCCTGGATCACAGAAATTTTCGGCAAAGAGGAAATGATTCCAAGCTCATAAAGTTCCATCACGGCTTTGCCAATAGCGGAAGAATTGGCCAGATTGCCGCCGGGAGCAATGATGTGGTCGGGCACCTGCCAGTCAAGTTTTTCCAGCAGCTCAAATGCGGCTGTCTTCTGGCCTTCCGCCCTGTACGGATTCATCGAATTCAGCATGTAGATCGGCATCCGCCGCACTACATCGTTCAACACCTTCATGCAACCATCGAAATCCGTTTTGAGCTGGCAGGTAAGCGCGCCATAGTCGAGCGATTGCGAAAGTTTGCTCCACGTAATTTTGCCATCGGGAATCAGCACCAGACTTCGCAGCCCGCCTCGCGCAGCATAAGCTGCCATTGAGGCCGAAGTATTTCCCGTGGAAGCACAGGCGACCCAGCGGTAGCCTTCCTGCCGCGCGAATGAAGCCGCCGTGGTCATGCCTGTGTCTTTGAACGAGCCGGTCGGATTCATGCCCTGGTGCTTGGCGTACAGCGTTTCTACGCCCGCAATCCGCGCACAGATGGGCATCTCATACAACGGAGTATTGCCTTCGCGGAGGGTGATGGGTTCAAATCCAGGCTGCAATGCCGGTAGAAGCTCGCGGAAGCGCCATACACCGCTTTCATCTTGCGGTAACGTAGAACCGCGGCGCTGCTTCCAGGTAGCTTTCAATGCAGAAGGCTGCATTTCGGGCGGGCGCTGGGCGCTGTTCCATGCGGGAAATATAACTTCCAGCAACTCTCCGCAGGAAAGGCAGCGCAGGTTCTGGCGCATGTCGGCGGCAACCTGTCCGCATCCCACACAGCGAAGTTGATAAGCCTGTTCGAGTTTGGAGGCCACAGCAGTCTGTTCAATCATGTAACGTGAATATTAAAGAATATGGGAAACTTAGGATTTACGCCACTCTCGCGCCGCTCCGTTTCGGAACGTTCAGGCAAACACTTTAGATACTCTTGCGCTTTGACCAACAGGCATTGGCTGATTATTTTCTTCGCGATGACCGCCCTTTTCCCGGCAGTTTACGCTTCGCCGGTCTCGGCGCAGGAGCAAATTGTGGTCGCGGCGGCTTCCGACCTGCAGTTCGTGATGCCGAAACTGGCGCAACAATTTGAAAAGAAGAGCGGAGTGAAAGTCCAAATCACCTTTGGTTCCTCCGGCAACTTTTTCGCGCAGATAAAAAACGGAGCGCCTTATGACCTGTTCTTTTCCGCCGATATGAACTATCCCCGGCAACTTGAGGCGGCGGAACTGGTCGAGCCGGGAACGTTTTATGAATATGCCAGGGGAAAGATCGTCTTGTGGACAAAGAAAGAAGCAGGAATTGATATTAACCAAGGCTTGCGGGTCTTGTTAAATGCAGAGGTACATAAGATTGCCATTGCCAATCCTGATCATGCGCCTTACGGGCGCGCCGCGCTGGCCGCATTGCAGAAAGAAGATTTGTACAAAAAGATCGCGGACAAACTGGTGTTGGGAGAAAACGTTTCCCAATCCGCGCAGTTTATTGCAACCGGCAGCGCGCAGGTTGGAATCATCCCTCTCTCGTTGGCTTTGGCTCCTGCTCTGGCAAAGCAGGGAGCCTATGCAGAAATTCCGCCGGCGGACTATCCGCCAATTGAGCAAGGCTGTGCGGTCTTGCGGCCCTCAAAACACAAATCCGCCGCGCTTCAATTCTTGCAATTTATGAAAAGCCGGGAAGCGTTAGCCTTGCTATCGCAGGCTGGATTTAGCGGTCCATCGAAGTGATCCTATCGAACGGAGATCCCGTAACAATAGCAGTTGCGCGTCGTGTATTAGGCCGCGAACAGATGGTACAGCATTACGTAAATAACCACTCCCGTCACTGAAACATAGAGCCAGACGGGAAACGTCCAGCGGGCAATAGCGCGGTGCCGGTCAAAGCGTTCCCGCAACGCCCGGCTCAAAGTAATAATGACCATCGGCACTATAGCTGCCGCGAGGACTGTATGCGAAAGAAGAATGCTGAAATAAACCGGCCTCGACCAGCCCTTTCCTCGAAAATGCACCGTCCCGACGTGCGCGTGGTAATAGAGATAACAAATTAAAAACAAACCCGATGCGACCAGTGCCGCAATCATGGTGGCCCGATGGGCGGCGATTCGGCCGCGCTTAATGAAGCCGCGCCCAATGAGCAATAAAACCGCGCTCGTGCCGTTCAACACTGCGTCTATTGCAGGGAAGGCGGCGTACTCAGGAGAAATCTGCATCTATGCGACCGGCTTGGTGGTGCGCCGGTTGGCCAGCATGAATGCCAACCCAAACATGAACAAGGTGAAGAGCACGAGCGTCGCCAAAGAAGATGAGAGGGAAAATAGTGTCGGGCTATTGGGAAATAGCAAAGTTCTTAAAGCTTCCACGCCGTAGGTGAGCGGGTTTATTTCCATAATTACCCGCAGCCATCCGGACGCGCCAGACAAGGGAAACAGCGCTCCCGAAACCAGCCACAAAGGAATCAGAAAAAGATTGATGATGGCGTGAAAAGCCTGAGTCGAATCCATAGGCCACGCGATAGCAAATCCCAGCGCGGTCAACGCGAATGAAACCAGAAAGACCGTCAGAATGATCAGCGCGAATGATCCAGCCGTGAAGTGGATTCCGATAATTGGCGCGAAGGCCAAAAATATCAGGCCTTGGATGGTTGAGAGGGTGGTCCCTCCGAGCACTTTGCCCAAAACAATGGCCGAACGCGAAACCGGAGCAACCAGAACGGAGAGCAGGAAGCCTTCTTTGCGGTCTTCGATCACCGACATCATGGTAAAGATGGAAGTGAAGAGCACGATCATGATGAGCGCGCCGGGATAGAAATATTCCAGATAGTGCTGACCTCCCGCCTGTCCCGACTGAAACGACGTGCCAAACCCGGATCCGATGACCAACCAGAAAACCAGGGGCGAAGCCAGCACGCCGACTACGCGGCTGCGCTGCCGGTAAAAACGCACGACTTCACGCCACCACAGTGTGAGTGAAGGCAGCAAAATTCCGGTGGATTCTGGTCTGGCTTGCAATGGTAAAGTTGCGCTTCTGGTGGCCACGTTAATTCCTTAAGCTATCTTTCTGTGGACGTTTCCGTCCAAAACTTATGCCCGGTACGGCGGATAAAAACGTCTTCCAATGTTGGCTTGCTCACCGAGATGG
>JAICKN010000080.1 GCA_025927855.1 Terriglobales bacterium
ACACTTGCGAGCCATTGAGCTCAACTATGGCCGCTCGCGGTATTTTGACCAATATTTTCCCTCGGTGCAGAACATTTTTCGAGAATGCAAAGAGAGCTTGCTCGTTAATTTGAATATCCAGTTCCTAGACTGGATGCGCAAAGTGCTCGGGATCACCACGCCGATCCGGCGTTCTTCCTCCATGCAGCTAGAAGGAAAACGTTCCGAACTGTTGATCAGTATCTGCCGCTCTTGCCATGCAGATGCATATATATCTCCGCTGGGTTTTGCCGTTTATCTGCTAGACGATTTAGGCTGCTTCGCTGAAGCGGAGACAGAGGTTCACTTCCAAAATTATAGCCACCCGGAGTATCGGCAACTTTTTCCGCCATTCGCTCCATTTGCTTCTGCGCTTGACCTGATTTTCAATGAAGGCCCAGAATCTCCGAAAATCATCCGTCAAGGGCGCCGTGAGCTTCTAACGCCCTCCCAGGTCTCGGAGCTTACTTCTTCCACAGCTGACTGCGGGAAGCCACTCGCCCCCCAAAAAATCTCCGCTCCTACGGTAGTAGTTCTTCGCCCGGTGACTCGACAGGATTGCGCCCTGCTTTGGAATTGGGCCAATGACCCCGTGGCCCGAAAAGCTTCATTTTCTTCGGAGTCCATCCCCTGGTTCCGGCACACGCAATGGTTTAACGAAAAAATCCAAGATCCCAACTGCCGCATATTTATAGCAACAAATTCGGACGGCACGCCTGTCGGACGAGTACGGCTTGATCTTGTGCAATCAAATTCGGCAATTGTAAATGTGAACGTTGCGCCGGAGTTTCGCCGCGTGGGCTACGGATCCGCGCTCATCAAGGAAGTAGTGAAGGCCGCATTCGAGCAGTTAGAGCTAAAGGAACTTCATGCCTTCATAAAGCCGGAGAATGAGGCTTCTTGGCGTACCTTCGAACGCGCTGGATTCATAAAGACCGGAGTTGAATACGTAGGGACGCCGCGGGGAACGACCCCGGCGCTTCACTATACGCGGCTCAGGAATTCTTTCCGCGAAGGGTTGCCCACCGCTCCCAAGAGCAAAGATTCTGACTACGAGATTACATTTTAAAGCCTGAAGTTCGCCTGTCCTATTCGTACCTGAGGGCCTCAATTGGATCCAGCCGCGCAGCCTTTCGCGCAGGATAGAAACCAAAGAAGATGCCGACGGCCATCGAGAAAATCACGGCCGCGATAATCGCCGCTGGTGAAACCAGAACAGGCCAGTGCAGCGTATGTGTAATTAAATAAGACGCGGCAAGGCCGGAAAATATTCCTATAGCGCCGCCTGCCAGACTTAAAACGATCGCTTCGATCAGGAATTGCTGTTGCACGTCGCCTTCGGTCGCGCCAATGGCCATACGGATGCCAATTTCGCGTGTACGCTCAGTCACCGAGACAAGCATGATATTCATGATTCCGATTCCGCCGACGATCAACGAGATGCTGGCGATTGAGCCAAGCAGGATGGTAAATAGCTGCGCGTTCTGATCTGCAAGCTGGGCGATATCAGCGAGATTGCGGACGAAGAAATCATCGTCCTCGCCGGGGCGGATGCGGTGACGGTCACGGAGCACCGCCGTAATCTGTTCCTGTGCGGCATAACTTGCTTGCCGGGAGATGGCCGAGACCATGATCCAGCGTAGCCAGTCCTGCCCGGTAATTTTTTTCTGCAGCGTGGTTATGGGTATGAGGATCACATCATCCTGGTCCTGCCCGAATCCGCCCGAGGTTCCCTTCATGGAAAGCACGCCGGTCACCTGAAAGGGAATGTTGTTGATGTTGATGGTTTCGCCGACCGGTTCGGTTGCGCCAAATAGATTTTTACGGACAGTTTCCCCAATGACAGCCACGTTAGCTGCGGTGGTCACGTCATCTTGGGTAAACGAAGTTCCCTCAGCAAAGGGCCAGGTGCGAACATCAAAATATTGCGGCGATGTTCCAATAATGTTCGTTGCCCAATTGTCGCTGCCAAAGACGACCTGTGCTGTCGTCTGACTGCCGGGTGCGGCATCTCTCACGGCAGGGCATTCCTTCTTTATCGCGTCCATGTCTTCCATGACCAGGGTCTTGGTCGCGCCCCAACCCATACGCATGCCGTTGCGGTTGACGGTACCGGAAGAAACATAAAGCATGTTCGAACCCATGGCGGCAATTTGCTGTTGCGCCTGCTGCTGCGCGCCCTGGCCCACGCTGACCATCGCGATTACAGCGCCCACGCCGATGATGATGCCGAGCATGGTCAGGATAGAGCGCAACTTATTGCGCGCCAGAGCGCGCATTGCAATGCGAATAATCGCCATTAAATCCATAATGAGTTCCTATCGCTCAAACCAATTTTCGAGCTCTCCAATCAATCTTCCAAAATCGGCATGTTTTTCAAAACTTCGCTGGCAACCGGCCGATTAAGGACAGCTTCATCCTTGCGAATTTTGCCATCACGGAAAAACAGGCTGCGTTTTGCAAACTGCGCGACGTCCGGTTCATGCGTGACCAGAATAATCGTCAGGCCCTTGTCGTTCAGCTTCTGAAAAATATCCATAATTTCAACCGCCGTGCGGCTATCGAGGTTGCCCGTGGGCTCATCCGCCAGCAAAATGGATGGACGATTGACGAGCGCGCGCGCAATTGCCACACGCTGCTGCTGTCCGCCGGAAAGCTGGGAAGGATAGTGATGCGTGCGGTCTCCCAAGCCAACTAACTCGAGCGATTCATGGGCGCGCTTCCTGCCTTCATCCCGGCTGACTTGGGCGTATAAAGTAGGCAATTCCACATTTTCCTGAGCAGTCGTGCGCGCGAGCAGATTGAAACCCTGAAAAACAAATCCGATTTTGCGATTACGGATGAGCGCCAGTTCTTTCTTGTCGAGCTTTGACACTTCTGTGCCTTCCAGGATATAGCGTCCCGACGTCGGTTTATCGAGACAGCCCAGGATGTTCATGAATGTGGATTTTCCGCCGCCGCTCGCGCCCATGATGGAAACGAACTCACCCCGCTCAATGGACGCGCTCACTCCGCGCAGGGCGTGCACGCGCGTCTCGCCGAGGTCGTAGTATTTATGAACATCCTCGACGAGGATCACTGCGCGTTCGCCGCTGCTTGAATGCGAGATGGGCGCGGTTTGGGAAATAGTCGCCGTCATGTTAGCGCCGTCCTAATCCGGGAGGCCGTGATCCCGCGCTTGCGGCCATGGAGCCGGTCACAAGCTCATCGCCCGGTTTCAGTTCTCCTTTGAGTACCTGCGCAACTTCGGTCACGGTATGGTCTGTAATGCCGGTCCGAATGCGTACCGGCTCAATACTTTTATCCGCAGTCAGCTTCCAGACCACTGCCACATCCACCGGAGGGGTGTGCGTCTTCTCGGCAGTTGCGGGATTGGCCCCGCCGCCTTCGCTGCCCTGCGCGCGTGGCCGATTCTGCGCTCCGGGGCCGGTCATAGCGCCACCTGGACCGCCATTCGCTGCACGAGCGCCGCGTTGCCCCTGTCCGCCGGGAGCGTTGAATCCATACTTCTGGAACAATGCCCTGAGTTGCGCTGCCGGCATATCCGGTTTGTAGCGCAGCGCGCCGTTCGGTACCCGCAGGGCATCGATTGCGCTCGCTACGGGAATTGTGATGTACGCCGTCATGCCGGGGAAAAGCTTCAAGTCCGGATTTTGAAAATCAATGATGGTGTTATAGGTCACGACGTTTTGCACGGTCGTGGCATTCAGGCGTATCTGCGATACCTTTCCCGTGAACGTATCCTTCGGGTAAGCATCCACTTTGAAGGTGACGACCTGGCCGGGATGAATCATGCCCACATCCGATTCGTCGGTCGCGGCGTACACCTGCATTTTGGTCAAGTCCTGGGCGATGGTAAACAATGTTGGAGCTTGCAACGATGCGGCCACTGTCTGGCCCACATCCACGCTGCGGGCAATCACCGTTCCGTCAATCGGCGCATGAATCGTCGTATAGTCCAAATTCGTCTGCGCGACTTTGACGGCGGCTTCCTGTTGTTTCACCTGCGCGTCTGCCTGGGTGACTTGCGCCTGAGCCGCGGAAACTGCCGCAACATCGGAATCCGCTGTGGCCTTGGCCTGGTCGAGTTCCTGTGGACTCATCACACCTTCTTTGGCAAGCCCGACTGTTCGCTGGTAATCGGTGCTCGCTTGTACCGATGTGGCCTTTGCCTTCACCAAATTGGCTTGGGCGGCGAGCAGGTTGGCCCTGGAGTTTGCCAGATTGGCCTCCGCCTGCACCAGCGCCCCCTTGAACAGCGAAGGATCAATTTGCGCGACTACCTGACCTTGTTTTACCCGGGAATTAAAATCAGCATAGAGCTTGGAGATGGTCCCTGAAACCTGCGACCCGACCTGCACAGTCGTCACCGCATTGATTGTTCCCGTTGCCTCGACCACATCGTGGATGTCACCCTGATCGGCTTTGGCGGTAAAGTATTGCGGTTGGTCGCTTCCTTTAAATTGGAAGGCGGCAAAAATGCCTACAGCGATAACTACGAGTAATGCGATGATCCAGTGGCGTTTTATCAATGTCACGGAAACCCCCGATTCCATTCTTATGGAATCTTACAACTTACTGATGTATTTTGGTGGCGGCAGATGCGGGTTTTGCCAATCTTTACATAGATTTACTCTTTATAAAGATTCAAGGCTGCACTTCTCTGAATTTTGCCTTAATTTTCAACTTCTTGAGGTTAAAAACCTTTTCAGGAAAGTTTACAAATGGATTGGCAAGCCTTATGGCTCACATTACGATTAGCGATACTTGTTGCTGCGGCGCTGTTAGTAATAGGCGTGCCGATCGCCTATTGGATTACCTATTCCCGCTGGCGGTGGAAGTTTCTCATTGAAGCTGTGGTCGCTTTGCCGGTGGTTTTACCCCCCACAGTGTTGGGCTTTTATGTTCTAGTGGCGTTAGGTCCCAAAAGCCCATTGGGCACGTGGTGGATTTCGCTCACCGGCCATTCACTCGCGTTCACTTTTCAGGGAATATTAATCGGGTCGGTTATCTATAGCTTGCCTTTTGCGGTACAGCCATTTGCCGCTTCCTTCGCGGCTGTAGACGAGCGTTTGCTGGTCGCATCTTCTACTTTGGGCGCTTCGTCCCTTTCCACTTTTCGAAGGGTCATTCTCCCGCTTTCAGTCCCCGGACTGGTGACTGGAGCAGCTTTGAGTTTTGCTCACACCATGGGCGAATTCGGGGTGGTGCTTATGGTCGGAGGAGACATTCCGGGACTCACCCGGACCTTGTCCATCTCAGTTTACGACCAAGTGCAGGCTTTGAATTATGCCGCTGCCAATTACACCTCTGTGGTGTTGCTGGCGATCTCCTTTACTTTGCTTGCTGTTATATACGGCCTCAACCGGAGGATCTGGGCGGTATGGCCGTGGAAGTGACAACGAATCCCATCCCGAAAAATTCCGCTGCGCGTGCGCCAGCCAATCTGCGCGTGCGCATCAGTAAGTCTATGGCGGCGGACCGCTCTGCTGCCTTTGAGCTCCGGGCCGCGGTGGTTGTGCCGGCTGGAATCACGATTCTGTTCGGAGCTTCCGGAGCAGGGAAGACAACCTTATTGAATTGCATTGCCGGAGTAACCCGGCCAGATTCCGGCGATATAGAAATCAACGGACACAGTGTTTACGACTCGGCGAAGGGCGTTTCTATTCCGCCACAGCAGCGCGGAGTTGGATATGTATTTCAGGACCTCGCGCTGTTTCCTCATCTGAGCGTTGAGAAGAATATTGCCTACGGAGTCGGCAAGATGAGTGTTTCCGAGCGGGAATCGAGAGTCGAGGTAATTTTGCAGTCCTTCGGCATCGGTCATTTGCGCAGCCGGAAGCCGGGAGAAATTTCCGGCGGCGAAAAACAGCGAGTAGCCATTGCGCGCGCGCTGGCGCTCAACCCACGCGCCCTTTTGCTTGACGAGCCAATGGCGGCTCTCGACCGGCCCACCAAATCTCGGATTATGGAGGACCTTCGCGCTTGGAATGACGGGCGCCAGATTCCTGTTCTTTATGTGACGCATAACCGCGAGGAGGTTTTTGCGCTAGGCGCCTCCGTGCTGGTAATGGAAAACGGCCGTATTATTGCCCAAGGCACGCCTCATGAGGTCATGACGGCCCCGCAGCAGGAGGCCGTTGCGCAGCTTGCCGGCTTCGAAAATATCTTTGTTGCCAATGTCGTTGCAGTCCATGAAGAGCGCGGCACTATGGTATGCCGGATTGCCGGAACGAGCCTGGAACTGGAGACTCCGCTGGTTCGATCGCAAACAGGAGAAGAGTTACGTGTGGGCATTAGCGCAGGGGACATTTTACTGGCCACGACTTTCCCGGTTGGCATAAGTGCGCGCAACATCCTGCGCGGAACAGTTGTCTCGATGCTCCAGCGCGATGTAATTGTGACCGCGAAAATAAATTGCGGTATAGAATTTGCCGCTCACCTCACGCTCGCGGCGCGAGATTCGCTTCATCTAAAGCCGGGCAGCGAAATCTGGCTCATTATAAAGACGCATTCGTGTCATTTAATGCGCGTGTAAGGCCCCGTGGCTCGGACCTAGTTGCCGGGCTTCCTGGCTGCGCTTCAGCCGTATGATCCCAATCCATTGTCCATTGCGGTCCTCATAGAAAATTAAATCTCCGCCTAGCAGCGTTGCCGCAAGGTAGGGAGGCAGATCGCGATGGTAGTCGAAATAAATGGTTTTGAGATGCTGCCAGTTTTGCCAATTTCTCAGCATGGGGTGCGCGGGTTGATATTTTGTCGAAAAAACCACGGCGATTTCCGGCCCGGGGACCCCGGCGACGGAATCGATATTTTCAAAACTGAAGTTGTCAATCTGGATAATGTGGAATGGCCGCTTGACATAGCCAAGGTAAGGGCGGGCAAGTTCATCGCCTGCGGGCCATGCCGTCAATATGGACTCGGATGGATAGTGCGACTCCAGAAATGCAGCCGCGTGCTCATGCAGCACAATGTAATCACGATAGGCGAGATTATCTTCCAGAGAGAATCCATAGGGCGGGTTTCTGTACAAGCCGCTGGCAAATACGAATACGACAGCCGCGAGGATCAGCGGCCATAAATGGACTCTCCTCCAGATGGTTGAAGCAAGCACGATGATGACTAGGGGTACTGCGGGAAGCATGTACCTTGCGAGCACCGCGCCGCCAACAAATGACAATGCGATGAGGTAGACCGCTACTACGGAACAGAATGCGTATTGAGTTTCCAAGGCAATCCGGGGACGTTCCCCGGCCTCATCGTGCCGGTCGCGCAGCGGAGACCGTGACATTGCCAACGCTGCGGCGAGCGTAAGCAGCCACAGCCCAAAATAGCCGAATAGCTGCCACAGGCGCATGAGCACAACCAGAAAAATACGCAGGGGATGCAGCGTATTGCGGACGTTGTACTGGAAATACTGCGGGTTCCCGAAAACAAATCCTGTCCGGAAATAGTGATAAAGATACCAAAGCAATAAAGGAAAGACGGGAAGGAGTAGTAAGGCCGCGAGATTCGATAGTGAAGTTTCGCCGGCAGGTTCCTTCTCTCTGCGCTTGTCCCGGAAATGACGAACCAATTCCCAGGCGCATAAAGCTAGCGGCGTGAGCAGAACAGTTTCTTTGGCAAGTACAGCCAGCGAGAACCAGATTGTCATCGCGGTTTTCCGCTTTTCTACATAGGCCAACAATCCCCAAAAGCTGAGTCCGGCTGCCGCAAGATCAACTTGCGCAAGAGAGCTTTGCGTAAAGAAAACCGGATAAATGGCCAGGCAGATGGTTGCGGCGAAAGCGACTTCTGTGTTCGCGATCCGCTGGGCGAGGCGAAATATACCAAGCAGCGAAAACGCTGCCACGGCGAGCATGGCAATTCGGGTTACCGGAATAAAGTATCCAAATATTTTCCAGACCATCGCGAGATAAGCAAGGACGAGCGGCGGGTGGGCATTCGAGGGAGTGGAAAAAGGTATGAGGCTTCCGGTCAAGAAAAGATCGCGCGCCGCAGGAACATAGTAGCCGGCTTCATCCCAAAAATACGGGAGGCGCAGAAGTGTCCAGTGCGAAGCCAGCAGCGCAGCCAGAAACAGCAGAAATAAAAAAAAATATTGCGCCGCTGATTTCTTACCTGCAAACTGCTGCACGATCGGTTTAATGGATGGGCCCGCCCGTCATCATTCGAGGATCAAGTTTGATTTCGCCGAATGTGTTTTCGTAGCCCACAACGTTATGCTGCAGGATGGCGAGCAGCGCCTTGGCTTGTTGAGGGCTCAGATAAATCCCCTGAAAATTCTGTACCTCAACCTGGGTTTCGCTCTGCTGCTGGAGCGTTCCGAAAACGAGGAAAAAATCCCAAACGTTTACACGGATCTGAACACTGTTGGCATAAGACTCCCGGTAGTCCGGCGAGTTCACCATCTTGATATTCGGTTGCGCAGGAATCGTCATAAGTCTTGTAGTGTAGCGCAAATTAAAACCTAAAAGGCATTGTGATCTTCAGCGGGTTTCCAATTCACGGTTAAGAAATATATTTCGGCGGAAGTGTGGAACTGATTGCTGCGGTCGGCTTCGAATCAGGTCTCATTATCTGGCGGTAAACCTGTTCCACCCGGCGGGTAACATGCCCCCATTCATAGGAATTTGCGATCCTCTGGCGCGCAACCTGCCCAATCCCCTGCCGTAGCAGAGGATTTTCAATGAGCATTTGCATGACCCGCGCCATGTCTTCGACGTTGCCCGTTTGGAAGGTGAAGCCTGCATCTTGAATCAATTCCCGGTTTTCAGGAATGTCGCTGGCCAGCACGCAAACCCCAGCGCCCATTGCTTCGAGGAGGGCCAGCGAAAGTCCCTCAAGGTCGGAAGGCAGTACAAAGAGCATGGCGTTGGAAAGAAGGGTATCGAAGAGCTCCCCTGAAACCCAATCTATGAACATGATCTCGTCGCTCTCGTGACGGCGCAATTCTGCAACATAAGAATCGGAATAGCTGGAACCACCCGCGAAAACAAGCTTCACGGAAGTGCGGAGCCTTTTATAGGCGTCAATGAGTAGATGGCAGTTCTTTTCGGGAGAGAAACGTCCCATGTAGAGAATGTATTGCTGGGGGGAAAGATTCCATTGGGCCAGTCCGCCAACGGCAGAGCGTTTGCGAAGCGTGGTTCCATTGGGCACATAAACCGTTTCGGCCGCGAATCGATCGCGATAATGCGTTTGCAAATTTTGCGAAACGACCATGGTGGCATCGGGAAAATTGGCGGCGGCGTGTTCTCCGAGCTGGAGAACGAAGGATGCCGCCCGCCCCCATTTCTTTCGCTGCCAATCTAATCCCTGAACGGTGACGGTCGTTTTTTTACCCGCGAGCCGCGGCAAAAATGAGAACAATGCGGGCCCGAGGGCGTGATAGTGAACAATATCGTAGCGCCCAAAAATCGCGTGGACTGTGCTCAGGGTAGTGTGCACAAGCGTTTCTAAATGCTTTGACCGGATTGTAGGCAGCCGTACTAAGCGGACGCCTGAATAGTATTTTTGCTGCGGAGTAAAATATGTGCGGCAATAAGCCGTCACTTCGTGACCTTGGGCCACCAGGCGCTTGCCGACTTCTTCATAGTAAGTTTCAATTCCGCTGTATTTGGAAGCCACTCCGCGGCCTCCAATAAAGGCAATCTTTAATTTTTTGGCTTGGGCGCCGGGGCCGAATGATTCCGCTGACCGGGAACAGCGGGAGAGCGACTGGTAAACTTTGAGCAATTCAGCGTAGTGATCTTCCGGGGAGTGTTTCTGGCGGATAACTTCCTGTGCTGCTGATCCCATTTGTGCTGCAAGCTTTGGCCTTTCGGCAAGGTAGAAGATGGCTCTGGCCAGGTCATCAACATTTCCAGGTGCGAACAAAAGCCCAGTCTGGCCATCTTTGATAAACTCCCGGCGTGAACCAAGATCGGATGCAATCACTGCCCGCGCTGCCGCATGCGATTCGAGGATGCTTTTGCCGAGCGTTTCATAGGCATGAGAAGGGAACACTGTGAAGCAAGACCCGGAAATCAATCGCTCCAGAGCTTCTCCGTGCACGTGCCCGGCAAAGGAAACATTCGTCAGTTGATGTTCACCCGCAAACTTTTCCAGCGCCTCTTTTTGCGGACCGTCTCCCGCAATTTGCAGCTTTAGGTGCGGCAAACGTTGCATGGCGCGCAGAAGATCGAGCACTCCCTTTTCCGGAGAAAGGCGCCCAAAGTAGAGGATGGGCGAACCGGGCCAGGGTACACTCGGTGCAATGTTTGACAGGCGCTGGAAATGCGGAAGGACCCTGATTCTTTCAGCCGCCCACCCGTTCTCGATAAGTTTCTGTTTTACAAATCCGCTCGGAGCTAAAAAGCAGTTCACGCAGGTCTCATAAGTTTGCAGCCATTTGTGGGTGTAGGCTTCGGCGGCCAGCACCACAGCCTGCGTGCGCCCTCCCGGATAACAACCTTCGCTGATCACATGGCGAAAAGCGCCCCCCGCACAACGTTCGCAAACATTTCCTTTAGACACCATGTTGTAGTTAGGGCAAAGCATCTTCAAATCGTTAAGGTGGTAAATCGTTGGGATGGACTGGGCCTTCAATTCCCACAGAATTGAAGGGGAAATATGGTGATAGATATTCCGCACATGGGCGATATCAGGCTGAAACTCAGCAATCATTTTGCGAATTCGGCTGCGCGCCTCGTGGGAATAAATTGCCTGCAAAACTAACTTGCCTTTATGCAAGATTCCTTGTCCTCCTTTTTTAAAATTGGTGAGTGGCACGAAGTGGCGGTCGTACGGCGTCGGATTGCCTCTGGGGTCGGCCATGGAGAACAGCGCAACCTCGTGGCCGCGCGCATGCAGCAGGTCCATCAGATCGAAGAGATAACTTTCAGTGCCGCTAAAAGGAAAGTTGTACTTGTTGCAAAACAGAATCCGCATCCGAAGCCTCCGTTTTGGACTTAACCGTGTAGATTTGCGGCAGAAACATCTCCACGAAAGCCGCTAAATTGGTTTTGCGCTCAAAAAGCCGCTCCACGCGCAGCCGCGCCCCTTCCCGCACATAGCCGAGCATTGTCTCTACGGATGAAATCGTCCGAACCATTGCGGCGAAATGAAGCAGCGATCCGGGCGTGTATAGAAATCCGGTCCTTCCGTCCAGGACCAACTCCGGGATGCCGGTAATATCCGGCGCAAGCACAACGCAGCTGCGCCCCATCGCCTCCATGAGCACCAGAGGAATTCCCTCGCTTCGGCTGGTGAGCACAACCAGGCTGGCGCTTGCGTATTCCTCGGCCAGTTCCGGTTTGGACAATTGCCCTAGCAGCGCGACTTCATGCTCCAGGTGGTAGTTTTTGATCAGCTCCTGCAGGCGGGGCCGTTCAGGGCCTTCCCCGGCAATCCGGCAAAGAAATGGAAAATTCGTTTTTTTGAGTTCGGCGCACGCGGCGAGCAAAAAGGCGTGGTCTTTGACGGGATGCAGCCGCCC
Organism: Terriglobales bacterium; assembly: GCA_025927855.1. Classification (GTDB taxonomy): domain Bacteria; phylum Acidobacteriota; class Terriglobia; order Terriglobales; family Acidobacteriaceae; genus JAICKN01. The sequence continues at coordinate 11,498 of JAICKN010000080.1, forward strand.
GACCGCGAGCAAGGTGAAGGGGTGCGGAATATTGCAGCGGATGGCGGCGCTTTCAGCAGGTATATCTACGCCCAGGCGCTGCACAAAAATCTTCTCAGCTGGAATCTGGGGATAATCCGCGAGCAGCCGTTGCTTGTTGAATTCTGAGATGGTGATGCAGAACTTACTATTCCGCAGCTTTGTGTCGAGATATGCGCGATGCAGAAGCACGTCCGAACCGTGTAGCGTAATGCTGTAGCTTACGTTGAGCACGCGGGCCGCCACCATCGCAATCCACGAGGCGAAATAGCCGTGATGCACGTGGATGTGATCGATGTGGGAATTCTTTAACAGCAATGCGTAGCAGCAGCCCAGCCATGTATGCGCTAAGGCGCGCAATCGGCGCACGAAACTTTCATGTCCTTGAAAACATATTCGCCAAAAAAGGTCTTTGAGCTTTGGCCCGTTCGCCGCCAACACGAATAGGGCACGAAATAAAAGAAGGAAACCAGCCGGCCACAAAAAGATAATTTCTTGTTCGGAATGCCCACCTTGCGGTTGGGCTGGATGGATTTTCCGCGCGCTGCTGCATAGGACTGTTTCGCCGCTGGCGCGAAGCGCCTGAATTTCATCAAGGACGTAGGGCTCCAGCGGAGATGGGAATTGATTCGCGAAATAGGCAATGCGTGCCATTTAGATTCTCCGAAGGCGCAGCTTTCCCCGCAGCCGGTGGTTCTGCGCCGCGAGAATTCCGGCGAGAGTAAAAAAAACTGAATTCACGAACTGATAGTTCATGACGACAAAGCAGGCATTCAGGCCATAAACCAGCACCAGCAGCGGCCATACACGGCGGAACTCCGCATCGAATACTTGCGAATCGCCAGAGCTTATTTGCCCTTTTCGAAGTTTGGGCAGACGGATGAGATCGGCAAAAATCCACAGGTATAAACCGAGTCCAACCATTCCGTACGCGACCGCAACTTCCAGGAATGTGTTGTGAAAATAGAAAGCTTCCTGGTGAAACTCATCCATTTGCCTTTCTATCTGCGGTTGAATTTCCGCTGCAGGCCAGCCTACGAGCGGCTTTTCCCAAAACATCTTCCACCCTATTTGATATAACGCCCAGCGGAATTCGACCGGGCTGGCTTGTTGCAAGCGGCTGTTGATGGATGAGGATTTATTCTGGTCGCTATTGCTGAAGGCGATGCAGGCGATGGCTACAGTGGAGGCCATAAGCAGCCAGCAAACCATCCTGGTACGGCGATTTGCGGCGAACATCAGGATGACCACCGAAAGCGCGAACGAAAG
>JAICKN010000118.1 GCA_025927855.1 Terriglobales bacterium
AAGTCCAGCATGAAATATGTCAGCGTAAGCGGCTCATAAGGCGGTAGTTAGGGGATTGTCCGTCTGACGTAAAAGCTCAATCCTTAGAAAGACAACTCGTTTCTCCGATTTGCCGCCAATCTACCGCCTCCAATACAGTGAGGGATATGCCTGAAACAACCGGATCACGTTTCGAGCGCGCTGTCGCCACCATGGCCCGCCTGCGCGCTCCCGGCGGATGCCCTTGGGACCGCGAACAGACCTTCGACTCCATCAAGACCTACACACTGGAAGAGACCTATGAGGTCCTCGAAGCCATTGATAACCGCGATTGGGAGGAACTGCCGGGCGAGCTTGGAGACCTGCTGCTGCAAGTACTTTTTTATGCGGAAATGGCCCGCGAGCAGGGAACGTTTTCCATTGATGACGTGCTGGAGCGGCTTTCCGGTAAGCTCATCGAGCGGCATCCTCATGTTTTTGGAGATGTCGAGGCCAATACTCCCTCGGAAGTTCTGCGGAATTGGGAAGCCCTGAAAGCGCAGGAAAGAGCGCGTAAAAAAGCGAATGCCGCAAAAAATAAAAAAGAAAACGATCTTTCCTCCGAAAACGAATCGGCCCTCGCTGGAGTTTCCACCACAATGCCCGCGCTCATGGAAGCGAAAAAGTTAAGCTCGCGCGCTGCCCATGTTGGTTTTGACTGGGACGGTATGGAAGGACTCTGGGAAAAGTTGCAGGAAGAAATAAAAGAGTTGCAGGATGAGGCAAAGCAAATTCCGCAGCTCGATCCGCTGGAGCCGCTTGCAAAAAACAGTCCGCGCCAAAAGCTACGGGTTCCTAAGGGACTACATACGCGCATCGAATCGGAACTTGGCGATCTGTTTTTTGTCCTTGTGAATATTGCTCGGCACTTATCAGTGGATCCCGAACTGGCCCTCAGAAGCACGAACCGCAAATTCCGCCATCGCTTTCAATGGATGGAAAAACAGCTTCACGCCCAAGGCCGCAAGCCGCAAGATGCCGCAATGGATGAGTTGGAATCCCTTTGGCAGCAGGCAAAACAAGAATAAGCCGGTCATTTTGCTTCGTTCCCGGTGTTGGGTTGAAATTGTCTCCCACGATGTCTGTGGATAACTCTTCGGATATTCTTCCCTCCCTTTCCCGCTAGAATGGGCCGCATTAAAATTGTAGAGAACCCATGGATCAATTCGTTCACCTCCATCTGCATACCGACTACTCCATGCTCGACGGCGCATGTGATGTGGAAAAGCTTGTCCATCGCGTGCGGGAACTGGGCATGCCCGCCGTAGCCATGACCGACCACGGCAATATTTTTGGCGCGGTGCATTTTGTGAATGCCGCGCTTAAAGCCGGAGTCAAGCCGATTGTGGGGTGTGAGCTTTATGTCTGCAAAAAAGAAGACCACAACATCGAGCGCATGCGCCCGGAAGGCGACAGCTACAATCACCTGCTGGTGCTCGCCGAAAATGAAGAAGGCTACCGCAATCTCGCGAAGATCACCTCCGAAGCTTCGCTGCACGGTTTCTATTACAAGCCGCGGGTAAGCAAGAAGTTTCTGGCAGAACACAGCAACGGCCTCATCGGGCTTTCCGGCTGCCTGAAGGGCGAAGTCGCTGAGTTTCTTACCGAAGAAAAATACGAATATGCCCGGGATGCTGCCGCAACGTATCGCGACATCTTCGGCAAAGGCAATTTTTTTCTGGAAATTCAGGACCAGGGATTGGAGATGGAGCACCGCATCCATCCCGGCCTGTTTCAGTTGGAAAAAGAACTGGAGATTCCTCTTGTCGCGACGAATGACAGCCATTATTTGTGCGAGGAAGATGCGCACGCACAGGACGTAATGGTCTGCATCCAGACCGGCAAGTCCATCCAGGACACGAACCGGATGAAGTTCCAGGGCACCGACTTCTTCGTGAAGAGCCACGATGAGATGTACCGCGTCTTCAAAGATTCGCCCGCTGTGCTCTCGCGAACTCTGGATATTGCCGAGCGCTGCCACCTGAAAATAGAAAAAGTCAGTAACCCATTTCCGCAATTCGATGTTCCGGAAGGCGCTACGCTCGACAGCTATTTCGAGCATGTCACCCGCCAGGGGTTCGCCCGCCGCGCGGAAACGCTGCGCAGCCTGGAAGCGCAGGGCAAGCTCAAGCACAAGCTGACAGATTACGAACAGCGCTTGTCGTGGGAGATTGAAATCATCCGGCAGATGAAGTTTTCCGGATATTTCCTGATTGTGTGGGATTTTATCCGCTACGCCAAAGAACACGACATTCCCGTTGGGCCGGGCCGCGGTTCAGCCGCTGGATCGCTTGTCTCCTACGCCATGGGCATTACGGATATTGATCCGCTCCAGCATGAGTTGCTTTTCGAGCGCTTCCTGAATCCGGAGCGCGTTTCCATGCCGGATATTGATATTGACTTCTGCATGAACCGCCGTGGCGAAGTGATCAAATATGTCACGGAAAAATACGGCCGGGAAAATGTCGCGCAGATCATCACCTTTGGCACGATGCAGGCCAAGGCCGCCATCAAAGATGTTGGCCGCGCCATGGAGATCCCCTACAGCGATGTTGACCGCATCGCCAAAATGGTGCCCACGCAGCTTAATATCACGATAGAAGACGCCTTAAAAGAATCTCCGTCATTACAGCAGGCATATGAGAATGACGCGCAAATCCGCCAGCTCATTGATACCGCCAAAAAACTGGAAGGACTGGTTCGCAATTCCGGAGTGCATGCCGCTGGGGTTGTGATTTCTCCCCGGCCTTTAACTGAACTTGTTCCGCTCCATAAAACGAAAAACGACGAAATCGTTACCGCCTACGACATGGGCGCCATTGAGAAAATGGGCCTGCTCAAGATGGATTTCCTCGGCCTGACGACCCTGACCATTCTTGATGATGCCGTTAAATTAATTGCGCAAACCACGGGGCAGAAGATTTCGTTGCAGGATATTCCGCTCACCGATGCCGTGACCTACGAGAAGGTATTTCACACCGCTTTGACTTCCGGCGTCTTCCAGTTTGAATCGCACGGTATGCGCGACGTTTTGCGCCGCTACAAGCCGGATTCCATCGAAGACCTAACCGCCCTCAACGCGCTCTACCGTCCCGGCCCTATTCAAGGCGGCATGATTGATGACTTCATTGACCGCAAGCACGGCCGCAAAAAAATCGAATATGAATTGCCAGAGTTAAAAGAAATCCTGCAGGAAACGCTTGGCGTCATCGTCTACCAGGAACAGGTGATGCAGATTGCCAACCGCCTCGCCGGATATTCTCTCGGTGAAGCTGACCTGCTCCGCCGCGCCATGGGCAAAAAGAAGCCCGAAGAAATGGCGCAGCAGCGGGAACGTTTTCTGAAGGGCGCGGCCGAGCGCAATTTTCCGGCCAAGAAGATCGAAAAGATTTTTGACCTGATGGCGCAGTTTGCCGGCTACGGATTCAATAAATCCCATTCCGCAGCCTACGCGCTCCTCGCTTATCACACCGCCTATCTCAAGACGCATAATCCCGTGGAATTTATGGCTGCCCTGCTCACTTCGGTCACCGGCAGCACGGATGATGTTGTGAAGTACATCAACGAATGCCGCGAGATGGAAATTCCCGTCGAAGCGCCGGACATTAACGTCTCCGACGCCAACTTTACGCCTCATGGACGCGCTATCCGGTTTGGCCTGGCTGCGGTGAAAAATGTCGGCGCGAATGCCATCGAATCCATCGTCGCCGCGCGCAAAAAGCTGGGAAAATTCCGAACTATCTTTGAATTTTGTGAAAACGTGGATTTGCGCCTGCTCAACAAGCGCGTGCTGGAGTCACTCATCAAGAGCGGAGCTATGGATTCGCTTGGCCGCCGCGCCCAGCTCATGGCCGTGCTTGATAAAGCTATGGAACAGGCACAGAAGGCGCACCGCGATGCCGAGAGCGGCCAGCATGGATTGTTCGGCGTTTTCGAGAACGAAGCGGCCCACCCCACAAATGACCACCTTCCCAACACTCCCGACTGGGATGAATACACTCGCCTTGCCGCCGAGAAAGAAATTCTAGGTTTCTTCATCAGCGGGCATCCCCTGGAAAAATACCGGGACAAGCTGGAAGGCCTGCGTGCTCTGAGTACAGCCGAGCTTTCCGCGATGAAAGCTTCCACTGGAAAGGATGAAACGCTCTGCACTGCCGGAATCATTACCAATCTGCGCGTATTGAAGTCCAAGCGGGGCGACTTCTACGCGCAGGGCGCATTAGAAGATATGACCGGGTCCATCGAGATGATTGTTTTTCCCGAGGCGTATAAGCGCCTGCAGGAAAAAACAAAACTCGAAGTGCCTGTTTTAATTAAGGGCGGAGTCCGCAGCGAAGAAGGCGCGAATACCAAACTTACGGTTGCTGACATTCAGCCGCTTGAAGATGCGAAAGTGCCTCTGCCGAAATCGCTGCGCATCCGCGTTCCGCTTACCTCGGTAAGCGAACTTACTGTGGACGCCTTGCATTCGCTTTGTGTTCGCAGCAAAGGGGAAGCCAAGCTGTTGTTTGACGTGGAACGTGAAGGGGATTTCATGGTGGTAATGGAGGCGGAGGGCTATAATGTTTTACCGGATCGTAAGTTCATCGCCAGCGTTGAGGAGCTTTGTGGCCGCGGCGCTGTGCGCGTGATCGAATGATCCGCGGATTGATGAAATCCTCCCCTGATATGCGGTTGAGTGGACAATCCACGCCTGCTGACAAAACCGATGCCCCGCAATCGGTCGCCGGAGCAGAACTCCTGCTTTCCATGGTGGAAGCGCAATGGGCCAATAGGAACGGGAACACAATGGAACTTGCACCCAAAGCACAGCAGGAGCTGGAGAAAATTCAGCAACAACTCGCCCGCCTGGAATCCCTGCCGAAAAATCCAGAACAGGGCAGCGCGCAGGTTGCGGCTCAAAGTGACGAGACCCAGCAGCAAATCCAGCAGTTGAATGAGCGCATCTCAGTCCTGCGCAAGGAACTGGAAGAGTTTCGCGGCGCATGGTACAAAACCGAACTTGCCCGCCATCCGCAACGTCCTTATACCCTCGATTACATAGAACGCATTTTTACCGGCTGGAGCGAGATTCACGGCGATCGCGGCTTTGGCGATGATCCCGCTATCGTGTGCGGGATGGCGCGTTTTCATGACGAAGATGTAATGGTCATCGGCCATCAAAAAGCCCGCGACACCAAGCAAAAGGTGTACCGCAATTTCGGGTACGCCCATCCCGAAGGTTACCGCAAGGCATTGCGCGCCATGAAAATTGCCGAAAAGTTTGGCCGTCCCATTTTTACGTTTGTGGATACTCCCGGCGCTTATCCGGGCCTGGGAGCGGAGGAGCGCGGCCAGGCAGAAGCCATTGCCCGCAATCTGCGCGAGATGCCACGGCTTCATGTGCCAATTCTCACCGTCATTACTGGGGAAGGCGGAAGCGGCGGCGCGCTCGCCGTCGCCGTTGCCGACCGCGTATTGATGATGGAAAATTCCGTCTACTCCGTCATTTCGCCGGAAGGCTGTGCTTCCATCATGTGGCGCGATGCCACTAAAAAAGAGTTGGCGGCCGAGGCCCTGCACATTACCGCTCCTCACCTGATGGAACTCGGCTGCATAGATGAAATCGTCGAAGAGCCTGAAGGCGGCGCGCACACCGATCATGAAAAAGCTGCCGCTCTTCTCGATTCCGCATTGCAAAAACATCTCGCCACGCTCAAGGTCTTACCCATTCCGTCTTTACTTGATTCCCGCTACAAAAAATTCCGCAATATGGCTCAATTCTTCAAGACGAACGTTTAATTGCAAATTTGGGCACTTCACTGGGCTGTGTTCGTTCACCCCCGTCTTACTGCCGTATAATTAAGAGTTTACGGAAAGCCAAAATTGCTTCTAGCGGGGGAGCGCCCGCGTTTCACGGGAAAGGATCGGAATGGCTAGTACGGATTTAGCGCCTCGTGGCATGGCTCAAAACGCCGGCGCGGAGCGCATTGTCAACAACATGAGTATTCAGGTGGCGACCGTGAATGGCTCCGGTTCGCAGAGCTCGAATACGGTCCTGCTGCGCAGCATTTTTCAAATGGGCATCCCTGTTTCCGGCAAGAATTTATTTCCTTCGAATATCGCCGGATTGCCTACCTGGTACACCATTCGCGCCAACAAAAGCGGTTACGTCGCGCGCAAAAAAGAAATTGATTTTCTGATTGCCATGAACCCTGAAACCGCGCGCGAAGATGTGCTGGCGCTCGCGCCCGGCGCGGCGGTCCTCTATGACGAGCCGTTGAATTTAAATTCTTTGCGCAATGATTTGACGTTCTACGCCGTGCCCTACGACAAGATTGTGGCGACCGTCTGTCCGGAAGCAAAGCTCCGCAAACTCGTCAAAAACATGATTTATGTCGGAGTGCTGGCGAAGCTGCTCGAAATTGACATGGCAGAAGTCGAGAAGGCGCTGCGGAAGCAATTTGCCAAAAAAGTAAAGGCCGCGAATTTGAACTGGGGTGCCGTGCAGGCTGGGTTCGATTACGCCGCCGCAAGCCTCGCCAAGAAAGATCCCTATCTTGTGCAGCGCATGAACGCCACCAGCGGCAAAATTATTATTGACGGCAACTCTGCCGGTGCGCTGGGGTGCATGTTCGCCGGGGTTACAGTCGTCGCCTGGTATCCCATCACGCCCTCTTCTTCTTTGCCGGAACACCTGATTGATTACATGAAGCGCTTCCGTATTGGAGCGGATGGCAAGGCAACATTTGCCATTGTGCAAGCGGAAGATGAACTGGCGGCCGTCGGAATGGTTGTAGGCGCGGGTTGGGCTGGCGCGCGTGCCATGACTGCGACCTCCGGGCCGGGAATTTCTCTGATGGCGGAATTTGTGGGCCTGGCTTATTACGCCGAAGTCCCCGGAGTCATCTGGGACATCCAGCGCGTTGGCCCTTCCACTGGCCTGCCCACGCGCACCTCGCAGGGCGACTTGCTTTCCACCGCCGTGCTCTCTCATGGTGATACCAAACACATTTTGCTCCTGCCGGCGTCGGTGGAAGAGTGTTTCACCATGGCGCAGGACGCTTTTGAGTTGGCAGAAAAATTCCAGACGATTGTCTTTGTCCTTTCCGATCTCGATCTGGCCATGAACAACTGGATGGCTGATCCTTTCCAATATCCAGAGAAGCCCATTGATCGCGGCAAAGTTTTAAGCAAGGAAGAGTTGCAGCGCCTGGGCAGCTTTGCCCGTTACAAGGATGTAGATGGAGATGGCATTCCTTACCGCACATTACCGGGAACCGACCATCCCGGCGCAGCTTACTTCACTCGCGGCAGCGGACACAACGAAAAGTCCCAGTACAGCGAACGCCCTGACGATTACGAAAACAACATGGAGCGCCTGAACCGCAAATTCGAGACGGCGCGCTCATTTGTGCCGCGTCCGCAGGTGGAAACCGGAAAATCTAAAATTGGCTTTATCGGCTTCGGCACCTCGCACTGGGCGCTGATTGAGGCCCGCGACCAACTACGCCAGGAATACAACGTGGAAACGGATTACCTGCGGGTGCGCGCTTATCCATTCACGCGCGAAGTGCATGAGTTTGTGCAGCAGCACGAGCGTGTCTATATCGTCGAACAGAATCGCGATGCGCAAATGCTCAGCCTGCTGAAATTGGATGTCGAACCGTCCCTCGCAGGCCGCCTGCGCAGTATGGCCCACATTCACGGCCTGCCGCTCGATGCCCGCTCAATTACCGATGAACTTATGACCATGGAGGGCAAGTAAAATGGCGACCACTCCAAGCAGCACGCCGGCCCCAAAAACAAACCGCATTGGCCTCGCTGTGCTCGACTATCGCGGCGGAAAAACCACCCTCTGCGCGGGCTGCGGCCACAACGCAATTTCTGAACGCATCATTGACGCGATGTATGAAATGGGAGTGCAGCCCGAACGCGTGGCCAAGCTCAGTGGCATTGGCTGCTCTTCAAAAAGCCCTGCCTATTTCATGAACCGCTCGCACAGCTTCAACTCCGTGCACGGCCGCATGCCTTCGATTGCGACCGGAGCTATGCTCGCCAACCGCAGTTTGCTGGCCCTGGGAGTGAGCGGCGACGGCGATACGGCCTCCATCGGCATTGGGCAGTTCATTCACCTCATGCGCCGCAATCTGCCCTTGATTTACATTATCGAAGATAACGGCGTCTATGGCCTCACCAAGGGGCAGTTCTCCGCGACCGCAGACCTTGGATCAAAGCTGAAGACCGGGGTGGTCAACGACCTTCCTCCCATTGACACCTGCGCTCTTGCCATTTCCATGGGCGCAAGTTTCGTGGGTCGGTCGTTCTCCGGAGACAAGCGCCAGTTGCTCGGCATGTTGAAAGCCGCCATCGCGCATGAAGGGACGGTCATGCTCGACGTGGTCTCTCCCTGCGTCACATTCAACGACCACGAAGGCTCGACCAAGTCTTATAAATACATGATTGACCACGAGGAACCGCTGCAGGAAATTGATTTTGTTCCCGCATTCGCTGATATTTCCGTGGAATATGATCCCGGCACAACCGTAGAAGTGACCATGCATGACGGATCGCGTCTGCGCCTACGCAAGCTGGAAGAGGACTACGATCCCACGAACCGCACCAGCGCCATTCACCGCCTGACCGAAGCGCACGAGAAAGGTGAAGTTTTGACTGGAGTTTTTTACGTGAATCCGAAGGCGCCCAGTTTTCTCGATCTGCTGAATATGACCGATCAGCCGCTCGCCCACTTGCCGCAATCAACCGTCCGTCCCGGCAGGGAAGTGTTGCAGCAGGTGATGGAAGAGCTGCGGTAGCATTTCTTGTCAATCAGACTTTGTCGTTTCGCGCGAAAGCCTGAACCAACGTGCTTATACCTTCTTTTGGTCCGCAAAACTTTTTTCAGATACCTGGGTTATGATCTGCCATCGGAGGTTTATTAGATGAAATATCTGCTCTGGAGTTTTGTATTTGCCATATTGTGCACAGGCGTCGGTTTTGCGCAGCCGTCGGTCTCAAATTCACAAATGTCAGATGTTCTGGTCTCAACGACGCAGGCACATCATCATAAACACCATAAGCGGCATCATCGTCATCACCGTCACGCATAAACTCGGTAAGTGCCGGGGCCTATTGCAATTTCATGGCATCGGGCGAACATGCTCGACGAAAGTCCCGGAAGGAACGACGCCTGTCCGGGTGCCGCCGGAGTTATGCGCGGATTACTTTTGTCAGCTTCAAACTGCTGCGATTGTGCCTACAATGCATCCAGCATGACGGCCTCGCCCTCACTTTTCCGGCCTTACACCAAGCTGGTTAAAATCCAGATTCTGGGGAAAGACTTTGAAGTTCCGGAAAACAACACTCTCCTGCGCTGTTTTCAATTCTTGCAGCCGGAGTCTGTGGCTTACGGCCGCTTCTGCTGGAACGAAGACTGCCAATACTGCCGCGTTTCCTTCGATATGGGCGAAGGGAGCCAACCACGCGCGGCGCTGGCCTGCAAGCTCATGGGCCAGGATGGGATGCGTGTGAAGGAAATCAGCTCCGAAATCAAGTACTGCCTGCGCGGCCTCAATCTCTAGGCCCATTCAGGAATGTCTTCGCTGGCGCGTGTGCTTTCCAAACATTCGCGGATCGTAACTTAACGGCTCGGGCTTATTGATTGTGATTTGCTTGAATTCAGAGTGCAGCGGATTAATCAGCCAGTTATTTTCACTGGGAGCGAGCGCCGAGGGGACGATCAAAATTGCATTCTCCGCTTTTTTCACGAAGTCATCCCCATATTCGGTCAGCTGAGGAGACGGGGGCGTATGCCGCCAGTTTCGGGGCAAGCTGCCGATTTCTATCCGCCT
>JAICKN010000266.1 GCA_025927855.1 Terriglobales bacterium
AATACTGAAAATAAACCAGCCGAAAATCCTGTACCCGAACCCGGCCCGGTGGCCACTGAAACCGCTTCTGCAGAAGGCGCTCAGCCAGCCCCGGATCCTTGCCGGCAGCAGGTCACTGTGGAAATTCCTGCCGAAGAGGTAGCAGAGCGGGAAGAGACGCTGGTCCAGCAATACTCCAAACAGGCGCGCGTGCCCGGTTTTCGGAAAGGCAAAGTGCCCGCCAGCGTCGTGCGCAGCCGCTTTGCTGAACAGCTTCGTGAAGAGCTCCTGGAGCGCATGGTTCCTGAGTATTTCCGGGTGGCAGTAATGTCCGGTGGATACAAGCCTATTTCTGCCCCTTCCATTACTGACCTGAAAGCGAATCCTGGAGAGGCAATCCGCTTTACCGCCAGCTTTGACGTGATGCCGGAAATCGAACTGGGAGATTACAAAGGCATCAAGATAGAAAAGCCGAACATTCAGGTCACAGATGAAGATGTTGAAGCCGAGATCAAGGCCCTCCAGGAACGCCAGGCAAGCTTTGATCCTGTAGAAGAAGATAGGCCCCTCATAGACGGAGACTTCGCCCAGGTGGCCTTCACGGCGACGCCGAAAGAAGATTCTCCCGGAGCCGAGGCAGCGCCGCAACCAAAGCAGGCAAAACCTGTGGAACCTGTGAAGATGGATGACGTTCTCGTAGAAATCGGATCGCCCACAACGGTTCCCGAATTCTCGCAAAATCTGCGTGGGGTAAAAGCAGGCGAGGAAAAGGAATTTGAAGTCACGTATGCCAATGATTTCCATGATCGCAGGCTGGCGGGAAAGACATTCTCCTACCATGTGAAAGTGAATTCCCTTAAGAAAAAATCTCTGCCCGAGATGAATGATGATTTCGCCAAGGAATTGAGCCCGGAGATTGAAACTTTGGACAAGCTCAAGGAAATGATCCGCGAGAACCTGCGCGACCAGCGCCAGCATGACGCGGAGCATGAAGCCAAGGAGAAGCTGATTGACGCGCTAATTGAAAAGCATGAATTCCCCGTGCCCCGTTCCATAGTGGAACACCACATTGGGCTCCGGCTGGAACGCGGTCTGCGCGCGCTGGCGGCCCAGGGCATGCGCAAAGAAGACATGAAGCGTATGGATTTCCGCCGGCTCAGTGCCGCGCAGGAGCCGGCCGCAATCAAAGAGGCAAAATCCGGGCTCTTGCTGCACAAAATCGCAGATGCAGAGAATATTCAGGTTACGGACGAAGAACTTGATCGCGAAATTGTCTCTCTTGCGTACCATACGCAGCAGTCGCCGGATGACGTACGCAAGCAGCTCACTCAAGAGGAGGGCCTTGAGCGCATCCGGGCCCGCCTGCGCGGAGAAAAAGCGTTAAACTTTTTATACGAACAGGCTGGGTAATTGGCAGCGCAGCAGTTGCCCGCTGGCACACAAAGTTTTTTGATGGAGGAAGAAGGGGAATATGGCTTTAGTACCAATGGTGGTTGAGCAGACAAGCCGCGGCGAGCGCGCTTATGACATTTACTCCCGGCTCCTGCGGGACAACATCATTTTTATCGGCACCCCAATTGACGACACTATTGCCAATCTCGTCATTGCTCAACTCCTGTTTCTGGAGGCCGAAGACCCGGAAAAAGATATCCAGCTTTATATCAACTCCCCCGGCGGATCGATTACGGCGGGTATGGCCATCTATGACACCATGCAGTTCGTCCGTCCTGACGTGATGACCATCTGCTGTGGCCAAGCGGCCAGTATGGCCGCAACCCTTTTGTGCGCCGGGGCGGCCGGTAAGCGTTTTGCCCTACCCACTTCTAGGATTCTTATTCATCAGCCCTTGATGTCCGGCCTTAGTGGCCAGGCCACGGATATTGATATACATGCAAGAGAAATCCTGCGTATGAGAGAGATCACCAATCAAATGCTGGCCAGGCATACCGGGCAAAAGCTTGAGAAGGTGGAGAAAGACGTGGAGCGGGATTTTATTATGAACGCCCAGCAAGCTAAGGAATATGGGATAATCGACGACATCATCTATAAACATAAGTAGTTGATGCGTATTCGCCGGACCTTGGCCGAGTTTGTAAAAAGGTCTGCTCATCAAGGAGTTACTGTGAAACCTAGGTCGCCGGAAGAGACCCTTCGTTGTTCCTTCTGCCACAAGTCGCAGGACGCTGTGGCCAAGCTCATTTCTTCCCCCAGTGATTATCCGCGCGCTTACATCTGTGATGAGTGCGTGGCCGTGTGTAACTCCATCCTTGAAGACGATCGCAGCGAGTCCCATGCCGCTGCGGCCCCCAACCACCTGCCTAAGCCGCAGGAAGTGAAAGCGTTTTTGGACGAATACGTCATCGGTCAGGACCAGACCAAAAAGAAGCTTTCAGTGGCGGTTTACAACCACTACAAGCGCATTCATATGAATCGCGCCAAGGGCAATGAAGTTGAACTGGCAAAGTCCAACATTCTCCTCATCGGCCCCACCGGCACCGGCAAGACTCTGCTGGCCCAGACGCTGGCCCGCATGCTCGATGTGCCTTTCGCCATTGTTGACGCCACCACGCTGACCGAAGCCGGCTATGTGGGCGAGGACGTGGAAAACATTGTTCTCAAGCTGCTCCAGGCCGCCGATGGTGACGTGGGCCGCGCCCAGACCGGCATTATCTACATCGACGAAATCGACAAGATCGGCCGTAAGGACGAAAACCCCTCCATCACCCGTGACGTCAGCGGCGAAGGCGTGCAGCAGGCGCTTCTTAAGATTCTCGAAGGCACCATCGCCAACGTTCCTCCACAGGGCGGGCGCAAACATCCGCACCAGGAGTTCACGCCGGTTGACACCACCAACATACTGTTCATCTGCGGCGGCGCGTTTGTCGGCCTTGAGAAGATCGTGGCCCGGCGCATCGGCAAGAAGTCAATGGGCTTCCGCACCAGCGAGCAGAAGGAAAAAGAATTTACTGAAGCCAGCAAGCGCGATACGGAACTTCTCCAGCGCGCCGAGCCTCAGGATCTGGTTCGCTTCGGACTCATTCCTGAGTTTGTCGGACGCTTGCCCGTCGTCGGCATCCTGAATGATCTGGACGAAGCCGCCCTGATTGAAATTCTGACCAGGCCTCGCAACGCCATCATCAAGCAGTACCAGCGCATGTTCGAGTTTGAGAACGTGAAGCTGCGCTTTTCAGATGGTTCGCTGGCCGCGATCGCCCGCGAAGCCATGCAGCGCAAAGTGGGAGCACGCGGCCTGCGCATGATCCTGGAAGAAATGATGCTGGATCTCATGTACCACCTTCCCAGCCAGAAGCGCGTGAAGGAATTTGAGGTCACCAAAGAAATGGTGGAACGCCGTGATATTTCCCTGCCCGCAATGGAAAAAGCAGGCTAATCACTTCCTACAATTGTCAAACCGCCTGCTTCGGCAGGCGGTTCGCTTTTTTGACCTTAAACCGCCTGCCCGGCGTTATGAGTCTTAGGAACGAACCAAGGTGGCTGCAGGTGACCTGGTTACAGACGTTCTAAGACGCTGATTTTGCTTGAACTTCAACAGGAGTGCACTTTCTTTGCAACCAGGGAGGTTGCATCGCGTGATATTCTTGAGGTACAGCCACCCCGTCTTGCATATTGATGGTGCTGACGGGCGGATTCATAAAGGTTAAATAGTGACTCAAAACAAGGAAAAATTCGAAACACGCCGGCTTCCCATGATGCCCATTCGCGATGTGGTCATCTTCCCTTACATGATGACCCCATTTATTGTGGGCCGCGAATCCAGCGTGCGCGCGCTCGAAGAAGCACTGGCCTCAGACCGCAAGATCTTCCTGGCCACCCAGCATGACGCCAGCGTGGACGAGCCCAAGCCCCACGAGATTTACCAGGTCGGCACCATCGCCAATATCGTCCAGAATCTCAAGCTCCCTGACGGCAACATCAAGGTGCTGGTGGAAGGCGTTGAGCGGGGCAAGATCCTCGATCTCAAGAACGCGGAAGGCTACTTTGAAGCCACCGTTCGCACCGTCAAGTACTCCACAGAGACTACGCCCGTAATTGAAACCGCCATGCAGCGCGTTCACGGG
>JAICKN010000186.1 GCA_025927855.1 Terriglobales bacterium
CACAGAAGCGAGAGTTGGCCCTGAGTAAACCACATGCTTGTGATAGTACTTCGCGAGGGCGCAGAAAGCCAGACGGTCGCCGACGGGCTCTTTGTCCCGCGGATGAAGATTTTCGGCATCTCCCGTGTCTATCGTCACGGCCAGGCAAGACTTGGGAACGCTGGCAGCCGCAAGGGCTTGCGATTCCCGTATGTCCGCCCATCCGTCATCGGTAGGAGTTGTGCTGTGCGGCGCAAACCTTGGCAGTTCCACGATATAAAACGGAAAATCACCCTGCTGGAAAAGTTTCCGCCAGTCTTCGATGGTGACCGGCATAATTTTGCGGTACTGATATCCGCGGTCCGAATTCTGCTCGCCCTGGTACCAAAGCGCGCCCGTGATGGAGAGCGGAGCGATGGGTTCGAGCATTCCCCGGTAAAGCACAGAGGGCATTACCGGCCAATTTTCAAAGCCAATCGGCATGGGATGCGGCGAACGCGCATCAACGCTTAACTGCGCTTTCCATTTGCCGGCAAGCGGAACGCTCGTTCTATCGCCGAGCATCAGGCGCAATACGTCGGGCTTGGCGAGAAATCCGCCTTGTGGCTTTGTCTTGAACACGCGAATCGCAATAGTGTTCTTTCCCGGCTTCAGTACGCCAGGGCGAATGAAGTAGACGCGCGGATTCTCTACCCATGCGCTGGCGCCGACTTCAGTTCCGTTGATGTATGCGGTGTCCATGCGTTCAATCGAGCCGAGGAACAACATGGCGCGGCCCGCAGGAAGCGGATCGGGAAGAGTAATTTCCCTGCGGAACCAGACGACCGCGGGCGTTTCCGGGACTCCGAGTTCGGCGAAGCCGCCTGGAACGTCAACTTCCTTCCATGAAGAGTCATTGAAATCAGGCGCGGCCCAATTTCCCTTGAGGCCGATGTCGTACTGGTCATACCAGTGCATGACGTAATTTCCGTATTCCGGCGCGTTTTCGGAAGCCAGCTTGTCGAGTTCCGCTAGGGGAACATCGAAGTCGTGAAGCGGCCGGAGCGCATCCGCGCTCGTCCACGCCTCGGCGGGAGTTCCGCCGACGGCATCTACGACCAGGCCGATGGGAACATGGATTTCCGACTGCAGCTTTCGCGCAAAATAGAAGGCCACTGCCGAAAGGCGCGCCGCTGTTTCTGGTGAGACTACTTTCCATTCACCCGCGACGACGTCGTTGTGATGGTAGGAAACATGACTCCCAACCGTGAAAAAGCGTATTTGCGGGTAATTTGCAGCCTTAATGTCTTCTTCGCCATTACGCGCTACTCGCAGGCCGACCTCCATATTAGATTGGCCGCCGCACAGCCAAACGTCGCCTACCAGAACATTGTGCAACTCCACCGTCTGGCGGCCTTTGATGGTCATTGTGTACGGGCCACCCACATGCGGGGGTTGAATTTCCACTTGCCAGCGGCGGTCAGGCCCTGCCACGCCCGATGCAGTCTTGCCGGCGATCTCGACCTGAACTTGGTCGCCGGGATCGGACCATCCCCAAATGGTGTTCGCCTTACCGCGTTGCATCACCATGTTGTCGCCAAAAATGGTGCTGACAAACGGAAGCGGCTTTGCCGGGGCTTCCGCCGCATTTTGCGCCACGGCGCTGAACTGTAGCGAAAGTAAAAAGCCAACCACAACGACGATGAGGGCACACTTGCGGATCATGAGTTCAAGACCTCGTTTCGGGGTACATATTGCTTTTTACGTCTATAAAAGCGGGGGTCCGGTAATTGCAAAGCAAAATGCTTTTGGCGAAGAGCAATGCCCTTAAAAACTATTCAATGCCCAAAGTCTTGCGGGCCTCCGCACTGAGGCGCTCCGGCGTCCACGGCGGGCTCCAGACCACATTCACGCTGGCGTTGCGAATGCCGGGCAGCTGCTCAAGCCGGGCTTTCACCTGATCGCTGATGGTTACATGAGCCGGGCAGCCCTGAGCGGTCAGGGTCATATCCACCGTGACGTCTTGTTCATCGCCGGGCAAGGATTCTCCCGCTGTGGATTCCGGACTTGCGCCTGCGGCGTTTGCTTCGTTGCTCTTCGCGTTCTCGAGTTTCACATCGTAGATGAGTCCCAAATCCACAATGTTGACGGGAATTTCAGGGTCGTAGCATTCCTTCAGCGCGCCAAGAATATCTTCCTGAGTTACTGGCATAGTCACTTCGGCAAAGTCAAGAATGAAATATCAATCTTAAACATTTTACAGCAGTTTGGAAGGGGACCTTGCTTCTTTGCGGTCAAAACTGCCGGCTCAATCGAGGTCCGCAAGCGTCACCGTAGTGAAGCCACTGACCGGCCCGTCAAGAACGATGATCGTCCGGTTTTGTGCCGACGAAAAAGAAATATTTTGCGGGTCGAACAACGAGGTTTTGGTATTGGGAATGGTAAAGAAAATCTGGAATGTGCCCGCGGTAAAACTGGAATATGGCGAGACGCTTTGAAATGCGAGCGCGCTTATCGCCGGGGTGGCGGAGGCAATGTTCGTGCCGGAGGGAACAATGTAAACGTCGGCCGGACCCAGGCTCGGCGCGGCATTCATAATGCGAAGACTGAAATCCCCGGCGGTGGGGATGGTCTGGCTGTCACTCAGAAGAGTGGTGGAAATATTTCCCGCAAGGCCGGAAATCACCAAAGTGGAATTGGTGTCCGATCCCAGGCTGACGTGGGTATCAAGCGTGGGAGTGGTCGTGTTGACTGGAATGAATTGGACGTGGGCGCTACCGGAGCGGATTTGTACATAGCTGGAGGCGCTTCCATAGGTCATCGTATCGGCCTGCGTCGTGCCGTCTATCACGACGTTGGAGGTGGGAACGGCGGGCGAGGCCTGCACAATCCTGAACTGTGCCGTACCGTTGCCTCCACAGCCCAGCGACAATAACACCAGAACAAACGCCAATGCCCCCAGCCCGAACGCGATACCGCGCTTTTTCATAGATAACGACTCCCCAGAAGATGATCGCAAAGAAGAATGATCGCACAAGTTGCCGATGAAGAGTGAGATGCAGGAACTCTGGTAGTGTCCTAAACTTGCGTTGAAGAAAACAGCAAGCGATTGCATCCGAATTTCATAGGTGCTAATTTTGCTGCATGGTAAAGCGAAACGATCTGCGTTCTCTCCGCACTCTTATAGCACAAGCGCAAGACCTGCTAACTACTACTAACCTGCCGGAAGGACGTTCCCAACGCGCCCACGAGCTCCTGACGGCTGCTGTGCATCTCGCTGATGATCTTTTGGAGCAATCACCAGCGGCCGCGCTAGGAGCAAAAGGCGGGAAGGAAACTGCTAAGCGCGGCCCCGAATACTTCCGCAAAATAGCGTCCATGCGGAAAGAGAATAAGGGCGGACGACCTGCCAAGCAAACCAAGGCGAATTGACAGATCAAGTACAATACTGAGAGGAGGGCGGGAGAATCGAACTCCGTACCCGGCAAGGTATCGCGGATTATAAGTCCGCTCCTAGCACCAGCTAGCCGCCCTCCAGTTTTCATCAACCCATTCTGCGGAAAGGCAAAACTTTCAATCCAACTTGCGGTGGTGGGCTCAATGAATCGGCGGATGCGCTCATCAATGTTTTCAGCCAATGTGCACTGAATCCAGTGTTTACGCTAATTTGCTCTAGGGATTGAATGTTTCGCCGACCATCATTCGGAATGCCGAAGAAACAACACTCGGCTCCTCTATCAATATCTCATCATCAAAAGGTTCTTCTCTCGTCCATTTACGACCCACATAGTTAATTCGCAGTCGCTTGTGCTGATCGGCATCGATGACGTTTAGGTGCTTCAATCTTTCAATCATCATTGCAATCGATACTTTCCATTTGCGCTTTAAGACTTTTAAAGCATCGAGAGAGATGGAGTATAAATCCGAAAGAAATGGTTCTTCCGGCAACAGAAACGCTGCACCAAAGCGAAATGCTTGACTCTCGATGAGCGCAAAAAGTTCGCTCTTTTTTAACGAGGTTTCGGTCACTGATCGATGAAGAACAATATGGCCAAGTTCATGGGCTAAGTCGAGACGTGATCGAACAGAACAGTTCTTGTCGCTATTGAGTAGAACATAGGGCAATCCTTCGGGTTGCGCCCATCCGGAAAGCGCATCCAAAGTATCCGCGTCGAGCGGATGCCGTAACACAATCGCGCCGTTATTTTCCATGACACGCGCCACGTTAACAATTGGCCCATCTCCTAGATTCCAGAATGCACGCAAATTGCTAGCCTCCCGCTCTACCGATTCCATTGGGAGCAAGTTGGGGTCTGCCACAATGCCAGATCGAATGCAGCAAGTTTGGGAAACATCGCAACGGGCTTCTGCGCTTCCGTTGCGGACGGTGCGGCAAGACCTACACCGAGACGCATACGCGCCTATTCGGAAGCATGATTGTTCCCGAAGATAAAGCATTACTGGCAATTCAGCTTTTGCTCGAAGGCACCAGCGTTCGCAGTACAGAGCGCATTACGCAATTGCACCGTGACACGATTCTCAAGTTATTGGTAGTTGCTGGCGAACGCTGCATAAAGCTGATGGATGAGAAAATGCGCGGCCTTCGCTGCCAGCGCATTCAAGGAGACGAGCTCTGGTGCTTCGTGGGCAAGAAACAGCGCAACGTGAAAGCAGAGGATTCGCCAGAGCTAGGCGATGCGTGGGTATTCGTCGCGTTGGATGCGGATTCCAAACTGATTCCCGCCTACACCGTGGGCAAGCGCAATCGTGAAACAACGTATGCTTTCCTCACTACGCTTCGCAATCGCATTGCAGAAGAACATCGCTTCCAACTCACTACAGATGGATTCCACTTTTATCGCCGTGGAGTCGAGGATGTATTCGCAGGACAAGCGGACTTCGCGCAGTTAATAAAACTGTATGGCGATCATGGGCAACACGACGCAGCCGGACGCTATTCTCCAGCTCCCATGATAGAGACGATAATAAAAATACGAGACGGTCGGCCTAATCGAAAACACATCAGCACAAGCTATGTGGAGCGCAGCAATCTTTCAATTCGCATGTGCCTTCGCCGCTTCACCCGCTTAACTAATGCATACTCGAAAAAATTAGATAACCTGAAAGCCGCTTGTGCGCTGTACTTCGCTTACTACAATTTTTGCCGCGTCCATCAATCGCTGCGAGTTTCGCCCGCCGTTGAAGCTGGCATTACCGACCACATATGGACGTTGCGCGAACTTTTATCCGCGTAACCTTCTGTAGCACCTCAGGTTAAAAATAATGCGCCAAAGCTCACTTAAGGTACACTATTCCAGAGAGGAGTTACGTCATGCTGACCTGCCACGACATTGCGAAATATTTTCTCGCGCTTGTGGATGAGGAAGCTGGAGACTCCATTTCCAATCTAAAACTGCAAAAGCTGGTTTACTACGCGCAGGGATATCATCTCGCGAAATATGATCGTCCACTATTTTATGAGTCTATCGAAGCGTGGGCCCACGGCCCTGTTGTGCCTGAACTGTATCGCTCTTTCAAGGAGCATGGGGCACAACCTATACCTATGCAGTATCCCGATTTGACAAGATTTACCGAACAAGAAAAAGAACTGCTGAATGACGTTTGGGAAATGTTTGGTCAGTTCTCTGCAACCAAACTGCGTAATATGACGCACCAAGAGTTACCGTGGAAAGAAACGAGCCAAGGGGAAATCATTGATCGCGATGATATGAAGCAATATTTCAAGGCTCAGATTGGCAAAGCATAAAAATCTTCTCAAACGCGCCGACCAAGCTGACAGGTTGCCAGAATCAGCTCGCGCTACTGATGATTGGAGATCGCGGCACCCTGCATTCTCCCTTCAATATACTGTTCCCGGCTATTGTGTAGCTGATTGCACCCAAGAACAAAAAGCGGCTTTCGCGAGTACCCTTTTGCAACTTGGCAAAAGGCAATGGCTAGACATCATCCAAGCTCCCAAGCATGGCTCTGGAACAGAAAAAATTCCTAGATCACAAATCAAAACTAAAATTCCCACCCACATTACCGAAGATCGGCAGTCTTTCACAGTGGTTAGGTTTTGGCGTAAATGCCCAATGATTGGATACATTGATGGCGGAATCTTCTACATCATTTGGCTTGACCGACAACATAAACTTTATTAACGTCGCAAAGGAGTTGCACCATGCCACCAAGCAAACAGTACATGCTGAATCGTGCGCTAGAACACCTGAAGGCGATTATTGAACGACCTGATATAAGCGCAGCAGATGTTCGTCACAACGTCCAAATCGCTATGCAAGAAGTTGAAGCGGGGATTGCAGACCATATATGGACACTGCGGGAATTGCTGACTGCATGAAGATCAGCGGCAAATCAAAAATCGGAATTGCATTCCTTATTCTAGGCTTGGCGGCTGGCATCTCACGCGCCATGGAGACAGGCTTGCACGGTTGGGAATGGGCAGCATTCTTAGTTGGATTGGCGGTTTGGGTAGTTATAGCTCGGAGCGTCCTAGAGCATATTAGGAATGAGAATAGAACGCCGAATTAAATGCGCGAATTTTCTTCAACGCAGCTTTAGGACACTACCGGAACTCTGGTGTGCTCGCTGATTTTTTACAACGGGCTTCAAAACGGTTTGACTATGTCCTACACAGGACAACAAGGGGGGAATCAACGCAATTGG
>JAICKN010000228.1 GCA_025927855.1 Terriglobales bacterium
GAGCGTAATGCCTGCCGCGGTGCGCCCGAATTCAAACTTTGTGTCGGCAATGATGATGCCCTTTGTAAGGGCGTAGTCCGCCGCCTTCTTATAAACGGCAATGCTCAGATCGCGCA
The DNA here is from genome assembly GCA_025927855.1 of Terriglobales bacterium. GTDB lineage: Bacteria > Acidobacteriota > Terriglobia > Terriglobales > Acidobacteriaceae > JAICKN01. Next base: position 117 of record JAICKN010000228.1, read on the forward strand.
GGCGGGATCCGTCTTCTTTCCCCAGGATCTTCGTCATTTCCTCAAACGAGATGTTCTCGTCGTGCCCGGAAACGGCCTTAGTGGCCGGGGTAAAAATGGGCTCCGGGAGCTTGTCCGACTCTTTCAGCCCCGCCGGCAGCTGAATGCCGCAAACCGTCCCTGAGGCCTTGTATTCCTTCCACGCCGACCCTGAAATATATCCGCGCACCACGCATTCCACGGGAAACATTTCTGCCCGCCGCACCAGCATGGAGCGCCCCTGCAACTGCCGGGCATACGGCTTCGTTTCTTCGGGATATTTCGCCACGTCCGCCGTGATCAGGTGATTGGGGACGACGTCCTTGAGAAACTCAAACCAGAACAATGACAGTTGCGTGAGCACGCTGCCCTTGTGCGGAATTCCTGTTGCCAGCACGTAATCAAATGCTGAGATGCGGTCGGTCGCGATAAAAAGGAGACGTTCAGCGTCCAGGCTGTAAATATCGCGGACCTTGCCGCTGGAGTGGAGATGGAGACCGGGAAAGTCAGTTTGCAATAAAACGGAATCAAGAAGTTCAGTAGTCATGTTGGAATTCTACAGGCAGGAAACAGTCGCGTATTCTAACGGTTCAAATTTTTTTGTCAACCATCTTCCTTTGTGATTCTGACGGCAAATCTCGGATACCGGAAGGTAACTGTATTGACAAATCGCGTCATCCATGAATGCGGCCAGCAGGAGCGCGATTTGGGAGGGCGGGCTGTGAAAAATTCAGGCGAAAATCCCCGTGAGAATTATGCGCAACTTTTGCGGCACAGGAAAATAAAATTTCGCGCAGGCATAGCGTGCCGGACATTTCTCCGCCCGCGAAGCAGACAAGCATCACCGCGCCGACCGCTACTCTCTGCACAGATAAAGATCCCCCGGCTGCCTACAAACATTCGTCATTCGGGAGGCTGTTGGCCGAGACGTTCCAAAAGTCCGCTGGCAAAATTTGAATTCCATGCTTCCTCATTTGGCACGACCGCCATTCTCTCCACATATTGCGGGTAACTGACCCTTCGTACCAGAGCTTCCTAAAGCTCCCGCTATGGCTGCCGATTCATTCATAGGGGCCATATAGGCCCCAATGGACGCATCAATGCATCGTTTCATAAAAACATGGCTGATTGTGCTGGTCCTGAGCGGCTCCTTGCTCGGCGCGAATAAGCGGGAAATCAAGAGGCGGGTCGCGCCCTTGTACCCTGAATTGGCAAAACGAATGGGCGTATCTGGAGCGGTGAAGCTGGAATTGACGGTCGGGCCGGACGGCCATGTTCAGGACGTGAAAGTGATTAGTGGGCATCCTCTTTTGCGGCAGGCTGCCGCGGCCAGCGCCAAAAACTGGATTTTCGCGGAAGCTCCCGCGCAGACAACCGAAGAAGTTGAGGTGGACTTTGCGCTGCAATAAGCGTTCCAACCCTCGTGAAAGCTTCATCGCTGCTGCATTCTGTGCCGCCAGCCGCCCAGTCGCTCCGGTCCCGGCGCCCCTGCTCGACGGCGAAATTTATCCCGGAATATTCCTGAAACAGGTGACGCTATGAAGCTGAAAATCATTCACAAATTGATGGCCGGCTTTGGCGCAATCATCTGCCTGATGCTGATTAGCGCCGCAGTGGCGAGCATGCGGCTGAGCAGCGGCGCGGCTTTGCAGCAGCAGATTAAAAATATCCGGTATCCGGCGGCCATTGCCGCCTCTGAAATCCAGTATGAAACCGCAACCTCATCCGCTTCGTTGCGCGGTTATGTGCTGTTTGGGAACGACCCTAAGGATGCGGACGACTTTAAAGTCAGGCGCAAAGAGAGCTGGGAAAAAGTTGCAGCCGCGGTAGATACGCTCCGGTCCAGGGACCTCGATGCCGACGACAAGACGCGAATCGAATCCATTGCAACCCAGCTTAAAGACTACGAAGAGATACAGGACAAAATCGAACTTCTGGCGCGCTCAAAAAAAAGCGAGGAGATGGGCGCAGCATACGACTTGCTCAAAAGCGATGCGACAGCCAAGGGGCGGGAGATTGGCGCGGAGTTGCAAACTTTTATGAATGACCAGCAGGTCAAGACGAACCATGACATTGATGTGCTGATCTCGCGCAACAATAACACGCAGTTAATCCTGTGGATCATTGGCGCATTTGCGATATGTTCCGCTGTTTCCGTGGCGTGGTTTATGGGAAAACGGTTCTCAACGACACTAGCGCGTTTGCTGCATCGCGCAACCAGCATTGCTTCCGGCGACCTTACGGGCGACGCTATCGAAGCGACTTCCAGTGATGAGATTGCAGAGCTTACGCGCGCCGTCAATGACATGCAAAAGGGGCTGCAGCAAATGATTGCGGCCTTGAGCGGCGTGGCAAACAGTGTGGCTTCCACCAGCGAGCACATATCAGACGAAGCCGCGACCATGGCGCTAAGCGCCGACACTCAGAAAGACCAGACGCACCAATTGGTAAGCGCCATGCAGGAGATGTCCTCCACCGTGCTTCAGGTTTCGGAAAATTCCAACCGCGCAGCCGAGGCGGCCCATAAAGCCTCCGAAACGGCCCACCGGGGAGGCACGATTGTGGACCAGACACTGGCCAATATGCGGTCTATCGCCGACTACGTCGGCACCACGGCCCGTAAGATTGAAGAACTGGGGAAAAATTCTGACCAGATTGGCCGAATTATTGGCGTGATTGACGAAATTGCCGACCAGACCAACCTACTCGCACTTAATGCCGCCATTGAGGCCGCGCGTGCCGGAGAGCAGGGCCGGGGTTTTGCTGTAGTGGCGGATGAAGTCCGCAAATTGGCCGAGCGCACGACCACTGCCACCAAAGAAATTGCGCAGATGATTGAGACGATCCAAGCCGAGACCCGCCTGGCAGTTTCCGCCATGGAGGAAGGCACCCGGCAGGTGCAGGATGGAGTGCAGTCTACCGCCCAAGCCGGCGATTCACTGCGCGAAATTATTCACATGGCGGAACAAGTGGGAGAAATGATCACGCACATCGCTACTGCGGCGGCACAGCAGTCCCGGGCCACAGAAGAGATCAACTTGAATCTGCAGGAAATTGGCGGACTGGTTGAAAAATCGGCGACCAGCGCGCGCGAATCCGCCAACTCCTGCCAGGATGTTTCTGCTCTTGCCGTGGACCTGCAAAAGCTCGTCGGCAATTTCAAATTGGATACAAATATAATGCCGGCCTTCGCCATGAATGCAGGCAAAGCCGGCTTGAACGCTGCGCCGGCCCAGGAGCGCGCACGCACATGGGCCGCAGGAGCGCACTAACCGCTTCTTCTCCGGGTGTATTCCCCTACGCGCAATTCTTCAAAACCAGTGCGGAATTTTTAGAGCCGAAGGCGATGCAGTTGCAGATCGCATGCTCCACCGTCTTTTTCCGGCCCACGTCAGGAACATAGTCCAAATCGCATTCGGGGTCAGGATTATCTAAATTGATGGTCGGCGGAATCGTTCCGCTTTGCATCGCTATTATCGTCGCCGCAACCCCGGCCGCGCCGCAAGCGCCCTGCGGATGACCGATCTGTGACTTCAGTGCTGACATGGGCACCCGGGGCGCGTGTTCGCCCAGCGCGAGCTTCAATGCCCGCGTTTCAATGCGGTCGTTGAGCTGGGTAGAAGTTCCGTGCAGGTTTACGTAGTCAATGTCCTGTGCCGTAACTCCCGCCTCTTCCATGGCCAGGGCAATGGCCCGGGCTGGTTCTTCGCCGCACTCCTGCAAGCGCACGCGGTGAAAGGCTTCGCAGGTGGAACCATAACCGCAAATTTCCGCCAGCATTCTTGCGCCGCGGGCCCTGGCGTGCTCGTATTCTTCCAGCACAAACATCCATGCGCCTTCGGCCAGAACAAAGCCATCCCGGTCAAGATTGAACGGCCGTGAACCCCGCTCCGGCCGCTGGTTCCAGTTGCCGGTCATAATCTTCATCAGGATGAAGCCCTTCACAATGCCAAGAGCGATGGGCGCATCGGCGCCTCCGGTAAGCGTGGCGTCAAGACGGCCCGATTGAATCTGCCGCACAGCATAGCCGAATGCGTCGGTAGAGGAGGTGCAACCGGTGGTGATTACGTGGCTCGATCCACGCAATCCGAAGCGTACACTCAATTCGCTGGAGAGCGTTCCCATGACGCCTGTGGGCACGCAAAATAAACTCATCTTGCTGTACTGCTGATGAAAAAAGAGACGGTATTGTTCCTCGGTAAATTCCTGCGATCCGCCGCCCGAGCCAATGATTACGCCGAAGCGCCGCTTTTCTTCAAGGGGCAGGGAATTGGTATTAACTCCGGAGTGATGCAAAGCCTCGGTTGCAGCGGCCAAGGCCAGCGGCAGCACGCGAGAGACATGCTTCCGTTCCTTCTTCTCTATCCACGCCAGTTCGTCGAAGTCCGGCACTTCTCCGGCGATCTGTACGGAAATTTCCGAGGGATCGAAGCGCGTAATGCGCCGCACGCCGCTGCGGCCTTGCAGCGCCGCTTCCGCAAATGCGGTGTTGCCCGTGCCATTCGGGCTGACGGCGCCCATCCCGGTAATGACCACTCTTCGTTTCACACAGGCTCCTTGCGAATCGTACTCTAAATGGATGTGTATGGCGTATCCATTGTTGCACCAAACTGGGCTTGTCCCCGCCTGCCGGTTGTCAAAGGTTTGTCGCTCTGCGAGGATGGCATGGGGCAAAAGGACCGCGCATCCGCTTATAATCAGCAGTTCCTATTTCTGCCGTGCTTGAGGAGACCGTTTGGCCTACAACAACTTGCGCGACTGGATCGCCGCGCTTGAGCGTTCCGGCGAATTGAAAAGAATCCGGACGGAAGCCGACCCGATTCTCGAAATTGCCGAGATCACCGACCGCGTCTCCAAAGGGAACGATGCCAAAGGAAACCCGGGCGGCCCCGCGTTGCTATTTGAGAACGTAAAGGGATATCGCGGCGCACAGCTTCTTATCAATCAGTTCGGCTCCGAACGCCGGATGAAGCTTGCTCTCGAAGTGAATTCACTGGACGAAATTTCCAGCCGCATCCGCGCCTTCATGGACGTGA
>JAICKN010000235.1 GCA_025927855.1 Terriglobales bacterium
ATCAATTTGCGGGACTTGGGAAAACGGAATTTTTTCGCGCACACGCACATTTTGGATTGTCTGCGGGAAGACCTTCAGATCGCTGACCAGCGAGGCCAGAGACTTTCCTCTTCTGGCCATGACTTCCATGACGCGGAGAGCAGTCAAAAGCCCGTCGCCGGTGGTGGATTCGCCGTCGCGAAAAATAATATGGCCTGACTGCTCGCCGCCAAGCGATGCGCCTTCTTTCTTCATTTCTTCCAGAACGTACTTATCGCCAACATTGGCGCGAAGCATGCGAATGCCGGAAGCTTTGAGCGCCAACTCCAGACCCATGTTGGACATAGTCGTCGCCACAACAGTATTCCCACGCAAAGTTCCGAGTGACTGCATATCGCGCGCGGCCAGCAGCAGCACGGCATCGCCGTTCACAATGCGGCCTTCGGCATCGCTGAAGAGAGCGCGGTCGGCGTCGCCATCAAAGGTAATACCGAGATCGTATTTGCCCTTGGCCTCCGCCACCGCGCGGGCCACGGCCTGCGGATGCAAAGCGCCACAGCCAGCGTTAATATTTTTTCCATCCGGCTGGACCGCCAAAAACGTGGCCTGAATACCGCATGTATGAAAGAGTTCGGGCGCTTCAGCGGCGGCGGCGCCGTTAGCGCAATCCACCAAAACGTTCAATTTGCGCAGATTGGCATTTACGCCGGATGCGAGCCAATCGACGTAAGCCGCGCGCAGTTCCGCTTTGCCGGGTAATGCCGGTTCGGGTTTGGGGCATACGGAAGATTTTTCTGGAGGAGTCTGAATGAGCGCGAAAATTTCCTGCTCAATGGCAAGCTCGTGATCGTCCGGGAGTTTATAGCCGTCGCCGGAAAAAACCTTGATGCCATTGTCCGTCCAGGGATTGTGCGAAGCGGAGATCACAACGCCCGCGGCGTACCCTCGGGAACGCGCCAAATAGGCCACGCCCGGGGTTGTGATCACGCCCGCGCTATGCACTTCCACTCCGCAGGAAGCGAGGCCGCAACCCACGCGGTCGGCAATCCAGCCGCTCGATTCGCGCGTGTCTTGCCCCATCACAACGCGCGGCGAGGGATTGCTTTTCAAAAGATTGTGGCCAAGGGCGCGGCCAATGAAATATGTATTTTCGCGGGTGAGAGGAAATTCGCCAGCGACGCCGCGAATTCCATCGGTACCAAAAAGCTGCCGTTTTTCCTGGGTCATTTTACATTCTGAATTTCTGGCAATTATTTCGCAGTTGGCGCCACCTCTGGCGTCATCGCGTTCTTCTGCATGATAACTGTCACCCTGACTACTGCGGGATTGACAACTTGAATGAGCGGGTCCGAAACGTACACATGAACAGTGAACTCCGCGCTGCCAATATTTCCGCTGGCATCAATAGGATCAGTCATTGCGTCGTCCACGGCTTCCACCCGCCTGCGGGGGCCGGTAATGCTGACCCTGTGCGGAACCACCTCAACGTTCGCAATGGAGTATCCCGAAGCGAACGTTCCAGTAATACGAGGGCGTACCTCGATGGAACGGGTAATGCGCGTATCAAAGGCGAGATGTAACTGCGTGGGAATAATCTGCACGACTTCAAGCCCCTGCGGCTCGTGAATCTGGCTGGCTGTGAGGTCGAAGGTATGCTCGCCAGCTGCAACTTCGTTCAAGTTGATGGCCGCATGGACATCGGTGGCCTGCAAACGGTTAATGAGCCTTTCCGGCCCCCGCACGCGTATTTGCGCCTGCGGAATGTGCTCGGAGCTGACTTCGAGCTTGGCAGGGATGTTCTGCAGCTCGATGGGAACATCCACGGCAACTTCGGCCAACGGATCGCGGACGACGGCGATCCATAGGCCGGTGGCGAGCGCCAGCGATATCAGCTTGAGGCCAATATTATGTAAAAAGTATTTGCGAAAAGAACCTGCCATAATTTGCGAAAACTAAACTGAGCTTGCCATCTTTTCTGGAGATTATTCCCTTAGCGGCCCCCGGATTCATAGTGCGTTTCTCTGGAATGCGGCGCTACCGATGGATTCTCAATCTCTGGGTTCCGGAACTCGCCGTCACTGCTGATTGGGGTGGGCAGCGTTGTGGGAGCAACGTATTGCCGCAAAAGCTCTCCCAGCCGCTCGCGCAGGTTGTCCACGCTCAGGTCCCGTTCAATTTGCCCGCCAATGGCCAGACTGATGGCCCCGGTTTCTTCGGAGACGATCACCGCGATGGCGTCGGTTTCTTCTGTGATGCCGATGCCTGCGCGGTGACGGGTACCCAGTTGCGTGGAGAGCACGGAATTCATGGAAAGCGGCAGGAAGCAGGCGGCGGCGGCGATGCGGTCTTTCTGGATAATCACAGCGCCATCGTGCAGAGGCGCGCTCGGCCGGAAAATCGTGGCCAGTAGATCGTAAGAGATATGCGCATCGAGCGGCACTCCGCTCTCAATGTAAGTGCGCAGGCCAATTTCGCGTTCGATTACCATGAGCGCGCCGGTTTGGTTTTGTGAAAATAAATTTGCTGCCAGCACAATATCGTCGTAGGCGTCAGCTTCTGCTGCAGAGGCGCGGAAAAAACTCAATTTCCGGCCCAGAGTGGCCAGTCCCTGGCGGATTTCCCCGGCAAAGACAACGATCAGCGCAAACACCGCATAAGGCAACAACCGGTTGATGAGCCAGTTCAGTGTAGTGAGTTCGCCGATGCGTGAAAAATAGAAAGCCAGCGCCAGCACCCCGACCCCAATCAGCATCAGCGCGGCGCGCGTACCTTTAATAAGAATCAGAAATTCATAAATGACAATCGCGACCACAAGTATGTCAATGACCGAGGTCAGTGATATTTGCGGCCAGGAAGTTGCAAACTGAGTCATTTATGGGCCCCTTCAATGGACCGATCTCTACCGAGGGCTGACTTAATTGTAATGCAGCTACTGTGGCATAACCGAGCCGCCAATATAACCCAAATGCGACGGCGGTTCTAGCTGGCAGGCGAAGCAAGGCTTACAAACTGCCTACCCGGACCGGCTTTCCTTTACGTTGGCCACTACGGTGCCTTTGGCAAGCCTGGCGGAAATTTCTTCCCCCGGCTGGACCTGCGAGGAATCTTTAAGAAGCTTGCCGGCGGAATCGAAGACCAGGGCGTATCCCCGGTTCAGAATGGCCAATGGAGAAAGCGCTTCCATCTGGGAGCGGACTTGATCCAGACGAAGGCTTTGTTGTTTTAATGCTGCCCGCATGGCGGAAACCATGGCCGTGGTATTTGCCGCCAGTTCTTTGCGGATGCCCGCAAGAATTCTGCGCAAATCATAATGACGGACTGCCGCCGAAAGGCCCTCGAAGCGGCGGCGCTGGCGTTCCAAAACATTTCTTTGCGCCTGCGCCAGGCGATAGCCAAGATCGTCCACGCGCTGCTGGCGGCGCTGAATCAGCTCCATCATGCGCGCGAATGCCCCGTGCTGCGCGAGTTCTGTGAGTTGCTGCCGAGAAATCAGCAGGTGGTAGCGCGTAGCCTTTTCGAGCCTGTGATGCAAGCCCTCGACCTGTTCTTCAATCTCCTGCCGCGAGCGGATGACCAGCTCCGCCGCAGCGGAGGGCGTGGGAGCGCGCAGGTCGGCGACAAAATCAATGATGGTGAAGTCTGTCTCGTGGCCCACGGCAGAGATCACTGGAATTACCGATCCTGCGACCGCACGCGCCAAAGCTTCATCATTGAAGCAGGCGAGGTCCTCAGCTGAGCCGCCACCGCGGGCGATGATGATGACCTCCACATTGCGGCTGGGATTATTGTTGCCGGTGTCATTCCGTCCAGCATTGAAATACTTCAGGGCGGAGCAGATTTCCGTCGCGGCAGTTTCTCCCTGCACCTGAGTCGGGAAGATTAGAACATTGGCCGAGTGGTGCCGCCGCTGCAAAATGTTCAGAATGTCACGCAGGGCTGCGGCCTGCGGGGAAGTAATAATGCCGATGCGGCGGGGAAGAGCCGGAATGGGCTTTTTCCGCTCCGCCCCGAAAAGCCCCTCGGCCTGCAATTTTGCCTTGAGCTGCTCAAATGCGATTTGCAGTGCGCCGGCGCCTTTCGGCTCCATGTACTCGGCGGAAATTTGCAGTTGGCCGCGCTCTTCGTAGATGGTCATGCGGCCGCGGACAACCACCTGCATTCCATTCTGCGGGCGAAAACGAAGCAGACGCGCCGATGACCGGAACATGACTGCGTTTAACTGGGCGCTCTCATCTTTCAGCGTGAAATAGAGATGCCCGGAATCATGGGCGCGAAAATTGGAAATCTCGCCTTCCACCCAAGTATCGCCGTAGTCCCGCTCAATGTGCGTGCGGACGGCGCTGGCCAGCTCCTGCACCGTCCATACATGGCGGGGCGCAGGAATAAAACTGAACCCAAGCTGGTCGGTGATACCCATTTAGTGGAGTTTACAGGGTGAGGTTATTTTATGGCACGTCGGTTATGACATATCGGGTTATGCGGGCCGCTTTCGGAAGGTGGTTGCGCGTCGTTATAAGCAGCTTGTTCACGGACAGACGGTGTACGATCTCCCGAATTCGGCTAATCATCTTTGTCTCCCATATAATGATTTTCCGCGTGAAAAATGCCCGCTTGGGCTGCACGGCGGCCCGATTACATTCTGAAAACAGATGCTGAGCCCTGATTACAAACAATTCTTACAGTTGGCGCGTGAATTTTCGCTAGTGCCCGTGGTCAAGCCGGTGGCGGCTGATTTATTGACTCCGGTTTCGGCATTTTTGGCGGTGGCTGCCAATGAGCCGGAGGCGTTTCTGCTGGAATCGGTGGAGCGGGGAGAGCAGATCGGCCGCTATACGTTCCTTGGGGCGCGGCCTTACATGCAAATCCGCGCGCGGGGAAAAGAGGTTGTGATCCGCCGGGGGAAGCGCACGGAAAAAGTTCCCGGCAACATTTTCGAAGCTGTGAAATCGGAGCTACACCAGCGCAAGCTCGCCCCAGTCCCGGGACTGCCGCCATTTACCGGAGG
>JAICKN010000265.1 GCA_025927855.1 Terriglobales bacterium
AGAAAAGATTTGGGAAACATGCCGGAAGTGAGCGAGATTGAAATCATCCGCCACTTCACCCGGCTTTCCACATGGAATTACGCGATTGATCTGGGCATGTATCCGCTGGGCTCCTGCACGATGAAATACAATCCGCGCGTGAATGAGGTCGTCTCGCGTCTCGATGGAATTGCCAACGGGCATCCTTACCAGCCGGAGCGTATCTCGCAGGGAGCGTTGCGCACTATCAAAACTTTAAGCGACTGCCTGATTGAAATTACCGGCATGGATGCAATCACGCTGCAACCTGCTGCCGGAGCGCACGGCGAACTGACCGGCCTGCTGATGGTGCGCGCCTACCATCAATCAAAAGGCGCTCCGCGCAAAAAAATCCTGATTCCGGACTCCGCACACGGCACGAATCCGGCGACGGCGGCCATGGTTGGCTACTCGGTCGAAAATCTCAAATCGAATTCGCAGGGAATGGTGGATGTGGCAGCGCTCGCCGCGCAGATGAATGAGGATGTAGCGGCGCTGATGCTCACGAATCCCAACACGCTGGGAGTTTTTGAGCAGGAGATTGGCGAGATTGCCCAGATCATGCACGCCAAAGGCGGGCTGCTTTATATGGATGGCGCAAACATGAATGCGCTGGTCGGAAAAGTCCGTCCGGGGGATTTTGGCGTGGACGTGATGCACCTGAACCTGCACAAGACATTTTCCACGCCGCACGGCGGAGGCGGGCCCGGGTCGGGGCCGGTTGCGATCAGGAAAGCCTTGGAACCGTTTTTGCCCAAGCCTGTGCTTATGGCAAAAGCCGATGGCACTTTAGCTCTCGACTATAACCGTCCACAATCGGTGGGAAGAGTACGCGCTTTTTACGGCAACTTTGGGATGTTCGTCCGCGCGCTCGCTTATATTCTGGCAAACGGTCCGGATGGCCTGCGGCAGACCACAGAAGATGCGGTGCTCAATGCGAACTACATTCGCAAAGGGTTGGAAGGCGTATACGATTTGCCGTACTCCACGCCTACCATGCACGAAGTTGTTTTCAGCGACAAGCTGCAAGCCAAAAAAGGCGTGAAGACCATGGACATCGCCAAGCGCCTGATTGATTACGGATTCCATCCATACACCACAGCTTTTCCGCTGATTGTGCCGGGCGCGCTGATGATTGAACCGACGGAGAGCGAATCGAAAGAAGAAATTGATTTATTTATTGAGGCAATGCGTTCGATTGCGGAAGAAGTGGAAGAGGACCCGCAGATCGTGCTGACCGCTCCGCACAATACACGGGTCGCTCGTTTGGATGAAACGGCTGCCGCCCGCAAGCCGGTGCTCCGCTGGAAGCCACAACCAGAGTCGTAGCTTCCATTCGCGCCATAGCTCGCTCACAGCAGAGTTGTGCTACTTCTTTTCCGTAATATCAACCGATGCGCGGGTGTTCTCCCAGTCCATCTGCAGGGTGCATTTCCCGCCATTCTGATCGAAAGAAATTGTGAAATCTTCCACCGGGGCCTGGGTCCTGGAAACAGTCATACCGGTCCGGGTGAAATCGTAAGATTCGCCGGGATACGGAATTCCCCATTCCCCGGTCTTCTTGCTGACGATCAGCTGCCAGCTGTTCGCATTGGGCAGCGTGAAGAGTGTGTAGTTCCCGGCGGGGACGTCTTTATCTCCCACCATAACGTCAGTGTTGACTACAAACGTAGTGGCTTCATTGGCCCCAGCTCGCCAAACCTGCCCGTAGGGAACAAGGCCGCCGAAAATTTTTCGTCCGCGCATGCGGGGGCTGGAGTAATCCACGTGAATGGTTTTTCCGTCGGGGAAGGTGCATTGGGTCTGCGCGGGAGGGCTGGGGCGCTTGCTCTTGTCCATCTTCATCGCCTGGCCTGATGCCAGCATCGTGCAAGCGGTTAGAAACAGCGTAAGAAAAGCGGTGCGTTTATACATAAGCGTTCCTTTCGTGATTAGCGTGCCATGTCTGAACTCTGTTCCACAGTCGCCTTTAGACTAAAGCGGTCATCGTTAGTTAGCAACACAACCGTTTGAGATGCATTCCGCTTCAGCACACGCGGTTGCCGGGTTCGTCACACCGGCTTCGGATTTCTCTCAAACGAACGCTGGTGCCAGTATGGATAGGGCACCTCCGGATTGCTGGCGGCATCCAGCTTCGCTACTTGTTCCGCAGTCAGGTTCCATCCCACAGAGCCGAGGTTTTGCCGCAACTGTTCTTCATCGCGGGCACCCATGATTACATTGGCGACGCTGGGCCGCTGCAACAGCCAATTCAGCGCGATCTGCGGAACGGACTTGCCGGTTTCGCGGGAAACTTCCTCGATGGCATCAATTACTTTATATAAATATTCCTGGGGCATTTGCGGGCCGAGGTCTCCGGTTTTATGCAACCGGCTCACTTTAGGAAGCGGTTTGCCGCGGCCAATTTTTCCGGTCAGGCGGCCCCATCCCAGCGGGCTCCAGACAATGGCGGCAACTTTTTGGTCGAGCGCGAGCGGCATCAGCTCCCATTCATAGTCGCGGCCAATCAGCGAGTAGTAAACCTGATGGGCGACATAGCGCGACCAGCCATAACGCTCAGAGACAGAAAGCGATTTCATCAGATGCCATCCGGAAAAATTAGAGCAGGCGATGTAGCGTATCTTGCCGCTCTGGACCAGAGTGTCGAGGGTTTTGAGCGTCTCCTCGACTGGAGTTTGCGGGTCGAAGCCGTGCATGTGGTACACGTCAATGTAGTCGCTGCCCAGCCGTTTTAGGCTTGCGTCGCAAGCGTCAAGCAGATGGTAGCGCGAGGAGCCTACATCGTTGGGGCCTTCGCCCATGGAAAAGGTGGCTTTAGTAGAAATCAAAATGCGGTTGCGGCGTCCGGCAATGGCTTTCCCGAGAATTTCTTCGGCAAGGCCCGCGGAATAGACGTCAGCTGTGTCGAAAAAGTTGACTCCGGCATCAAGGCAGATATCCACCAGACGGGTCGCTTCTTTGACGTCGGTGCTGCCCCACGCTTTGAAAAAATCGCCGCGACCGCCAAAGGTGCCAGCGCCAAAACTGAGTACAGGAACTTTGAGGCCAGAGTTGCCAAGTTGTCGAAATTCCATGAGCGATTGATGAGCAGGTTGCGGCCTGCGATTCAGAATTAACGGCAACGGAATTGTAAATGAAATAGAGATGAGCCGGAGTGCGCTGCGTGGGCCGGGCCGAGACATCTTAGGCATCGGCAAGGGCAGTTGTGTTAATTTGCATGTTGCCGCTTTTATGAGGAAGTGCCTGCTTACAGTGATGCGACGCGCAACATCAATGAGACCAAAAAACATTCTGGAGAAGATGCATGAGCTTCAGCCTGGAAGGCCGTACCGCGGTTGTGTTTGGAGTTGCCAATAAGCGTTCCATTGCGTGGGCCATTGCGCAGGCGCTGCATGCTGCCGGCGCGAAACTGGCAATTACGTACCAGAATGAGCGGCTGGAGCAGGAGGCGAAAGACCTGATTCTTTCGTTGCCGGGCGCGGAAGCTTACATGTGCGATGTCTCCAAGGATGAAGACATTACTCGCCTTTTCGGGCAGTTGAAAGACCGCTACGGCAAGTTGCACGTGGTTGTGCACAGCGTGGCATTTTCTCTCGCCGAAGACCTTAAAGGGGAATTCATCAATACTTCTCGCGAAGGCTTTCGCATTGCGCACGATGTGAGTGTTTATTCGCTGATCGCGGTTGCGCGGGGCGCTGCTCCGCTGATGGAAGATGGCGGCAGCATTATGACCATGACTTATTACGGCGCAGAAAAGGTTATGGCGGACTACAAAGTTATGGGTGTGGCCAAAGCGGCGCTCGAATCTACCGTGCGTTATCTGGCATACGATCTGGGAAAGAAGAAAATTCGCGTGAATGCAATTTCAGCCGGGCCGATCAGGACCCTTGCAGCGCGTGGCATTTCCCGCTTAAGTGAAATGCTGAAGGTGCATGCCGAACGTTCGCCTTTGCAACGTAATGTTGAGGTGAGCGAAGTTGGCTCTACGGGGCTTTTTCTCGCCAGCGACGGGAGTTCGGGAATCACTGGGGAGGTGATTTACGTG
>JAICKN010000057.1 GCA_025927855.1 Terriglobales bacterium
AGGTCCCTCCCAGCGAAGCTGTTCGGGATGACATGGGTTTGGATCAGTTCTGTCGTTAGCGAATTGTGCTTCTTTAAATATTTCTGTAGCGCTTCTAATTCTGCGCCGCTTTCGTTCGCCTACTTCTTTCCCGCATCTTGCCCCGCCACTTTAATTACTGCATAGAATGCGGGTTTGGGCTGATTGTTGCGGTCGAATAGCAGAGGATAGCTCGTCCTTCCGCGCACCGGCCAGTTGTTCAACCACGAGTCGCCGTCGTTTACTCCCCAAAATGTGACGCGGGTAACTACGTCTTTGTGCTTCAGAAAAACGCGGAAGAGATCGGCATAGCGTTTCGCCAAATCCTGCTGCACGGAATCGGGCAATCCCTTGGCATAGGGATTGAGTTTTGCCAGCAATTCGTAATTTTGCGAAACGTCGGCTCCGCGATTCTGCGAAGCGGAGGGAAGCACGTCTATATCGAGCTCGCTGATCTTGACCTTCAGGCCGAGCTTTGCGAAAGCTTCAATGGTTGCATCTTCCTGATCGACGGTGGGCCAATCCATTTTGTCGTGACCTTGCAGGCCAACGGCAGAGATAGGCACGCCTTCGGCTTTGAGCTGCTGTATGAGTTTTATGGCGCCGTTGCGCTTGGGCTCGTTCTCAAGGGAGTAGTCGTTGTAGTTCAATTCCGCAGAGGGATCGGCCTCATGCGCGTATTCGAAAGCCTTGGCAATGTAATCGGGGCCAATGATCTTGAGCCATTGCGACTGGCGCAGCGTACCATCGTCATTGAGCGCCTCATTGACCACGTCCCAGGACTGGATACGGCCTTTGTAGCGCCCGACAACGGTTTGAATGTGGTCGTGCATGCGATTCAACAGCGCGTCGCGGGTCAGTGGCTTGCCGTTGGCATCCTGAAAAACCCATCTCGGCGTTTGGCTATGCCAGACTAAATTGTGGCCGAGAATGCTCATGTGATACTTCTCGCCCAGCGCAACGTAGTGGTCGGCCGCGTCAAAGTCGTAGCGGTCCGGTTCCGGGTGCACAACACCCCACTTGAGGACGTTTTCCGGAGAGATTGCGTTGAATTGCTTTTCGAGCAGAGCGTCTCCGGCCGTATCGCGACCATAAATCTGCGCGCTGTTGATAGCCGCGCCAATGAGGAAGTCTCCCTTGAAGGCGTCTTTAAGCGTGGGTTCTTGCGTGTCCGCAAAAAGGACGGTCATGCAGGCGGCAAGCAATGAAACGGCCATTAACGTAAGCAGGAATTTCGGTCGCATCGTCATTTTCACCCTATGAAGTAGCTGGAACGGTATTGGAAGTATATTTCTTTCTTTGTTCAGCGAGCTCGGCTTGAATTCGCAGGTTGAGCTTTTTGCCGATCGGGTAAACGGCCAGGCAAATCAGGCCAAGACTGAAAGGAATTGCGGAGTAAATGCTCGCCGACAGGCGAATTCCCATGAGCGAGCGAGCGCTTTGGGCGACGTTGGGAACATAACCATAAGCATTGATGACCCACGCGCTCAATGCGCCCCCGAGGCTGAGTCCAAATTTTAATGCGAAGAGTACTCCTGCATACATGAATCCGGTGGCGCGGCGCGAGGTCTTCCATTCGGAATAGTCGGCCACGTCAGCGATCATGACCCAGAGCAGTGGAACCGTAGGGCCCCATCCGAGGGCCCAAATGATGCTCAACAAGAACATGAGATTGATGTCTGAGGGCCCGACCATGAAGACCAGCGCGGTCGCAACAGTCGTGATTGCCATGCCTACGATGAAAACTGCTTTATTGCCAAAGCGGTCGGCGAGTGGTTTTGAAAAAATAATTCCGATGATCTGGATTACACTGCCCAACACGAAAAATAGGCTGAGGCCGACGGCCGCAGCATTGGAGCCATCCGGCGTTACGAGTAAGCCGAGAGCATTTAATGCGGATTTCCAGAAAGTCATGGAACCGCCGCCGATTCCGGCCAAGCCGACTTTGCCGAGGAAGGTTTGCAGCGCGCCTTGATTCAGGTAATAGGCAAAGAAATAATTGGAAGAGCTGCCGCGCAGCACGAGGGTGGTAAAGATGAGCAGGGTGAGAACAAACATCACCACCCAGGGACGGCAGGTGAGAACGTCTTTTAAGTCGGCACGGAAAGAGGACTTCTCCGGAATGGGTACGACCCTTTCCTTGGTCGTGCTGAAGGTAACAAAATTCAGCAGGATGATGATGCCGCCGAATATGGCCATGGTGATGGCCCAGCCACGCGCAGAGTCGCCGTGGCCAAGTTTTTCCACCAAAGGCAGGGGCAGCGCCTGAATCACAAGTTGCCCAATTAAAGCGCCGACAAAACGGAAGCTGGCAATACTATTGCGCTCGCTGACGTCCGGCGTCATAACTCCCATGAGCGCCGAATACGGCGTATTGTTCGCCGAATATAACATCATGACCAGCGTGTATGTCAGATAGGCGTAAATGAGTTTTCCGTTCGGGCCTACGTGCGGCGCTACGTACACCAGCCAGAAAATGAGACCGAAAGGAACGGCGGTCCACAGGATCCAGGGGCGGAATTTTCCCCAGCGGGTGCTGGTGCGGTCAGAAAGAGCGCCGATGAGCGGATCAAAAACAGCATCACCGAGCCGGAGCACGAGAAACATGGTGCCGACTGCGACCGCGGAAAGGCCCGCTGTGTCCGTATAAAAGCGGGTCTGGTAGAGGATCATGGACTGAAAAAAGAAATTAGTCGCGATATCGCCGCACGCGTAACCTAATTTCTCGCCCACCCCAACCTTGTTGTTATTTGCCATGAAGGCCTCGTTTCTTAATCGTTGACGGCTTGCGTCACTCTTTCACTTGCAAGATTGTTTTTTGCAGATCGCTGTCGCGGGACGAGTTTCCCACCATGATTTCAAAGTCGCCCGGCTCGACGACATACTTCATGTTCACGTCGTAAAAAGCAAGTGACTCTGGTGTGATCTCAAGCTCGACCGTTTTGGTTTCTCTGGGCTGCAAAAATACTTTCTTGAAGCCCTTGAGTTCCTTGATGGGGCGAGTGGCAGAGCTGACCAGGTCGCGGATATACATCTGGACGACCTCGGCGCCTTCGCGCTTGCCGGTGTTGGTGACTTCGACGAGAGCGCGTGTGGACTCTTTGCGGCCAATTTTCTTTTTCGCCAGGCGAAGATTTTGAATGGAGAATGTGGTGTAGCTCAAGCCAAAGCCGAAGGCATAGAGCGGAGAAACGTCGTCGAAGAGAAATCCGCGGCGAGCCGAGGGCTTGTAATTGTAGAAGGAAGGCAGATGCCCGGCGGAGCGCGGAACAGTGATGGGCAGTTTGCCATTAGGAGTGAAGTCTCCGAAGAGCGCTTCGGCGACGGCCGTGCCCGTTTCCTGCCCGAGATACCAGCATTCAAAAATAACAGGAACATTGTCGCTGACGTAATTGATGGAAAGCGGGCGTCCGTTGAAGAGAAATACAATGACGGGTTTGCCGGTGGCGAGCATCGCCTTGACCAGTTCGTCCTGACGCCCAATGAGGTCTAGGCTGGTGCGGTCGCCCATATGCTTCAGGTTCCAGGCTTCGCGCGAGGTCTGTTCGTTGCCGCCGATGGCGAGGACAATGACATCGGCTTTCTTTGCGACCTCAACTGCTTCCGCAATTTGTTTCCGGTCTTCTGCAGGATCGCTGGCGGTCACTTCATCCTGGTTCCAGGAGCCGCCTTTTGTGATTTTGCAGCCTTCGCTATAAAGCACATTGCCGCGGTTGCCGACGCGTGCCTTAATACCATCGAGCACTGTAACTTCATGCTTTGGCGCTCCGCTATAGCCGCCGAGCAGGCTGCGATTGGCATTGGGGCCGATGACGGCGATGGTTTTGAACTTACCAAGATCAAGCGGCGCGAGGTTATTTTCGTTCTTTAGCAGAGTGATGACTTCACGTGCTGCCTTCAACGTCAGATCGCTGTTCGCTTTACTGCCAACAATGCGGTCGGCTTCGTTGGGATCCACGTAAGGATCATCGAAGAGGCCCATCTGGAATTTCCAGAAGAGCATCGGCGCAACCATTTCGTCGAGTTGCGATTCCTTCAGGACCTTTTTCCGCACCAATTCGACAAGGTGCAAATAGCAATCAGGATCGGGCAGCTCAATGTTTACGCCGGCGTTTACGGCCAGGGCGCAGGCTTCTTTTTTATCCTTTGCGAGATTATGCCCGTGAGTGTCGGGTCGGTAGCTGAGCTCCCAAATGGCGTAGTAGTCGGAGACGACGAACCCCTTAAATCCCCATTCTTTGCGAAGCACATCGCGCAACAGCCATTTGCTGGCGTGGGAAGGTACGCCGTCAATTTCGTTGTACGAGGCCATGACGCTGATTGCGCCTGCCTTGTGCAATGCCTCCTTGAATGTGTAGAGGAATGTTTCGCGCAGCACACGCAGCGAAACATTCACGGGCGCGCAGTTCTGGCCGGATTCCGGCTGGCCGTGAGCGGCAAAATGCTTGAGGGTTGCGATCACGCGCTTTTTGTCGCGGAATTTCGCATCACCCTGAAAACCGCGTACTGCGGCGATGCCGAGGCGCGATACCAGATAAGGATCTTCGCCATAGGTTTCCTCCACGCGCCCCCAGCGCGGGTCGCGGGCAACATCCACCACCGGCGTGAGCGCCTGGTGGGTACCGCGCGAGCGCGCCTCTTCGGCGGTCATGGTAAAAAGTTCTTCGACTAACTCTGGATTGAATGTGGCGCCCAGGCCAATAGGCTGCGCGAAGCTCGTGGCCCCCGGCGCAGCTTGCCCGTGCAGGCACTCTTCGTGAAATATGACCGGAATTCCCAGGCGGCTGTTCTCCAAAAAGAACTTCTGGATATCATTGGTTAGCTGCGCCATCCCGCGCGCGTCTTTTCCTTTGCCGGCATCGCTGGGACGGCCGACTTGCCCCAGGCCCAGACCTTTTTTGAACGTGGCTTTGGCTTTTTGCAGATCGAAGTTGCCATCGGCATCCACCATGGTTTCTGGCTTCGACTGCCAGATGCACATCATCTGCGCGGCTTTTTCTTCCAGCGTCATGCGGGAAAGCAAATCTTGCACACGTTTTTGAGCGGGCGCGCCGGAATTCTTATAAAGCGGTTGTTTTGCGCTGCCTGTGCGTTTTTTTTGCCCTGAAGCCTTCGTAGTCTTTTTCATGGTCTCCGTCTTATCTCTGACATCAAGAAAATTTAGTAATGCATATTTACTAAAAGATTAACTATAAGTAATCCTCGTCACGCACGAAAGGCCGATCCATTTCCCCCGAACTCCATCGCGCCAAACACGGCCAAGCCTCTGTATACCGCGTGCTTTTGGCTGCCTAATGGTAAGCGGTAACCTTGTCAATCTGCGTCTGGAGAGTTACAAGGTAACAAAACACGTGGTACTATAACACCGCTGTTCGCCTGCGTGAATTAGCTTTTACGGGCGAGCGGCGCAAAGGCATATCAGGAGTGGTACGTGTAAGTCCCGGATCCACTTCGGTTGAGCGCGGCCGTGGGATCGCAACACAGCGCTTCGCTCGAAATTGTTCCCAAATCAATTTTTAAAGCTGTAGAGGATTTATTGTGACTGCGACACGAAATGAAAACGTTTTCGGAAAGCATTAATCAGGTTGAGGGGATTTGCAATGTACGTGCTGGGCATTGATGTTGGAACCGGGGGAACGCGGGCACTGGTCATTGATCAGCAAGGCAAGGTCATTGCAGCCGCGACGGAAGAACATGCGCCATTTGCTTCTCCGAAAATCGGTTGGGCGGAACAGGACCCGCAGGATTGGTGGCGCGCCGCCGGAATTGCTGTAAAAAAGGCGTTAACGCAAGGCAAGTTGCAGCCGGAAGACATTGCTTGCGTGGGTTTTTCCGGCCAGATGCACGGCGCAGTCATGCTCGATGCCGAGGACCAGGTGGTGCGGCCAGCTCTCATCTGGTGCGATGTGCGCACGCAGAAGCAATGCGACGAGTTGAATGCAAAAATCGGCGCGGAGAAGATCATTCAGCTTACCTGCAATCCCGCGCTCACCAACTTCACTCTTACAAAATTCATGTGGGTGCGGGAAAACGAGCCGGAGAACTGGAAACGGGTCCGCTCCGTAATGTTGCCCAAGGACTACGTGCGCTTCCGGCTGACCGGCGAACGCGCCATTGATATGGCGGACGCCTCGGGCACGCTGATGCTTGATGTTGCCCACCGCAAGTGGTCCGATGAAATCCTGCAGGCGGTACAAATTGATAAGTCCCTGCTGCCGAAGCTGTATGAATCGCCCGATGTATGCGGAAGAATTTCCGATGCGGGAGCAAAAGCGACCGGCCTAAAAGCGGGCACTCCGGTCGTTGCAGGCGCGGGTGACCAGGCTGCAGGCGCAACAGGAATGGGCATTGTGGCAGCTGGCTCGGTGAGCGCGACCATTGGAACTTCAGGTGTGGTTTTTGCCGCTACAGACCGTCCGGCACTCGACCCCAAAGGAAGATTGCACACCTTCTGCCACGCCGTGCCGGGCCGCTGGCATGTGATGGGCGTAACTCAATCAGCCGGATTATCGTTGCGCTGGTTCCGCGACCAACTGGCTTCCTGCCTGCAAAACGGCGATGGCCGCGATCCCTATGACAAGCTAACGGCCGAAGCTGCCAAAGTACCGTCGGGCAGCGATGGCCTCCTGTGGACGCCATATTTGATGGGCGAACGCACACCCCATCTCGATGCCAACGCACGCGGCGCTTTGGTCGGATTGACCGCGTCGCATACTCGTGGGCACATTGTCCGCGCAATTCTCGAAGGTGTGGCCTTCAGCCTGCGCGACAGTTTCACCATCTTCCACGAGATGAAAGTTCCGGTGAAGAGTATCCGCCTCGGCGGTGGTGGAGCGAAGTCTCCGTTGTGGAGGCAGATTCAAGCCGATGTATATGGACAAGCAGTGGAGTGCGTGGAAGCCGAAGAAGGCGCGGCTTACGGAGCCGCAATTTTGGCCGGCGTTGGCGCGAAGATGTGGCCCTCGGTGGATGCCGCCTGCCAAACCGTGGTGCGAGTCGCATTGCGCGTGGATGCGCAACCCACGTCAGTAAAAACATTGAACCGCAGTTACGAAGAGTACCGCCGGGTTTATCCCGCCACCAAAACAATTTTTGGTGCGTAAATTCAGTTTCAAATGCAGGGTTAAAATGAAGGGAATGGAGAAATTTTGATGGCGAAGAGTAATGATTCGTTTCAGCCACGGCCGGAGCACAAATTTACATTCGGATTGTGGACTGTCGGCAATCGTGGACGCGATCCATTTGGCGATGCGGTACGTCCGCAGATGTCTCCCGAAGACCGGGTGGCTATGTTGGGGGAAGTGGGCGCATGGGGTGTGAATCTGCACGATAACGACTTGGTGCCGATTGATGCCACGCCATCGGAGCGCGACCGCATTGTGCGCAGCTTTAAGAAATCATGCAAAGAGAATGGGATTGTTGTTCCCATGGCGACAGTTAACTTGTTCTTCCATCCCGTCTTCCGCGATGGCGCATTCACCGCGAATGATCCGGAAGTGCGCGCCTATGCCTTGCAGAAAACCATGCAGGCCATGGACCTGGGCGCAGAACTCGGCGCGAAAATTTTCGTGCTATGGGGTGGCCGCGAAGGCGTGGAAACCGATGCCTGCCGTCGCGCGGATGATGCTGTGAAACGGCTGCGCGAGGCTATTAACTACCTCTGCGAATACAGCATGGACCAGCGCTACGGCTTCAAACTTGCGCTCGAAGCCAAGCCGAATGAGCCACGCGGCGATATTTACATGCCGACCACCGGCCACTACCTTGCTTTGATTCCGACGCTCGATCATCCCGAGATGGTTGGCGTAAACCCTGAAGTGGCGCACGAGACTATGGCTGGCCTTAACTTCATGCATGGGGTGGCGCAGGCATGGGAAGCGGGCAAGCTCTTCCACATTGATTTGAACGATCAATACCCGGGACGGTATGACCAGGACCTGCGTTTTGGTTCGGCAAACATTAAATCCTGCTTCTGGCTGGTGAAGTTCCTGGAGGATGTGGGATACCAAGGCCCGCGCCACTTCGACGCGCATGCTTACCGCACCGAAGATTACGAAGGCGTAAAGGACTTCGCGCGCGGCTGCATGAGAACGTATCTCATCCTGAAAGATAAGGCTGCACGCTGGAACTCAGACAAGGAAATTCAGACCATCCTGAAAGAAATTTCCGCTGACAGCAAAGGGATACCCAAGGGCGGCAAGTTCTCTAAAAAAGGCGCTTCCGCTCTGCTGGCACACTCATTCGATAAAGACGCCCTGATGGAAAAGCGGCTTCCCTACGAGCGCCTGGACCAGCTCACCGTCGACATTTTGCTGGGAGCGCGGTAGCAGATTCAGGAAATCAAAAAGGCCCAAGGTTTGGACCAGGTTCGGTCGAAACTTTGGGCCTTTTTATTCAGGTTTTGTTTACCTAAATTCGACGCAAGCGCACCTGAGTTCCTCAGGAATTCGCGACTGCTTCCGATCCGCGCTGCTGCCGCAGGCGCTGCATAAATTCTTCCTGTGTTAAAAGCTCGTGGCCGCGCAGTAATTCAAGCAGCGGATCTTCAATGTCCTCGTGATGAGCTTCGTCATCCGCAGCGTTGGCGGTTGCGCTCAACGCCCGTGGGGTGACCAGCAGTTCAGGCATAACTCCGGGCTTGCTGCTCAACGAGCTAATGAAGTTGCTGACCTGCTCCCGCTGTTCCGCTGTCCGGGAAGCAAATTCAATTCCCATGCCGAATCCCGGATGCATGACCCGCACCGTGCCTTCGGCCTGGACTTCGATGTTCTCCGCCTTCAGGCAAAGGACGATGCCGGAACGTTCCGGGAACGGAGATTCAGTTTCCACGTAGCATCCGCCTACGCTGAGGTCGGTGAGTTTGCAATGGGAAACCGGCTCGGGATCCTCGGGCGGATTCTCCGCAGCATGAGCAAAAAGCCAGGAACGCAAAGAGGCCCGCACTTTCGGCGAAATATCTACAAAACGCACTCCCGATTGTCCGTTGGGGTTCGCCCATGCGGCTTCGCCGGTGACTTCAATATCGGTATTCGAAGAGGGCAGCGTAAATCTGGCGGTGACCGGGGCAGAAGGATAAAGCGCCTGCGGGGCCAGCACATCCATGCCGTCTTCGCTCAAATCAAGAAGAATGCCTTCCATCTCGGCCCCGTTCTGCACCCGCAGGAAGACGGGCATCTGCACAGGAACACGGAAGGAGCGGCGTCGTTCACGTTTTATGAGGGCGGTTGCGGCACGGAAGGTAGCTTCAGCCTGAGCTTTGGCGATGGGCTTATAGAGCACAAAATTTGCGCCCGCGCCAAATACGTTGCGGACTTTCGTTTTATCGCTCAGCAGGGCCACGGTCACGGAGCTGTTTCCGGCGGCATTTTGCAATACCAGCCCGGCGCTGTGCGGATCGTCAAAGTCCACAACCACAACGTCAAACTTCTGCTCCGTCAGCCGGCAAAGTGAATCAGGATATCCGCAGCTTTCTGCATCGAACCCGAACGAAGAGAGTACGGGCCGAATAGCGGAAATCGCAGCATCGCTTTTAGAAACCAGCAGTGCCTGGAAAGTCATAGGAAGTTCTTTCTTGCTCTTGTCTTAGTTGCCGGCTGACTACGGCCAGCGCGGCGCAGATGGACGGGCCCCTTTGGCCGCGGGGGCCGGGTTCGATCCAGGCGCAGCAGCGCCCGCTTTGGCGGACATTGAATTCGCCTGTCCCGCCAAATCATCTACATCGGCCAGGATGGCGCTGTCATCTTCTTCAATATCCGCCAGCAAAGGCGCGACTTCGCGCAGCTTTTCCGCAGCCTGCTGTAACAGCTCAATCTGTTTGCCGAGCTGGGCATACTTCGCTTGCTTACGGCGCAATACCTCATGAATGTCCTTCATACAACCCCCTTCAGGGACTTTAAAAATAGGGGTGAAAATGGTCAACGGTAATCCCCAAGCAGCGGTTACGCCGGTAACCAATTGCGCGGGTTGGTATGGGGATAGGTCCGGAAAGGAGGCAGCTACCCGGTTGGTGCCACCTCTTAGCACGAACGTGGGATTTACGCTAAGGGGGAGAGGAAGTATCTTGTGATTGAGCAGTTCTGGGGGAGGGCTGTTCGGGCGTCCCACGATCCATTAGGGATCATGGGACGCTTCTTATTTGTGCCTCAATTATTGGCTGCGGCGGCGGTAGCGGCCTTACCGGGTGCGGATGCGGCATCTTTCGGCAGTGTGACAGCGATTGTTTCCGGGACGGTCCCTTTCTTCGAAAAGTTCTTGAGTTTTGCAATCACCGCCAGCGTTATTTCCTGACCTTTCGCCACAATCAGCATGCCATCCTTCGTACGGACCTCCTGGTCCAGCACCATTCCGGTGGTGAGCTGTTCAATAGAACAAGAGCGGACTGCCCGCCCACTGATCTCAGGATCGAGTTCCACGAGAGCAGTAAACACGCGGGCATCAAGGTCTTTGTATTGGCGGGAGAGCTTGTGGGCCGATTCCGTGCGGGAAAGCCCTTTCCGCAGCAGATCATCGAAGTTGAGGGTGACGCGCAACAATTCCGCTCCAAGCCGCAGGTCAGCCGTTTCGCGGTCAATCATTACGTCGTCACCGGGGAGCGGCTGGTTCTGGTGGGCAATCATCCATCCGATTGGCTCAAGGCGCGGAATGCTGGCAAGCAAGTCGCGCGCCACCTCGGGGTGAGCGTCGTAGCGCGCCTGTTCTTCTGGAAGAAGCTCGCGTCCGCTATAAACTGCGTCAATGGTTTCGGGATGAAGGGTCACACAGCCCAACTGCGACATCATGGCCGCCACTTCAAATCGCCACGGATTGGCGATCCCGATTGCTTTCGCAATATGCGCCATGTACTGCCGCAGGCGCGCCGCCCGGCTGAACGCGGCAGGATTTACCAGGCTCAGAACTTCCGTGAGCACGTGGATGCTGCCTTTCAGCGTGCGTTCCAGTAGGTCTTTTTCCGCGGTGACCAGGCGGTACTGTAAAAGCGCCGCGGTCAGGGTCTTGCCCAAAGTTTCCTTGGTGCAGGGCTTGGTAAGAAAACGGAAGATGTTGCCGTCATTGACCGCATTAACGGCGGTCTCCAGATCAGCGTTGCCGGTCAGCATGACGCGTATGGTTTCCGGCGAGGCGGCTTTGACTTTGGAGAGGAACTGGATGCCATCCATCTCCGGCATGCGCATGTCGGAGACGACCACGGCGTAAGGGCCTTTCTGGGCAAGAGCGCTTAGTCCAGCAGCCCCGCCAATGGCGGTCTCGAGAACAAAGTCATTGCGCAGCAAGCGCTGATAGCCTTGCAATACCGCAGTTTCATCGTCCACTAGCAATATCTTTTCATCCATGCGTTTTTCCTCTGCTTTCGTCTTAGGGCGCAGAAGAGCAGGCTGCGCCGTATTGGTGAAACGGCGTTTTATCTGCGTTGCAAGCGCTTCAGCGGAGATCTTGTCATGCTGTAACCTCGCCAATGGGAATGCGAACGAAAAAAGTGGTCCCTTTCCCTTCCGTGGTTTCAAACCAAATTTGCCCGTGATGGCGTTTAACCACCACCGAATGCACCAGCGCGAGGCCCTGGCCCGTGCCTTGTCCCACCGGTTTGGTGGTGAAGAAGGGCTCGAAGATGCGGGATTGTATTTCCGCCGGAATGCCGGCCCCGGTGTCGGTAATGGATATTTCGGCCCAGTCTCCATCGTGTTTGGTTTTGAGAATGATTTTTCCTTTGGCAGAGGAGCCGTTCTTATTGACGGCGGCGATGGCATGGGCCGCATTCACCAAAAGATTCAAAATGACCTGATTGATTTCTCCCGCATGGCAGAGAACATGAGGAAGCGAACGGTCAAAATTGGTCATCACGTCGGCAACATATTTCCATTCGCCTTTGGCAACCGTGACTGTGGTTTCGATGGTGTGGTTCAGGTCAATGGGGCGCTTGTCTTCGGTGCCGGGGTGAGAAAATTCCTTCATGGCCCGCACGATTCCCGCGGCGCGCTGGATTCCATCGAGCGACTGGTCAATTGCGGTTGGAATTTCCGTCAAGACGTAATCGAGGTCGGCTTTCTCGCAGCACTGGTCAAATTCTGCCCAAGTCTCAGCGGGAACCGGGCCATTTTTGGAGAGTTGCCGGATGTGGCGGCTGACGTCGAGGAGCCTGGCGATGCCCGGCCAGGACTCCTGCAAGAATTTCGCATTGTCTCCGATATATTGCATCGGAGTATTGATCTCGTGCGCTACCCCAGCGGTGAGCTGGCCTATGGCTTCGAGTTTCTGCGCCTGCCGTAGCTGTTCTTCCAACTGGCGGCGCGTGGTGATGTCCGCTCCGGTGACGATAAAGCGCAGCTTCCCTTCTGTGCCGGGGCTCACCCGCTGCACATGCAAACCTACAAAGCGCGCTTCTTTGCCGGACCGGTAGCCAATACCTTCGGAACGATAAGCAGTCTCTGTGGACAACCAGCGCGCGATTTCACCCTGTATGTCTTTCTGCTCCCATTGAATTCCGCAATCGCTGATTTTGCGGTCCAGTACCTGTTCGCTGCTCAGGCCGAAGACCTTGGCGGCAGTGGCGTTCCAGCGCAGGATTGTGCCTTCTCCGTCCAAGCCGATAAGGATGGACGGAATATATTGCAAAAATAACTCCGTCTGAGCATGTGCGGCCTGAAGTTTCCGTTCCGCTTCCACCCTCTCATCAATCGCGCGCCCCACCATAAGGAAGGCATCTTCAGCGCCCGCCATTCCGCGGGTCAACGTGCCATGAATTTCTATGGTCCGCCAGCTCCCATCGTGATGGCGGAAGCGCATGACCACCACGCTGGATGGATTTTCATAAGCCAGCAGCATTCCCACCGCCCGGTCAATGCATGGATGGTCTTCAGGATGAATGAGATTGCGGACGTCGCTGCCCGCAAGCTCTTCCGGCGTGTAACCGAGAGTGGGAAGAAAGGAGGGGCTGGCATAAACGATTTCGCGCTGCTGCCCCAGGATCATGATGAGATCGCTGGCGCTTTTGGTAATGGCAGTGGCGAATGACTCGGAACGCTGCAGGGCCTCTTCCGCATGTTTGCCTTCCGTAATGTCGCGAAGCTGCACAAGCACTGCCGAAGGGTGAAGATCGCCATCGTGCACAAGGGACAATGTGACTGCGCCCCAGGCGACCTTGCCGCGCCGGGTAAGGAAACGGCGCTCAAGTTCTCCGCCGGCCTCGGACCCCGCGAATAAGTTCCCAATCAGGTTCTGCAAGGAAGGGGTGCCCGGTTGCCGTAGAGCCTCAAGCGTGGTGCCCACCAGTTCGTTCCCGTTGAATCCGAGAAAATTGCAAAATGCCTGGTTGATTTGCAGGAGCTTCGCTTCCGGCGACGTAAGCGCCATTCCAATACTCGCGGCATTGAACGCGCTCTTAAAGCGGTCTTCGCTCTCGCGCAGAGCGCGTTCCAGAAGGACCTGCGCTCCATTTTTGAGCCGCATGTGCAATTCGCGGATATCAACAGGCTTGTAGAGGCAATCGTCCGCTCCGGCCTCCAGCCCGGCTATGCGCTCATTCTGCTGGTTCCAGCGGGTCAACAAAATGATGTAGGGAGAGCGCCGGCCCGCGCTCCGAATTTGGCGGCAGATTTCAATCCCGCTCATCCCCGGCAATGTCCCATCCAAAACCGCCAATGTGGGCGCAGCCTCAGACTGGAGCATCGAAAGCGCCTGGGCGCCATCCCGTATGGGAAGCACATCATAGCCGCTTTTATTGAGCAGAAGATGGATGTGGCTGAGGCTTACGTCGTCGGAAGCCACCAGCACATGACTTTGCAGGCTTTGGAGAGCAAGTTGTGGGGAAGCGCCCATACGTTTCCGTGTAGCAAATCGGCAGGAGAGGAATTTGCTTTAGTGCAGTTACAGGAAAAGTATGAGCATTGCCATTACTGCGTCAGGCTTATGTTGCCGTGCAATTCTATTTTTTGCGGAGCACGGCCTAACCGAACTTTGAATGGGCCAGGGTCGAATTTCCAGTTTTTGCAATCGGTATCGTAATAGGAAAAGCCGCAACGAGGTGGGCTTTAGCGATACAAACTTGATGGACCAAAAGCTCCGCGGATTAACGCGAATCAAAATGCGCGGCGAAGCTTGTCGTGAGACCCCGGCGCAGCGAGAATTTCTGCATCCGGCCCCTCTTCGATCTTCAACGTGAGCTTACTATTCTGCGCCGCAACAAGCGAGATGTCGCCACAGTTTTCCAGAATCCAGTCGGCGCCGGCGGCGCGCAGCTCTGTCTCCCTTGAAGTCGTGCGGAATGCAATCACCCGCGCTCCGGCGGACTTGCCGGAACGAATCCCTGCAGGCACGTCTTCCACGACAATGCACTCCGGCGCAGGCAAGCCCAGCAGAGCAGCCCCCTTTATGTATGGCTCCGGATCAGGCTTGCCGTTTGTAATGTCGCTCGAAGTGAGGAAGTAGCGTGGTATGGGCAGTCCCGCTGCCCGAACTCTTACCTCCGCTAAAGGCCGCGTGCAGGAGGTCACAATGGCCCAGCGATCGGGCGGGAGCTGGTTCAAAAAATCAAGCGTGCCCGGCAGGGGCACTACGCCCCGCGTATCTTCTATTTCGCGCCGTTCGACAATAAGGTTTTCAGCTTCGTGGTCGGCGTTGGGAAGATAATCCCGGATGGTGGCAATGCTGGGCCGTCCATGCGCCTTATGAACAACTTCCTCGGGATCGAAGCCGCGCTCCAAGGCCCATTGCCGCCATACGCGGGCCACGGCCGGAGTGGAATCAATCAGTACGCCATCAAGATCGAAGAGAACAGCCGAACATGTGATCTGCACAATTTACGATAACATGCACGCGAGTAACGTCATGCTGTGCTTCTGCGGCGTCAAGAAAGGGAGGCATCCGCCGAGCAAGGGCAGATAAAAATAACTTTACGGGGTGAGCGGACTAGCGGCTTTTTGGGCGCAGGAATTCCGCTTTTGCCAGAATCTGCGCCGCGTTCTCCAAACGCTGTAAATCATCCACGGAGAAATCAGCGCCAGCGCTGGCCAGGTCGAATCCTTTTCTGGAAACCTGGACTACACCCAGAACATGACCGGCAGAATCCATGATTGGAGAAGTCATTAACTTCTGGATCGGCGCCTGCTCGGAATAGTCGGTTTCA
>JAICKN010000102.1 GCA_025927855.1 Terriglobales bacterium
CGGCTTAAAGAATTAAATCCGAAAATCCGTTGCATCTCTCTGCAACCCGATTCGCCGTTCCATGGAATTGAAGGCGCGAAGCACATGGCCAGCGCCATCATTCCGAAGATTTACGACGCGTCCGTGGCCGACGAGGATATTGGCATTGCCACAGAAGACGCTTATGCAGTGACCAAGCGGCTGGCCCGCGAGGAAGGGCTGCTGGTGGGAATTTCCGCCGGAGCGGCCGTTGCCGGCGCATTGCAGGTGGCGAAAAAACTTCCGCAGGGCGGGGAAGCCGTGATGGTAGTGATTCTTCCTGATTCCGGCGATAAATATTTAAGCGAAAGGTTCTGGGAAGAAGAATAGCCGTCTAGATTTGAAGATTAGCGCAAACTCAGAGATGCTGAAATTCACGAAAACGCATTATGAAGAAATCCGCCGGCACGGGGAGGAAACTTATCCGCATGAGTGCTGTGGCGTGCTGCTCGGCCAAATGCAGATGGAAGATGACGCCCGCGTGGTCACCTCCACTGCCCGCGCTGGCAACACGCGCACTGACTCCGCGCATAACCGCTACAACATTGACCCGAAAGACCTCATCCGCATTCAGCGTGAGGGGCGCACCCGCGGCGAAGACATCATCGGCTTTTACCACTCCCATCCCGACCATCCGGCGCGGTGGTCGCAAACCGATCTTGCCGAGGCCCATTGGTTCGGGTGCTCTTATGTCATCACCAGCGTGGAGAAAGGCAAGGCCGTGCTCACCAACTCCTTCGAACTCACCGGGCAGGATGAAGCCGACAAGCAACTAGTGGACGAAAGGATTGAAGTGACATAATCGCCACACTGGGGTTGCATGGGGCATTGCCAAGGGGGATGCCATGCCAGGGTTCAATTGGCGGTTCAGGGACAAAGCGCCGCTTCCATTTAAGCTGCTGGTCGCGATCGTCATTTTCAATTTTGCCGTTGATGTCTCTCTGATTTTTTCATTGCCGCACTGGGGGAAGTTCCTGCCGGACGTGCGGCACACTTACCCGATTGCCGTTCGCGGCAGAGGCCTCTATTTTGTGGGGCCCTGGGTGGGAAAATTCTTATCGCTGGGTCTCTGGGCCAACTTCGTTCTTATCCTGGCCGTAGTGTTCATGGTCTGGTGGTACCGTGAGCAACTGGTGCGAGAGTAAGAAGGTTCTGTTAGTGAGAAGGGGGCAAATCGGCCCAATCTTCTCCTGTTTGGCTCCCGCTCATATTCCCGCGGCTGGATTTACCACCGGGCAGCGCGCCCAGTGTCCTCGCGAAACCTCGACTAGCGGCGGATAATTTAGCGCGCAGGCGGGAATGCGGTAATTGCAGCGCGGCTCAAAAGGACATCCAGGGGGGACTGCGTGCAAAGGAGGCACCGTCCCTTCAACGGTCTGCAAAGGCTGTGCCCGGTCCGTGTTCAGGGTAGGAACTGCGTTCAGCAGCCCGCGAGTATAGGGATGCGCCGGTGAATGGAATATTTTTTCTTTAGGCCCGAGTTCCACCAGGTTCCCCGCGTACATGACGGCCACGCGGTCGGCCACTTGCGATACCACCGCCAGATCATGCGAAATAAACAGCATGGTCAGGCCGAATTTCCTGCGAAGGGCGCCCAGCAACTCCAGAATTTGCGCCTGAATGGTCACGTCCAGGGCGGTTGTGGGTTCGTCGGCAATCAGCAATTGCGGACGGTTCACCAACGCCATGGCGATCATCACGCGCTGCCGCATGCCTCCGGAAAGCTGGTGTGGGTAATCGCGCGCGCGCAACTCTGGATCGGCGATGGCCACATCTTTCATGGCGGCAACGGCGCGTGACCAGGCCTCCTGCTTTGGCACCCGGGTGTGAGCGCGCACCGCTTCCGCGATTTGCTCGCCCACGCGCATTACCGGGTTCAGCGCGGTCATTGGCTCCTGGAAAATCATGGCCAGCCGCGTTCCCCGCAGCGCACGCATGGACGCTTCAGGAATTTGCGTTAGATCCTGAAATGGCTCGAGGGGAGAATTTCCTTGCGGGTTGGGTGCGCCATTTTTCCCAAGCAGAATGTTTCCGCTGATGCGGGCCTGGGGCGGTAGCAGCCGCATTAAGGCGAGAGAGGTGACTGATTTTCCCGAGCCTGATTCGCCGACCAGGCCCAGCACTTCGCCTGGGGCAATGCTGAAGCTGAGATCACGGACGGCTGTAAGGCGCTGCCGCTTTGATTGTGGGCTTGCATCCGCAGCGCCTGCGGAAAATTCCACGGTCAAATTCCGGACGTCAAGCAGCGCAGGCATTGCTGAATAGTGTAGTGCATTGGAAGCCGCAGCTTAGACGGCGGCAACTGTGGTGGCAGGCTTTGCCTCAGGACTCGCCGTCAGGATCACGCGGTTGCGCCCGGCTTGCTTGGCCGCATAAAGACCCGCATCCGCCGCTTTTACAACTTCATCGCGCGTGCTGCCGTGGCCGGGAAAAGTAGCCACTCCCGCGCTGATGGTAACGGGACGCGAAACTCCGGGGAACTGCCAGCTTTCCACGGTCCGGCGAAGTTTCTCCGCAATCTCGACGGCGAAGTTCGGATCAGTCTGCGAAAACAGGATGGCAAATTCTTCTCCGCCATAGCGGCACACCACGTCAATCTTGCGCACATTCTGGTGAAAGATCGAGGAGACCTGCCGCAGCACTTCATCCCCCAGAAGATGGCCGAATTCGTCGTTCAAGCGTTTGAAGTGGTCAATATCAATAATCACAATAGTCATGCTGCTCGAAAAGCGGCGGGCTCGTTCCATCTCTTCCGCCAAACGCAGTTCAAAATAGCGGCGGTTGAAGATACCTGTGAGACCGTCGAGATAAGCGAGCTGTTTTACCCGCTCCACATAGTTGGCATTTTGAATGGCAGTCGCGCAGATGTCGGCCACCGATTCCAGAGGTTGCGCGTCTTCATCGTTGAAAGCGCCGGGCTGGTCGCTGTCTACTACAAGTACTCCCAAATTTTGGCCGAAAGACACCAGCGGAATGCACATACGCGAAGCCGTCTCCCGGTACAAATCGGGGCCGCCGGCCGCATTTTGGAAATCATTCGCGATCAAACTTTTGCCTTCCAACAGCGCTTTGCCGTAGAGACCGCTCTCCACGGGCACACGGTGGTTTTCAGAAATCACCGGCGTCAGAGTGCCGTGGTGAGCGCGCACGACCAAATTGTCATCCTCTTTCAAAAGGACGGATACGTGGGAGACATGAAAGGCCTGCTGCACCAGCGGACACAGCTTTGTAAGTAATTCCTTGCGTTCAAGCACTCCCGTCATCTGCCGCGCCACATCGTTGATGGCGCGCAATTGCTGGGCGCGGCGCCGCTCCAGCGAATGCAGTTGCGCATTCTGCAAGGCCATCGAAGCCTGCGTGGAAAACAGCGTGAGCAGATCGGTGGTCTCCGAATCAAAGTGACCTGATTTTTCGCTGTGGCAGTCGAGTACGCCCACAATCTCATCGCGCACCATGAGAGGAATGGCCAGCTCAGAGCGGGTCCCGGATGCTGCAATAGTAAATCGCGGATCTTTGCTGATATCGGCGGAATACACCGGGCGCTTCTGTTGTGCGGCCGCGCCGATGATCCCGCTGCCCATCTTTATCCGTGTGTCGAATGTCTGGTCCTCCCAGCCTATTTGCGAATGTGGATACAATTCGTTTTTTTCTTTGTCGAGCAGGAGGATGGACGCTTTTTGCAGATGAAAATAGTCGCGCGCGATATTTAAGATCTGACGCAGCACTTCGTCCAGGTCGAACGTAGACAAGACAGCCTGGCTGGCGTCATAGAGGATGGCGACTTTTTGCATAAACTCCCGGCGATTCTATCCCGTATTTTCGGTATTACTAAAGTTCCGAAAGTAACTTGCGGCTGCGTTTTGAATGAAAGATTCCTGATTTGAACCTGCAAAGGCGAGGCGCGCGGAAGTGACGCCAAGCCTCGAAGCGACAGAAAAGAAATGCCCTGCGGCACGCCCCGCTGCGACGGACGATTTTTCCCTGTTACCATCCTTCAGATGCTGGAACCTGGCACTCCCATTCAATACGTCAAGGGCATTGGCCCGCGGCTGGCGGAGATTCTGGCCAACAAGGGAATCGAGACGGTAGACGATCTCTTGCATTATTTGCCGTTCCGCTATGAGGACCGCCTGAACCCGCGAGGCATCGCCGAACTCCGCGAAGGCGAGATGGCAACGGTCATTGCCGAGGTGCGGAATTTTGGCTTGTTCCGCACACGGCGCATGCCCATTTTTCAGATGGTCGCCGGAGACGGCCGCTCGCGCCTGAAGTGCATCTGGTTCAACGCCGCTTACCTGCAGGATAAAT
The DNA here is from genome assembly GCA_025927855.1 of Terriglobales bacterium. GTDB lineage: Bacteria > Acidobacteriota > Terriglobia > Terriglobales > Acidobacteriaceae > JAICKN01. Next base: position 4,327 of record JAICKN010000102.1, read on the forward strand.
TCAAAGCCGGGCAGATGGTTGCGCTCTATGGCCGCGTGGAATCCGACCAGCGCAAAGGAGAGTTGCAGCTGGTTCAGCCGCAATTTGAGATCTTGAGTGAAGGCGATGAGGAAGATTCTGCCGGAAATGCGGAACGGGAAGCCGCCGAGTCGCTGGAAATCGGACGCATTGTGCCCATTTATGAATCGGCCGGGCAGGGACGGCTTACGCCACGCTGGTTTCGCCGCGTCATTCACGGAACCCTGGAAAATCTCACGCCTGATTTGCCTGAGCCCGTTCCCGCTGCTGTGCGCAAACGGCTTTCTCTGATCTCCGCGCGTGAAGCTTTACGCCAAGTGCACTGGCCCGAAGCCGGAGAGAGTATGCGCGATCTGCAATCGGCCCGTACGCCCGCGCACATGCGCCTGATTTTTGAAGAATTGTTTTTGCTGGAGCTTGGGCTGGAGCTGAAGCGCCGCCAGCGCGGATCGCAAACAGGAATCGCTTTCCAGTTGAATGACAGCGCGCGTCAGGCGATAAAAAAAATTCTGCCGTTTCATCCGACCGGGGCGCAAAAGCGCGCGCTAAAGGAAATTGCCGCCGACATGGAAAAGCCCTCACCCATGCGGCGTTTACTGCAAGGCGACGTAGGCTCTGGGAAAACGATTGTTGCTTTTGAAGCCGCCATCATCGCCATGGAAAATGGTTATCAAGTCGCCCTAATGGCGCCTACGGAGATTTTGGCGCAGCAACATTATTTTTCCGCACGGCGCATTTTGGAAAATGCCGGCTACCGGATCGTCCTTCTTACCGGCTCCATGGAACAGGACCGGAAGCGCGACGTGCGGCGTCATATAGCGCAAGGCAATGCCCAGCTTGTGGTCGGCACACATGCTCTGATCGAACAGAAAGTTGAATTCTCCAAAATTGGTCTAGTCATTGTGGACGAGCAGCACCGTTTTGGGGTGCTGCAACGCTTTAAGCTGATGAAGAAATCCGGCGAGCCCAGTAAAGGTCCGTCTTCGCAAACTCCACAATTTGCCGAACCCGATGTGCTGGTCATGACGGCCACGCCCATTCCGCGAACACTCGCTCTTACGCTTTACGGCGATCTAGAAGTCAGCATTCTCGATGAGCTTCCTCCGGGCCGCATTCCCATCATCACGCGCCGTGTTTCCGACGATCGCTCTCCTGAAGTTTGGGACTTTGTACGCAAGCAGGTAAAAGCCGGACACCAGGTGTATGTGGTCTACCCGGTGATTGAAGAGAATGAAGAAACCGAACTGAAGGCGGCGCTCAAAATGTACAAGGAGCTTAGCAATAAGATTTTCCCGGAGCTTCGCGTAGGACTGCTGCATGGGCGGCTCGAGCCGGAACTCAAAGATCAGGTAATGCGCATGTTCCAGAAAAATGAGCTGAATATTCTGGTCGCTACCACGGTGATTGAGGTAGGCGTAGATGTGCCGAATGCCACAGTAATGGTAATTGAACATGCCGAGCGCTTCGGATTGGCGCAACTGCATCAGCTTCGCGGAAGAATTGGCCGTGGTGCAGCGAAGTCCTATTGCGTGCTGATGACCGGCGGCAAGGTTTCCGAAGACGGAGAGCGGCGTCTCGATGCCATGGTGCGCACCAACGACGGATTCCAAATCGCGGAACTCGACCTGGAGTTGCGCGGGCCGGGAGAATTCTTTGGCACACGCCAGGCGGGTATGCCCGACTTTCGCGTGGCCAATCTAGTCCGCGACCGCGAGCTTTTAGAGGCGGCGAAGCGGGAAGCCGCCGCTGTGCTTGCCGGTCCCAACCAGGAAATTTCGCAGGATGAGATCAATCGCGCACTCTTTCACATGCGCGCACGCTGGAGCAAAACTTATGGCCTCGCCGAGGTGGGCTAGAGTCTAGTTCACGGTGAATGCCACGCTTGTTTGTTGAACATTGTTGCCGTCATTCCCCGTGACGGTCACCGTGTAACTCCCAGCCGGTGTGCCCCCCGAAGGAGCATTCGAGCTCCCGGGAGGAGCACTGCTACCGCCTCCGCAGCCCGGAGCCGCCAAAATAATTGCAAACAGCATCAGGCAGAGGAGCGTGCCGGCGCTCCGCTTGGCAGGAATGCCCAAAAGAAATACCCCGGCGAAGAGCGCGCCCGCTGTGATTGCGAACCACCCTCTGGGACTTTGCGCCGAGGATGCCATCATGCCTGTTAAGACATGGGGGCCGGTGGTCGTGATGGTGAGAGTCGTTGTGCCGGTTGTGTTAGACGCATTGATCGTTGACGAGGTGGGGCTCAGCGAACATCCGATTTGCGCCGTGCTTGAAGAGACCACACAGGTAAAGTTGATAGTACCGCTGTAACCATTGCCGCTGGTCGCGGTGATGGTGGAGGTGGCACTGCTGCCCGGAGCGAGCTGCGAGCTAACGGGAGTGGCCGTAAGGGAAAAGTTGACCGCGTTTACAGTTTCGGTTAACGAGGATGACGTGCTCGCCTGATAATTACTGTCGCCGGAATAACTCGCGGTAATCGCCCGCGTTCCTGCTGCGAGGCCCGATGTAGTAAACGATGCTTGCCCATTGGCCAGCGTAACCGGATTGCCCGTGTTCGTTCCGTCCACGAGAAATTGCACTGTTCCAGTCGGGGCCGGAGCGGCGGGCGTTACCGTAGCAGTAAATGTGACGCTGTCTCCGGAATTGATCGTTGTATTGGATGTTGTAAGCGAAATGGAAGACGGAGTCCGGTTCAAACTACTAGAGGGCCAGGCCTGCACCAGTTGGAATGCATCCACTGTGCCGAGTCCTGTGACCTCGTCATAGCCTCCGCCCGCGCCGAAGCCGATTGTACCGCCGCCTGCCGAGCAACCTGTACTTCCGGCTGTGCATGGGACTTTGTTATTGCCACTGGTTACGTCGTGAAATGCCGCCGGAGCGCTCGCTGCCAGGCTATAAAGGGTTGGATTTATGTTCCCCTGCCCAGTTGAAGCTGTAGCCTGGTTGAGCAGGGCCAGAATTGCCGCAAAAGAGGGTGCGCCAGTCGAGGTCCCGCCTACCACGGCCAGGCTTTGATCGCTGGCGCGAAAACCATTGCTGCAACTTGTCGCCGTTGAGCTCTGGGAATTAAAGAATGCCTGCGAGCAGATCAGGTATCCGTCGTGGTCCGGCGATGCGTTCAGGGCAATATCCGGCACGTCGCGTTTACTATCATTGGGAACTCCGGCCCCTGTCTGCCAGCTTGGCTTGGCGAAAATTGTGCTTACGCCGCCGCCCGTCGCGGAAAGCTGGTTGTCGCTGGCCGTGTCATTCCACGTTTTTTCCGGTATGTAGCTGAGCGCAGAGCCCCCGCCTGTCCCTCCGCCGTTTCCGTCGCTTGCGCCACCCCAAAATTGCGTGGGAGCTGCGACGCTGCCTGTCACGGCTGCGCCTGCATCGCCTGAAAATTCTGTGCCGCCTACTCCTGTGACTTCAGGAATGCTGGCCGGAACGTCAACTGCCAGTCCCGTTGTAGCTGAGGTTGAGCCGGACGTTTCGCAATCGGCTGCGCCCTGATCTCCCGACGCCGCTACAATCGTCTGCCCTTGCGTATTGGCCTGCTGCGCCCATCCCTGCACCATCTGCGCGAATGCGGTTCCGTTACCAGCTTCACACAATCCATAACTGGTCGAAACGACAGGCGCTACATTGTTGTCTATGATGTACTGCAGCGCATCCCATGCGCCGTTATTGGAGCCATTGCCCGTGTAGACGTAAATAATCGCGGCATTTTTCGCGATGCCGCCGGCAAGCTCCACGTCGAGGTCGGCTTCCACTTCATCGCCACTGCTGCGCACCCCGGCCGTGCCATTGGCCAGGATTTGCTGGAAGTTTTTAGTTGGCAGTCCAGCTGCGGAACGAAAAGCATCAATGTCGGCGGGATGAATCACAGTCTGGCCGACGACGGCGATTGTTTGCCCCGTGCCGTCAAAGCCGGCGCTGTAAAGCGCGCCCGCGTCATAAATGGTGGCGAAGTCAGCGGGCGTCACAAAGTGGTTTCCCGATGAATTGGAAGTAAAGTTCGACGACGCCGTGAACTGCCGCATTTTCACGTTGCGCGGACGCGGGTGAAAATCATTCAGCCCCTTTATACCCACCACTGCGTCTACAAACGCAGCGGGCAATGACGGATTGACCGCATTGGCGAAATGCGTTTCGCCATTCACCACATAATTATGCAGTTCGGTATGGAGTGCGTATTCCACCTGCCCTGCAGTTCCGGTGAAATAAATTTCGTTCCCGCTGCGTGAAATGCCCAGTACCGTCAGTCCCTGCGCGTGCAACCATGCGGAAACCTTTGCCAGGTCATCCTTGCTCATGCCGAAGCGAGCGCGGAATTGTTCCGGCGTAAGCCATTTATGGTAGTTGGCGGATGCAGGGTCCTGTTGTTGCTGTAAGAGTGTCTGCAAGGCCTGCTGCTGCGCGGCAGAGGGTTTGAACACAATTGCCAGCCGCCCCAACTGCATCGCGCTGCTGGCCCGCCCACGGTCGAATTGCGCGCGGGCAAACGGATGAATATTTCCGGTCAGCTCTCGAACATTTGTTTGTTCTATGGGACGGTTGAAGCGGGACTGCGGCGCAGCCTGCGAATAGACGGCAAAGGACAAGACCCAAAGTGCCAACACGATGTGCTTACGCGAGCATTTCACAAAAATCTCCCTTAACCGCTGCTTCCCATGAGCTGCCTGTAACCGGACCGCTTCCCCACGAGCATTCGACTTTGAACATGGCGCAATTTGCAGCTTTCACCAATGGATTCAAACTAATCGAAGAAAGATGTACCCGTGAATCAGGCAATTACCTGAACCAGAGTCCGCTTTTGCCGTACTCTACGGAGAACTGAGGTTGACGGGAAGATTACGGAAGGTATGGCGGCGCAAGGGGTTGCCGGGCAGAAATTGTTGGTTACCGTTACTTAAGCACATGAATTGGAAAAGGCTGTAGATCGTCCAACCTGAAATCACATCCCCGGATTTCAACGTGAGAATCACGGGAAGGCAAGAGTAAAGAATTAAAGCGGGAAGGGCACGACTTAGTCGTGCCGATATGGCCTAACCAAGTGCGGCTTTTAGCCGCTGAGGTTCGCCTTGAAACCTTTTAGCCTTACTTGCCAAACAATTCCCGGATTGCCATGCGGATCACTGCCCCGCCATAGGCTCCGGCAAATCCCGTGAGGAACCCCAGAAAGGACTCGTAAACTTGCGTGGGGTACGGCTTTTGCTTCATCACCACGAAGGCCAGCAGTTGAACAACAGGAACAAACACTCCTACGACAAACACCCATCGCCAGGGTTTGCGTGGATACAGTACACCAAGAAGCATGGTTGAGAAGAGCACGAAAAGCGCGGTGAGCAGCAGGAAATCAAGCCGTGCCTGGATAAATCCCGCGCAAATCCCGAGAAATATACCGAGAACATAAGCACGAATTTCGCTAGGCGCGCTTACAGATGAGGATGCCGCCTTGGTTGGCCCAATTTCATTGCTCATGAGGCGTGTTCCTGCCGCAAGTTGAAAAATGGAAATGAGGAGAAAAATCTGCGGCGGCGTTCAAGTAACCGGAAGTGAATGCCCGAACCGTCAATATTGATAAAAACCATGCCCGCTTTTTTTACCGAGCCTTCCGCCTTCCACCATCTTAACCAAAAGAGGGCAGGGGCGGTATTTCGGATCGCCGAATCCTTCCTGCAGAACCCGCATAATGTCGAGACAAACATCCAGGCCAATAAAATCCGCCAGCGCCAGCGGCCCCATGGGATGGGCCATGCCCAGCTTGAATATTTCATCCACGGCCTCCGGCGCAGCCACGCCCTCCATTACGGCGTACATGGCTTCATTCAGCAAGGGCATGAGCACGCGGTTGGAAACAAAGCCGGGCGCGTCTTTGACCTCGACGGGAGATTTTTGCAGTTTCAGCGCCAGCCCGCGGACCGTCTGAAGGGTTTGTTCAGAAGTATCGAGCCCGCGCACAATCTCCACCAGCTTCATCACCGGCACGGGATTGAAGAAATGCATGCCCACGATTTTGTCTGGCCGCTGCGTGCACGCAGCCAACCGGGTAATGGAGATGGAAGAAGTATTGGACGACAAAATAACTTCCGGCCGGCAGATTTTGTCTAAGTGGCGGAAAATTTCTTCCTTGATTTCAAATTTTTCAATGACTGCCTCGACAATAAAATCGCAGCCAGCGAGCTTATCGGGCTCGGTGGCTAGTTCAATGCGCTGGAGCGCGGCTTTTTTCTCCTGTTCGGAAAGTTTGCCCTTGGCGGCCTCCCTGTCAAGGTTTTTGGCGATGTTCTGCTGCGCGCGCTCCAGAAATTTGGGTTCGAGGTCGCATAGGACGACCCGGTACCCGGAACGCGCAAAAACGTGGGCGATGCCATTCCCCATGGTCCCAGCACCAACTACGCCCACCCGGTGGATATTCATATCGGGCCCTCCTTCGGCTTAACCTAACTTTATCAAAAATAAGTAGTTATAGGGAATTTATGCATGGCTCACCGCCGTTTGCCCCAAAAGTCTGCCAAAACCGGCTTTGCCAAATGGACACACCCGAGCTTGTACCTCGGATTGCCATTCTGTCATCGGATGGGCTGTTAGAGCATCCGCCCCGGCCCAAAATGGAAAACTTAAGGCGGAGGGGCGAATTTTATGGCCCTGCGGGGTTATTCTTTCATCCCCGGAAGAAGAGAGCCTGAAAGTGCACAAAAGTGCAGCATATATGGATATCCGGACAAGATTTCGAAATCAAAATCACTAAGGAGAGTTTATGAAAAATATTCTTGGATGTGCTTCAGCTTTAATTTTAGCGGCGATGATCGCGTTGCCGGCCA
>JAICKN010000036.1 GCA_025927855.1 Terriglobales bacterium
CTTCACTATGACAAGGACAACGAAGGTTCCTATTACGTGCCTGCGGGACGCGGCTCTCTGGTTCCACCGGGCGGGCGATTTACCTACCATTGGTTTGCCGATGCGAACAGCGGACCCGGCCCCGGGCAACCGAGTTCCATTGTCTGGTGGTATATGCCGCACACCAATGAACCGATGGGCACGAATGCCGGGCTGTTAGGGCCAATTATTGTTACTGCGAAAGGAAAAGCGAATCCAGATGGAAGCCCGAAGGATGTAGATAAAGAATTTGTGGCCAGCTTCATGATTTTTGATCAAATGAACACTAAACCCGAAGGCCTTTACTACACCATCAATGGATACATCTTCGGGAACCTGCCCGGGCTCATCATGAAAAAAGGCGACCGCGTGCGCTGGTACCTGCTCGGGATGGGGAACGAAATTGATTTGCATTCGCCGCACTGGCACGGCGAAACAGTTTTGTACGGAGGAAAACGGACCGACGTCGTGGAGCTGCTGCCGGGAAGCATGGCCACAGTAGATATGGTTGCGGACAATCCGGGCGTGTGGATGTTTCACTGCCACGTCGGCGAACACATGGAATCCGGCATGATGGCAACATATACGATTTATGAACCGCAGAAGCGGCCTTGCCCGGTGCAATTTGGTGCGGGAAATTTTTATGACCACTCCACGGACCACTCAGTCGCGGTGAAAAACACGAGCGGCAAGCCCATAAAGCAGCTCACGCTCTCATTCGAACATTTCCTCGCGCCAATGTACCTGCACCAACCCTTCAATGGCACGTGGGCTGCGCCATCGCCAATTCCCGTGGGCGGAGAAGAAACATTGAGTCGCAAGCCATATCTGGGCGGGGCGGAAAACTCTATTTATGGCTGGGCGATATTTCCATCCGCGGTCGTTTACCAGGACGGGAGCCGATGGATGCCCCAGCATGAAGGCGAATGCTTCCGGGTTTATTGGCGGGACAAAGACCATCCGCAGCCCCCGGTGCTTCCGCCGCACCAGCCGGAGGAGCCGGAGGAATAGCCGGGGGAATAGCCCGGCGAATAACTAAAGAAGCATTCCGGGTTGCTGGCGGTCTGGCCTGCAATTATCCGTGGAGCAGATTCTTCACCAGGAACAGCGCATTGGCGGGCCGCTCCGCCAAACGGCGCATTAAATAGGGATACCACTCTGTGCCGAAGGGAATATAAACTCGCATCCCCCAGCCATCGCGTGCAAGTTTTTGTTGCAGGTCGCGGCGGATTCCATAGAGCATTTGGAATTCAAAAGCGCTGCGGGGAATGTTTTCCTGAGCGGCAAACGCCTGGGTAGCGCGGATGATTTTCGCGTCGTGGGTTGCAATCCCATGATAGATGCCGCTCTTGAGCAATATCTTCATGAGCCGGAAGTAATTGGCATCCACCTCAGATTTACGTTGGAACGCAATCTCCGGCGGCTCGCGGTACGCGCCTTTACACAGGCGGATGCGAACGCCTTCTGGGAGTAATTTCTCTATGTCTGCTTCGGCCCGCCGCATGTAAGCCTGAATTACCGCGCCTACGCATCCATTACCAGCGGACATTGCGTGCAGATGACGGACAAAGTCAAGCGTCCGTTCCGTGTAAGCGGAACCTTCCATATCCACGCGTACAAAATTGCGCGGCTGCATACCTGCCGCTTTCGAAACCAGTCCTGCGACCAGTTCAAAGGCAACGTCCGGGTCAATATCGAGACCCATGTGGGTAAGCTTCAGGCTGATATTGGCGCGTAGTTGGCGGGAGGCAATTTCATCGAGCAGGCGCGAGTAAACGCCGGCGCTGGCGCGGGCTTGCGATCTATCGGTGACATTTTCGCCAAGATGATCAATGGAAACGGAGAGTCCGGCTTGATTTACCTCGCCGGCCACGCGGAGAACATCGTCGGCTTTTGTACCGGCAACAAAGCGATGAGAGAGCCTGCGCCCTGCAGATGACCGTTCAGCAAAGGAGCGCAGCAGGCGGCTTTCCGAAAGAGCAATGAAGAAGCGCCTCAGCACGAAAATCACTCCTGCGCATTCCGCAAGTTTGAACCGGCGCAATGTGGCTAATGGAAGTGCGCCATGAATTATGCTTCGTGTTCTTCCAAAAACTTCTCCACTTCCAAGGCGGCCATACAGCCGGATCCAGCGGCGGTAATTGCCTGCCGATAGCGGCGGTCCTGCACGTCTCCGCAGGCATAGACGCCGGGAACGCGGGTAAAAACATAATCTTTCGTCTTCAAATACCCGTCTTGATCGGCATCAAGTTGCCCCGCGAAAATTTTAGCGTTTGGAATGTGGCCGATGCCTAAAAACATTGCGCTGGCAGGAAGGTCCCACGCCTTGTCGGTTTTTACATCGCGCAGCTTCAGGCCGGTCACTTCCTTTTTAGAGACATCATGGACTTCTTCCACCACCGTGTTGGTGAGGAACTTTATTTTGTCGTGCTTCTGAGCGCGTTCCAGCATGATTTTGGAAGCGCGGAACTGCTCGCTGCGATGGATGAGCGTGACCTTGCTGGCAAAGCGGGTTAGAAAGAGCGCTTCTTCCATGGCTGAATCTCCGCCGCCGATGACGGTGATCTCCTTCCCTGAAAAGAAAAATCCGTCACAGGTGGCGCAGGAAGAAACTCCGTGGCCGATGAGCGCCTGTTCGCTGGGCAGGCCGAGCCAACGCGCGGAGGCGCCGCTGGCGATGATAAGCGTCCGGGTACGGATAACATCGCGTCCAACGTGAATGGAAAATGGCTGCTGGCTAAGATCGGCCTTGGTGGCATGGCCGAGCACATATTCCGCGCCGAAGCGGGTGGCCTGGCGGCGCATGTTTTCGATAAGCTCAGGGCCCTGAATCCCTTCGGGGAAGCCGGGAAAGTTTTCGACCAGCGTGGTGAGCGACAGTTGTCCGCCGGGCTCATGCCCTTCGAGCACCAAGGGGCTCAGGTTGGCGCGGGCGGTATAGAGCGCGGCCGTGTGCCCGGCGCATCCGGAACCCAAAATAACTACATTGCGAATAGTTTCCATAGGACTCAAATTAGATTACGCAGTCTGCTTTTGGATGCAAGAGCGCCGCAATATTGCGATTTCCAATGTCCGGTGAGTTGAGGCTTCCCTTGCGGAAATTCTTCCTCTACTTACTTTATCAGCATCTTGTAATTTACTTTGATGGCTGCCGCGTTTTTTTACCAGGCGCAGGCGCAGAATGAGCGACTCCCGCATGAGTGAATCCCAAAGAGGCGCGGCGGAGTTCTTCAGGAACAGTCTCCTTCGCCTGGAAGAGCCTTCTGTAGTTGGTCAAAATGCTGGAAGCCCGCTGGAATAACGGTTCATACGCGCTTTGATCGGGCGCGGGCCCGGCTTCTGTCGCCCCGCACCGCGCCAGCGCGACAGACGACTTGCCGAAGCGCTCGAGCTTGATGTGCGTTGCAGGCGTCTCCAACGCCAGCATGGATTTCGCCGAGGTCACATTGGAGGCGCTGTCCTCAATGGAGAGTTCCATTAAATCCTTGGGATCGCGCACGCGAAAAACCAGCGTTTCCAGCATGGTCTTCGGATCAACACTGAAAGAGTATTGTACGGTCGAGAAAAAGTCGTCACCGGAAATTTCCCGGCGGATGCGCACCCAATTCGCGATTTCGGAACTATGCACGGTCTTTACATTCGCGGCAGACTGTAAGACGTTGGGGGCATCGTCCATGCTGGTGCGCCCCCGGTCCACCTCAAAATCGGGACGGAAATGGGGAGCTGACGGCACCCGCGATAAGGCTGCATCCATTTCTTTTTGCTCCGCTGCGGAAGGGGTGCAAACATTAATCATGTGCACCTTGATCTGCGGAGGAGGGGTTTGCTGCGCGGCGGCAGGAAGACCGACCGCGGCGAGCAGGAGGGGCATCAGAATGTTCCGGTACACGGCGGCATTCTAACAGGTGCGTGGGGACCACAGGCTCTAACTTCATTACGAAGTGATAACCAGAAGAATTCCACACCAGGAGCTTGAACGAAAAATGCACACAGGCCCCCCGAAGCTTAGAATAATCCACATGGCGAACCTGACCTTGGTATACGGATTGCGGCTGCTGCCTTCGGATGAGATCACGGAAGTGGGGGACGCACCGGTGAAGCTGAAGAATGGCCGCGAGGCGCGCGTCACCATGCACACGCTCGAAGGCAGCAAAGAGGAAATCGAGAAACAGTTGAAAACAAGCCTGGAAGCATTTTTCGATTTTTATCCGGAAATATGAGATAACGCGGGAGAGCGGCGAGCAGCTGCGGACCTCCGGCCTTATGCGAAAGTTTTGGCGCCAATTGCGACTACGGTTAGGGCGGCTTGGCCTGCTGCCCAGGAGCCAGTTCGCGCACGTCACCTGTTACCTGCTTCTTATTGATCTGGCTTTATTTCTCCTGATTAAACTGTTTCCCGCGCTAAGCCGCTCCTCCGGGCAACTCACCTTTTGGGTATGGTTCCTCAGCGTTGCGGTCGCAATTCTGTTGTGTGTGCTCGCCTTCCGGTGGTTAAAGGCGAGAATGCTGTGGCGGTTGCGCAACCGGCTGATTGTGACCTACATTTTCATTGGAGCAATCCCTGTCGTCTTGCTTATCGCGATGGGATTCATCAGCCTTTATCTATTCGCGGGGCAATTTGCCAACTTCGTTGTGACCTCGGAATTGAACCTGCGCCTGCAGAGCCTTCAGCAGGCGAATGCGGGGATTGCCTATGGGGCCGCGCTGCGCATGGAGAACGGCCAGTCCCCTGCCGATTTATTGCGCAACATTCCGGAACGGAACGCCGGGCCAATCCGCACAATTTGCATGTGGAAGGGTGAGGAACTGCTTGGGCCGTGCGCGGGCTCGAAAATGTCCGCTCCCTTTGCTTTGCGTTCGGGAGATAAATTCCAGAACGGTTCAACCGTGGAGGACCATGGGGAACTATTCTTACGGGCGGTGAAAACGGTCCATACCCGGAATGGCGCGCTGACGGTAATTTCCAGCGAGCCAATAGACCATAGTCTCCTCGAACAAATTGCCCGAGGCCTAGGCGAAATCACCCTGTACTCGAGACGGATCAGGCCGCGGGAGCCTCAGAAAACGGCATCCTCCGGGTCAAATGCCACCCCGGAAGATCAAAGCCAATATCACTTGCACGTATTCTCCGTGGGAGAGATTCCGGATCCTACCAACATCCTCGATCGTGAAATCAAGTTCGCCACTCCGCTTTTTGTAATGGACTGGGCCACGGGAGAACGGGGGGAAATCAGCGGGGGGTTGCGCGTTCGCACCCGGCCATCCCTGCTTTATGGACGCCTGTTCGGATCCATGGGCCAATTCGCCCAAGGAATCGAATACGCGCTGTTCCTTTTCTTTTTTGTCTTTACCCTAATTGTCGCCCTGGCATTAGTAATCGGCATGCGCCTTACACGTTCCATGACCTATGCGGTGGCCGAACTCTACAATGCCACCGGCCGGGTGAACCGCGGCGACCTCAGCCATCGAATTCCGGTGAACTCTTCCGACCAGCTTGCGGAATTGGCCAAATCATTCAACTCCATGACGGCGTCGCTTGAACATTTGTTGAAGGAGCAGCGCGAAAAACAGAAGTTGGAAAATGAATTGGTCATCGCGCAGGAAGTCCAGGCGCAGCTTTTCCCTCGCGAGTCGTCGCAGATGAGATCGCTCGAAGTGCATGGCTTTTGCCGCCCCGCCCGCACGGTGAGCGGAGACTACTATGATTTTTTAACGCTGAATCCCGAAATGCTGCTGATTGCCGTGGGCGATGTGAGCGGAAAAGGAATTTCAGCCGCATTGCTGATGGCGACCATCCACTCGGCTGTCCGGGCCTACAGCCTGGAAGGAATTCCTCTGGTGCGGGAAATGACGGCAGCCGGTGCGGCCTCCGGCACTGGTACCGCGACATCGCTCCGGCCCGGGGCAGAGGTTTCTCCCGGAACGTTGCTGGGATTGCTGAATCACCAGCTCTATATGAGCACTCCGCAGGAGAAGTACGCAACCATGTTTTTGGGATTTTATGACGGCTGCAAACGCCGCCTTACTTACACCAACGGCGGCCATTTGCCGCCAATCCTGCTGCGCTCTGATGGTTCGACGCGACGCCTGGATTGTGGCGGGACCGTGGTAGGGATGTTCGATGACTGCTATTATCCGGAAGCATCGGTTGACCTGCAAGACGGTGAGATTTTTCTGGCCTACAGCGACGGCGTAACCGAGCCCGAAAATGAATTTGGAGAATTTGGCGAGCACAGGCTGATTGAACTGGTCTGGGAGAACCGTCATCTCCCATTGGCCCGCATTACGGAAGTTGTGACTGCTGCCGTGGATGACTGGATCGGCGAAAACGAGCAGCCGGATGACATTACACTGGTGTTGGCGCGGGCCCGCTGATGGGCATCCGTAAAAATAGAATCGGAGCAGCTACTCAACGGCCGCAGGCAGATCCCCAAGAAACCGCCCGCAATAGGACCGGAGCCGCTGCTCCGAGGCCCCGCGCCCCCAAAGCTATAAACAACACGCCCAGCGCAGAGCAAACTATTCAATTCAAATTGAAAAGGGTGAGTAAGGATTCAAACGACGCGGCGCTAACAGAGAAGGACGCGATTCAGCGCCAGGCGCGATTCAGGACGGGACGGAGCAACGGGGTTTACTTCTTCCTGAGCTAATTCAGAAAAGACTGGAAGGGCATTCGCAGCAGCTATAGGAGTTGTAGTCTGTTGTGGACTGGATACTGAGCGGGCCTTAACGACTACCGGGGCCGTACCGCACTGAAACGCGAAATCCGGAAGGTCTACCTGAGGCAGAACCAGGATCGCCACGAACAGCGCCAGCTCAACGATAAGAAGTACCCACTTCCAGCGGGACATAATATTACCGATACTCAAGCCGAGGGTATGCGAATTGCCGGCCCAGTGTCAACCATGGAATGGGCCGCCGATAGTCCTTTTCAGGGGCTAGCAGGCTTGGTATCTGACGCGGATGAATTGCTCTTAGGATTCTACGGATTCTGCCGACCAGGATTCTGCTGACCCTGAGAATTCTGCCCGGCCGCAGCCTTAGCTCCTAATTTCTGAGGACTTGGCGGGAGCGTTTGCTTTTTGATAAACGTCACCTGCGCGGTCACCTTCTGCCCAGCCTCCATTCCCCCGAGCAGCAGTAATCCGTCAGGCGTCACGATGAGAGTATGCGCATCCATTAACGGGTGCGGCGTATTTTGGTTTATGACCTCCCATTTCTTTTCATGAAGGTCGTAATCGAATGTTACCGGGGAGGGTTCAGCAGGGGAGCCGTTGTAGCCGATTCCATTGTCGCTGTATGGAATATCGCTGCCGCCGGTGAAATAAATTTTGTGCTCTTTTTCCGAGGCTCCTGCGGCAGTGCGAAATCGCGCATTGCCGGGCTGCGCGGGCACACTGCTCCATTCAATTTTGGAAGGGTCCTTGTGGTGCACCTTTCCTATCCAGCATTGATCGGTAGCGACAAAGAGCGGTGTGCCGCTGGGATTCATTGTCGCCCCATCAATGTAGAGAATCGTGTCATCAACCATCGCGCCGGAGTGGCCATAGACGGCATAGGGTATGGGCGTCGCCTGGAACCAGCGTTCACGTTTGGTGTCATAGACTTGCACGGCGCTTACCGGGCCGGAATCGGAGCGCCCTCCAATCAGGAAAATATATCGGTCGCGGTATACGCCAACCACTGAATCCGCTATAGGTATGGGCATGTCTTTTCCGCGATACCACTTACGTGAAATAGGATCAAGGACATTGACGCCGGGAAGGAAATTTTCGCGTTTTTGCGAGTCAATAATGGCCCCGCCGAGCACATAAATCTGGCCGTCTACCACCGCGCTCATGGCGGCGAGGCGCCCCGCAGCGCCCGGCACAAGCGGCAAGGCATCCCACTGCAGAAGATCAGAATCCAGCATGTAAGCTTTACTGGTGACGGAGTCCCAGGTCTTACTTTTTCCCAGGCCCATGATGGAAAAAAGAAAATCGTGCCCGCGGCTTTGGTAAACGGCGATCGCATTGTTGGTGACGGGCGCGGGCAACGGCGGAAGAGGGTCAGAAGACTGCGCCAATAATGAAGCTGCCAAAAGTGCAACCAGTAGCGGTAAACGAAAGATTTTCATCTGTTTCCAATATAGGCGAGCGCACATATTTGCTCAATGCAGAAGATGGAAAAGGAAAATCCGGACGCTTAGGCGGGGGCGCTCAGGCTTTTGGAATCCTGTGCGGGATTGAGCGTCTTCACGGTCAGGTTAGTTGCGTCGCGTAGTTTGTCGACTGAAGACTGCAGCGCATTGGCCTGGGCCGTTTCATTCTGCTGCCTGGCGATGGCCAAAACGCGTGTGGCGTTCTCATTCAAGCTACGGCCTATCTCCAGTAAGACAACCAGCGAATCGGCATGCAACTTCCAGAGGGAAGGGGAATTTTGCGAACGTTTGAGCTCTTCAATTTCAGTATTAATGCGGGCCATTACCGCGACCAGGCGCAATAAGACACGCGCCACGCCGGCGCGCAGACTTTTCTCTTCGAGGTAGTCCGCGCAATAGGCATCCGCTTCCGAAGGGGTGAGCGTCAGATTGAAAAAGCGCATGGGGACAATCTGGCGGAATTTTGGGTCGGCCACGCGGACAAAGACGCGGATTGACTCTTCAATCTTCAGCAGCTTGGTTTCTTCCGAGGAAAATTGCTGCGGGGTAATGGAAGCGCGCATCGCCTGCACATCCAGCACCGGCAAGCGCACGGGCACAGACTTGGGCGATGCCGGCTTGGGCTTTGGGGGTACCGGAACCGGGCGCGCGACCCTGCGCATGGGAGGCCGCCGTTCTAAGGCCTTCTTGAGCTTGGAGACGCGGCTGAATTTTTCAAATGCCTGGCCATAGTCAATTCTCAAGAGCTCATTTTCCTGGAGGCCGGCCACATGGTCTACGGTCACATCCATGCCATCTACATTGCCCAAAATATTTCCGCCCTGCTCCTGCAGGGCTTCGGCAAAGTTTTTAATTTCGGCGGCGGCGGCGCGGAACAGCTCGTCGAATTTCTTCCCAAAGACCGCGTTGTAGGGCGCGATCGTGGCGAGTACGCCCGGGTGATAGAACGAAACATCGAAGCATTGCTTGAGTTCGCGGACGCGGGAAATGATCCCGGAATCAATTAACGCATTCAGGTCGCGAAAGCTTTCTGCTTCTTCCTGCAGGGGATCGAAACGGCGCAAGAGTTGAAGGTGCTCTTCCGGCAGAGAAGGCGCTTCGGTGTCCGCCAGAATTTCGATGAGCGCTATTTCAAACGGAGAGAGCGGAAGCGAGCCGTCCAAGCCATATCCGCGCTGTTCCCATTGGCCGGGCACGCGAGGATGGCAATACAAAAAGGTGGCGACTAAATCGGTCTTATCGCGGTTGATGGCGGAGAGGTCTTTTTTACGGGAAAAATAACGCAGCAGAGCTTCGGCAATTTCCGGGTCGGTATCGGCAGTGAGCGCACGGCGCAGCATAGCGGGAGTAATGGCCATATCCAGCAGCCGCAGCCAGCGGCGCATCTTGGCCAACGTTTGTGCCACATCGCCGCTGTCATCTTGCAGGGAGACTGCTTCCAGTCCGGTTGGAACCGGCACCTCGCCTTCGACAGACTCCTGCAAGAGCTTCTCGTAAAAGCCCTGCACAGTCGCCAGAATGGCAAGCTCCCACTTCGGATCCTCAGCCAAGCTCAGCTCCCCCTGAACCGAACTCTTCCCCGCAGGCGTACATGTAGTGAAGAAGTAGTAACGTAAGTAAATCCTAATGCGGCCTTTAGGACAAGACTCTCTTCAGGACATGTACCTAAGATCACAAGCAAAGACCGCCCGTTTTCGGCGTCTGCCGCTATAATTCCGGCAAATTTCAGGCAAAAACCGCGTTTACGCCTGTATTTTCAATGCTATTCGAAGATCACGGTGCGCTTGCCAAAAATCATGACCCGGTTCTCGATGTGCCAGCGTACGGCGCGGGAAAGCACGGTTTTCTCCAGATCACGTCCCTGCTGCACTAAATCTTCCACGGAATCACGATGCGAGATGCGCGCGACGTCCTGCTCGATAATGGGTCCATCATCGAGAATTTCCGTAACGTAGTGGCTGGTTGCGCCAATTAGTTTGACGCCGCGGGCGAAAGCTTGATGATAAGGCTTCGCTCCCACAAACGCGGGAAGAAAGGAATGATGGATGTTGATGATCTTTTGCGGATACCGCACGACGAATTCCGGCGACAGGATTTGCATATAGCGGGCCAGCACAATGAAGTCCGGCCGGTGTTGCTGGAGCAGTTCCAAAATCTGTTGTTCAGCCTGCGGCCGGTTCGCAGCGGTGGCCGGAACATGGAAGAACGGTATGCGGTAAAACTCCGCAATGGCCTCGCTGTTGGGATGGTTCGAAATAATCAACGGAATTTCGCAATGCAACTCGCCACTCTTGTGCCGGTACAACAAATCCACCAGGCAATGGTCGTATTGTGAAACCAGAATGGCCATTCTAGGCCGATAGTTGGATTGGGCCAGCCGCCACTGCATTTCGAACTTTTCCGCGACCGGGCCAAAGTACCTGCCAAACTGGGCCAAATCTACGTCGAAGGCCGCGGGGTCAAATTCCACCCGCATCAGGAAGAGCCGTGAATCCTCGTCACCATGCTCCTGGGCGTGAAGAATATTGCCTTTATGCTGGGCAATGAATTCGGCAATGCTTGCCACCAGGCCGACACGGTCTGGGCAAGTAAGGAGCAAAATAGCGGTGTTTTTTATCATCTTTCAGGGTCAAAATGACGCTGAAAATATTGTAGCCAAACTGGAATGATCCTCAGATTGCATATCGGGTTCCTTGGTAACCAGGAGGTACACGGTGGTTTCCAATAATGTTTTTTTGGTGCAATCGAATGACTTGGGTCGCCTGGAAATGGAACGATTTCTACTATGTTTGCGCGAGCAACACAGTTACGCGGAGGAAAGCGACTCAGAAATCCAAGGGGTGAGGAGCGAGGCTGTTGCGATTTGGGCGCTGCTCCCGCATGAGAATCGTCCCTGGGACAGAATCTCGAAGTTAAAAGGCGGAAGGCTTAATCCTTCAGCGGGACCATGCTTCTTTCCCCCTGGCAGAATGTGGCTACGCGCTCCATTCCAATTTCATTGTTCGGGACCAGGACGACCGGGCCATAGCAATAGACCGCATGGCCGGTTTGCGCGAGATACCACTGGCCGCCGCGGTGAGCAGCGGCCAGTTTCACCGGTTCTGGTGGTGTCTTGGGAGACGAGGCGAACTTCGGTGTAGGCAGGGACAACAATAATAGGGTCGCTAAAGTCTTCATAAGAGTCTCCGTCCTGCAATTTCAGAATTCGTTGCAGATCAGATGAAAGCTTTAAATCTTGCGCAAATTTCTCCGCGCATCCGACGTATCGGCAATCCCTTTGGGCAGAGTCATCTGCGGTTTTTCTGCTTTGCTCTGCGGCTGGTTCTGCGGCGGCGCGGTCTTATCGGAGGGAGTTTGTGATTTGGGCAATGGCATTGCTGGATGCAGGCGCCGAAATTCCTGACCTTTCATTTGGGCCAGTTGGGCACTGTCTCCCATCATTAACTGAATTAAGGAGCGTTGACTTTGGATGGTGTTGTTCTGCTCCACGACCAGTAAGGTCAACAATCCATAGGAGATAATGAACAACACGAGCAAGAGCGGGAGGAGCTTCGCTTTCGGTTTCGTGCCAAATGTGTGTTCGCCTGTTATTGTCGTCAACGTTCCTCCTCAGGCCGCCCGCATTGGCCGGCACAAGGGTTTATGCAGCTTGGCAACCACGCCGCAAATCACCCGTAAGTATTTAGTGCGGCGTGGGTTAGCTAAGGTTGGACGGAACATTGGGTTTATTTGACGTGCAACTTGCTGCACATTTTGGGTAACGGAAGCGGGTTACCAGCGTGACTTGAACAACGCCGCCAAAAAGGTATTCCCTGCTTGATTTCAGGCTTCCGCCGAGATATCTGGCCGCTGCTTCGCCTCTGTGTTGCGCATCTTGCTTGCGCGCCGCAACAAAGTTTACCCTCAATTAGGCAGGAAGAAAGCAGGAGCCGTATGAAATCCCGCGAATACGATCAGGAAACGGAAACTGTTCACGGAGGCCGGAACCTCGATAAAAAGAATGGCCCCGTGGGAATGCCCATCTACCAGTCGGCGACGTTCGAAGTCTCTGATAATGCACAGCAGCTCCGCGCCACACATACCGACATGTTCTATACCCGCTACGGGAATCCCACGCATACGGCAGCGCAGGACGCCATTGCGGCCCTCGAGAAAACAGAAGCCGCATTATTGTTTGCTTCCGGAATGGCCGCGATTACCGGCGCAATCCTGGGGCTGGTCAAAAGCGGGGATCACATTGTGGCGCAGCGCGATATTTACGGCGGGACCACAAAATTTCTTGGTTCATGGCTGCCGAAGCTTGGAGTGGAAACGACGTTTGTGGACAGCACAGACTATGAACAGCACGAAAGGGCAATCCGCCCCAACACGCGGTTGCTGTATGTGGAATCGCCGACGAACCCAACCCTGCGTGTAATTGACCTGAGGAAAATTTCGCTGGTGGCAAAGAAGCACGGCCTTGTCAGCCTCATTGACAGCACTTTCGCCACGCCCATCAATCAACGTCCGGCCGAGTTTGGCATTGATCTGGTACTGCATTCCGGGACCAAATATTTTGGCGGCCACTCGGATGTTTTGTGCGGCATTGTTGCCGGCAGCCGCGAGTTGTTGCAAAAAATATGGGAAACGCGTACTACGCTGGGCGGAGTCATGGATCCGCATGCTGCGTGGCTGATTCTGCGGGGAATGAAAACGATGGCAGTGCGGGTGCAGCGGCAGAATGAAAATGCATTGCGGGTGGCTCAGTTCCTTGCTTCGCAACCGGAAGTGCGCGGCGTGCATTATCCGTTTTTGGAAGGTCACGCGCAGCGAGCGCTGGCGATAGAACAGATGAGCGGCGGCGGTGGCGTACTCAGCTTTGAAGTCAATGGCACCGGGGAAGAAGCAAAACGCGTGACCGAATCTTTGCGACTGTTCACGCTGGCTCCAAGCCTGGGCGGAGTGGAGTCTCTGGTCTCCATCCCTGTGCTTACCTCCCATGCGATGATTCCCGCTGAACATCGCGCCAAAATGGGCGTCACCGAGCAATTGATACGGCTCTCGGTGGGCGTGGAAAATGTGGACGACCTGATTGCCGACCTGAAACAAGCGCTTTCTGCCGTGACGTCTGCTAGAGAAACGATCCACGCCGTTTGAAGCAGCTTTTCCGCCTCGGCTTATAAAGCTGCATAAAGCCATTTTTTGGTACACTGGGCGCGTTTTCAGATCACCTTTGCGCCCACACCAGCCATCCAAAGAAGCTCGTGAGCAGGAGACCTCTCTATGAAGCGCGCTCTTCAGATTATTGGCATCGTCATCGTCGTTTTGATTGTGATCGCCATCGCCCTGCCGTTCGTTATCAACGTTAATACGTTCCGGCCGCAGATTGAGTCGCAGTTGTCTTCCGTTTTGGGACGGCAGGTAAAGATTGGAAATTTGCATCTCTCCATCATCACGGGCAGCGTCTCTGCCGACAATGTGAGCATCAGCGATGACCCCAGCTTCAGTTCGTCTCCATTTATCCGCGCCAATTCGCTGAAGGTAGGAGTACGGGTGATTCCGCTGGTTTTTTCCAAATCTCTCCAGGTTACCGATCTGACGCTTGACCAACCGCAGGTCACGCTGCTTCGCGCTCCCTCAGGCGTGTGGAATTTCTCCAGCCTGGGTCATGGATCGAGTGAACACGGATCGAGTGAACATGGATCGAATGAACAGAACGCGCCCTCTTCGAATACGCCTGCGAAATCCGGCGCGCCTGCGCCCGCTGCAAAACCAGCCACGACAGCGGCCCAACCAGCCGCGGCAGGTTCCACCTCTTCAAGTTCTGGGTTTCAGCAGAATCTTTCTGTTGGATCGCTCAACATTAATAACGGATCGGTTTCGATTGGAGACACAAAAGCACCCTCCAAAGCGCATGTTTACAAAAATGTAAACATAAAGGTCAGCAATTTTTCCTTCTCTTCGCAATTCCCTTTTTCGCTTACTGCCGACTTGCCTGGCGGGGGAAGCCTGAGTCTTACGGGAACCGCGGGGCCGGTTGATGCGGCGGACGCGGCAGCGACGCCATTGTCGGCGCAGATTTCCGTAAAGCAATTCGACGTCGCTAAGTCGGGATTTATCGATCCCTCTTCCGGTTTGGGAGCGGTGGCTGACTTTAACGGAACGGTCACCTCCAACGGCAAGCAGGCAAACAGCAGCGGTACGGCGACTGTGAGCCGCCTGAAGCTCGCGCCCCATGGCTCGCCCGCAACCCAGCCGGTGCAGATGAAATATGCCGTGAATTACGGATTGCAAAACCAAATTGCTGATTTAACGCAAGGAGATGTGAGTATTGGAAAAGCGGTGGCCAAGCTGGCTGGCACGGCTGACCTGCGCGGAGACGACATCCTGCTTAACATGAAGTTGAATGGCGAGAACATGCCGGTGAATGATCTGGAAGCCATGCTGCCCGCGCTCGCGGTGACGCTGCCCGCAGGCTCTTCATTGCAGGGAGGGACGGTAACCGCGAATCTGACCATAACCGGCAGCGCGGATCACCCCGTAATTGCGGGGCCGTTGAAGCTGGCGAACACAAAGCTGGCTGGATTTAACCTGGGATCGAAAATGTCGGCGATTTCAAAACTAACCGGCGGAAGCGGAGGCGGACCCGACACCACGATTCAGAACTTCAGCGCGAATGCGCGCTATGCGCCGAACGGGATACAGACGCAAAACATCAATCTCACAGTTCCTTCGCTTGGTACCCTTACCGGAAACGGCACCATCAGTCCTGCTGGCGCTCTTGACTACACCATGGCGGCTGACTTGAGCGGCACCGCGGTGACGGGCCTTGCGCAAATGGCAGGAATGAGTGGCAAGGGCGGCAGCATTCCTTTTTTCATTCGGGGGACGACCTCCGACCCGAAATTCCTGCCGGATGTAAACGGGATGTTGAAACGCGGCCTGGCCAGCCAAATCAATTCGCGCATCGGCGGGGATCAGGGCAATTCCATTGTGAAGGGCCTCAGTGGCCTGTTCCACAAAAAGTCGAAATAACAGAAGAACGACGAAAGTGGTTAAGCCCTTCACATTCGCCTTGGCTTCGTGTTGAAACGACGTTCTGCCAAAAACAACGGGCACACATCCATCGCGGATGCGCGCCCGTAATGTACACGAGAATTACCGGCCAAAATGTTTGGCGTTACGGTCGGCGTATTCTTTCCATTTCTCCGGAAGATCATCGAGCGCAAAAATGGCCGATACCGGGCAAACCGGAACACAGGCCCCGCAATCAATGCACTCGACGGGATCAATAAAGAGCATCTCTTCCGAAGGGAACTTATCTTCGTCTTTTTTGGGGTGGATGCAATCCACCGGGCAGGCATCCACGCAGGCCGTATCTTTTGTGCCGATGCATGGTTCTGCAATTACGTATGCCATGAGCTAATTCTCCTGAGGTATGCGCAGGGATCTGTGAAACTGCTCATTCTAGCAAGAATGGCTTGAACGGTACAGGGCGCTACAGCCAGCGGTGGGAATCGCAGCTCGAAACGGCCGTTTAAGGCACGTTCCGGTCATGGTTTCGCGCTTCCGGAAACCTCGCGCTTGTATGCTCGCGGATCGGCGATGGCCTCAAGCCCGCGTCCGGCAAAAATCTCCTGAAATTCGCGCATCAGGATTTGATGCACGGCCCCATTCGTGGCCAGCGTTTCGCGGCTGTCAATGTTGAACTTTCCTCCGGAAAAATCCGTGACGCGGCCGCCCGATTCCTGCACAATCAGAACGCCCGCCGCAGTGTCCCAGGGATTAAGGTTGAACTCCCAAAAAGCATCCAGGCGGCCGCTGGCCACATAACATAAATCCAGTGCCGCCGATCCTGCGCGGCGCACACCATGCGTCCGCAATGTGAGCTGGTGATAGAAATAAATGTTCGGGTTTTTGTGGCGCTTACGGCTGGGAAAACCGGTTGCGACCAGGCATTCGGCGAGATCGTGGATCAGGGAAACCCGCATAGGCTCTCCATTCAGGAGTGCGCCACTTCCCTTTTCCGCAGCAAAAAGCTCATCGCGCGTCGGATCATAAACCACGCCCGCAATGCGCTCGCCCCGATGTTCCAGAGCCATGGAAACGCAAAACACCGGGAAGCCATGCGCAAAATTGGTGGTCCCATCGAGAGGATCTACATACCACCGGTATTCGCTCCCTGTATCTACCAGCCCTTTTTCTTCTCCCAAAATGTCGTGGGAAGGCCAGCGATTGCGGATGCGCTCGCGAATAAGATCCTCGGATTGACGATCAGCGATAGTGACGAGGTCGGCGTCTCCTTTGTACTCAATAGAGACCCGGCGCCGGAAATGTCCCATGATCAGCGCGCCTGCCTCGCGGGCGATTTCCGACATGGCGGGCAAAAATGAATGTTCACCAGCTTTTGATTGCATCACAGCATTGATTCTATCGGATGGAGTGGGCTTTATCCGGCTGGAGAGAGGCCGCGTGCGGGCACCATGCAATTTACGCGATAATTACTGGGATTTGGCGCGCGATGCGCTCTCTTCAGCGATGTACACAATTTCATGCTTGAAGATGAACAAGTTGGGCTGATCATTGCGGGTCAGGCGGAGCATGTTCTTGTCGTAATATTCGATCCATCCCTGGACAATTTCGCCGTCGCATAGCTTGATTTTGACTTGCTTCTGCTTCTCGCCCAGCCCTTTCAAATAAACGGCTTCCTGTGAGGTTTCTTCCTGGGGCAGGCTTTTTGGCTTGCGGCCCAAGCCCATTGGTCGTCCGGTGGAAGGCATAAAAGTATTCTACACTTCGAGCAAGTGCAATTTATCCCTTTGCCGCAGCAGATTTGCCACAGAGAAAAGAGGGCGGATTTTCCGCCCTCTTTTCTCCCCCCAATTTGCTAGAAGCTCACGCGAATTCCGAACTGGAAAGCGCGCGGGGTGCCGCTTGAGAATGATCCCGAACCGGATCCCACGCGTTGCGGAGCTTTGAAATTCGGGCCATTGATCGAACCCACACCGCCGGAAAGAATTCCATCGAATGCCGTATTTCCGCCCCGGCCCAGCGTGGATTGCCCAACCCGGTTATCGCGATTGAAGATGTTGAAAGCATCCACCATCGGTTCAACCGAGAACCGCTCGGCAATGTGGTAAACCCATGAGAGACGGAAGTCAGTCGTGTAGAAATTGGGATTATCCACCGTTCCCTCCGTAGGGACTTGCACCTGGGGAATGACCCCGCCCAAAGCCTGCAGTTGTGCCTGGGTCATCAAGCCGGCATTGACCAGAGCAAATCCTGCCGGTGTAAGGCCGCCAGCCACCGTGCTGTTGAAATGATTGATGGTGGAAACCAGGTCCGAGGCATGGACGGAGCGGCCATAAGCGCCGCGGTTCGTCCCCGGCAAGGGATCGCCTTCACCGGAAGGAACATCCAGTACGCTTCCGTCTCCGTTTAAATCATCTTCGAAGATATCAACGGCCCCATTGCCCCCAGGCAGGAACATGCCGGTACTGGGCTCGTTGCTCCGGTAGATAGTTGTGGTTGAGAAGCGGAAGCCGGCAGGCAAATCGAACAGGAAAGACGCCCCAATCTGGTGAGTACGGTCCAGATTGGACGGGCCATAAAATCCCGTCGGGTTGTCATTATCCACCGCATTGTCCAGGAAGTCCTGGTCAAGAGAACTGGCGTTGAACCGGGACAGCGTATAGCTCACGTTGACCGTTAGGTTCTTCACAGGACCGGCATTGCCGATTCTGCCGGAAAGCAGGGTTTGCAGGCCGTAGTAGCGGGAAAGCCCGACAGGTTCAATGACCGTCATCTGGCGGAAGTTGGGATTGTTGCCAGTGAACGCAAATCCATCAATGCCAGCTCCGGCACCCATGCCGTTGTTAGCAAAATCATCAATCGTAGCCCCCGCACCCGGGTCAAGAGCCGGGCAGCTCGCAATTGCCGCATCAATGCTGGCTGCGCCACATTGAGTGAGCGTCGCTGCGATCGCCGCCTGAGCAGCCGCAACATTTAACGTGTTCGCCGCCCCAACCCGATTGCGGTCTACCAGCATAGGGAAATGCACCCCACGGTTCATGATGTAATCCACGGAGAGCACAAGGCCCGGCCGGATTTCACGCTGAACACCTATATTGATTTGCGCTCCATAGGGAGATTTATAGTGGGGATCAATAATCGCCGCTCCGCCACCAACTCCAAGGTCCTGGTTAATTTGCGGAGGGACTCCCGGAGGAGGCCAATTGGCCGCGAGTTGTGCGCTGACCGCTTTTAGCGCGGATTCCGCCTGCAGAGCAAAGGGAATGACGTTTCCTACAGCCGCGCCAAAGCAGCTGTTCGGCGTCCCAGTTCCTGGTTGGGCGTTCGTGCATTGGGTCGCAAAGTTGAACAGCTGGGTTCCATCAACGGGATTCACAATGAACGGCAACGAGGAAGTCGGGTTCGGTGTACTGTTGCCGAATCCGGGAGGAAGATTTTCGACGCGATCAAAAGCAAGATTGTTGAAGATATTGCTTTCGTAATAAAGGCCTGCGCCGCCGCGAATAATGGTGCGCCCGGCAGCATCAATGTTCCAGGCAAAACCGGCCTGCGGGGCTAGCCTCATATTGTCATTTCTCGGAGTCTGGCCGAGCTCCGGATCGAACGTAGCAATCAGAGGAGCGCGAGGCAAGTCGGCATTGCTCAAACCGTCATCGCGGTCATAACGCAAGCCGCCGTTTAACGTGAAAGTCGGCGTTACCTTCCACGTATCATGCAGATAGATTCCGAACCGGTTGTTAGTGAAACCGCCGTGGGGAAATCCGAAAGTAGATTTTTCGCTCAATGCACCCAGACCGTTTCCAATAAATAACGAACTTACCGCATAATTCAGGGGATCCGACGCGCCATTAGCATTGAACGGAACAGCGGCAACGCCGGCTGCAAAAGGTGCATTGATGCGAGGTGCTAATCCGAAAAACGAAGCAAATCCGTTCTGCACGATGCGGTTATATTCCACGCCGAACTGGATCGTGTGCTTCCCCTTTACGAAGGAGGCGTCGTATTTTGTCTGCTTGTCCTGCTGTATGGTGGATTGCGGAGCATCTTCACTCGGGCCGATGACGAAACCGCCCAGGCCGGTGATGTCCACAAAGGCAGGCAGGATTGGCGTGCCAGCCAGTGCATTGGCATCAACAATGCCGTTCACAAATTTCAGGAAGCTGAACCGGACCGAATGCACCCAATTGCCCGTAGTGTAGTCCCAGCCCGCCACATGAGCGTTGGCATTATTCGAATTGGCGAACGCAGAAAGGCCAACCCCGCCGAATCCGGTGACGCCGAGATTATCGTCGTGATTGAAACGGTAAAACAGCTTCATGGTGTTGGTGAGATTGAAGTCCGTGCGGACGCCGCCCATGTGCTCGTTCTCCGGCACGGCGAACGAGCCCGTGAACTGCGGGAAAGGAGGAACATTGGTGGTGATTTGCCCCTGCTGCTGAATCTTTTCGTATTCCGCTTCCCAGAACCACTTGTTCTTGATGAAGGCGCCGCCTAGCCGGCCGCCGTAATTATCGCGGCTGAAAGGAGGCTTCGGCGTACCCGCAGTGATGAGGGGAGCATTGTTAGCGGCGAACTCAGAGCGGCGGAAGAAGCCAAATCCGGAGCCGTGCATGGTATTGGAGCCGCTGCGGGTAATGATGTTCACCGCTCCCGAAGAAGTCAGATCGGTACTGGGATCGAGGCTCGATTGCTGAATGCCAAATTCCTGGATGGCTTCATCGGTGAGGTTCATCACCGTCGTGCCAACGGTTTCATCTGTGATGTCCACGCCATCCACCTGAATGCGCGTTGA
>JAICKN010000196.1 GCA_025927855.1 Terriglobales bacterium
GGCTGCAACTGGAGAACGAATTCCTCAAAGTGCCGCTCCGTGGTCTGCTTGCCGTCCCGAGTACATGCCTCCTGGCAATGGTAATAGGCCAATAGCGATTTCGACCCTTTGATCAACTGCCGGTGAAGGGCTCGGAGCGTCCGTCGGTTCTGCTGATCTAGGGTGCCGTTCCTAAACCAGATATACGAAAGCCGCTGAATTTGAACCTGTTCGAAGGCCGTTAACGGCATTCGAAGTTGGCGGCATCTTCGGTATCGCCTTTTCCCTTGTACTGGGCATGGTTGGGATAGGAGCACAACGGACGGCTCCGGCCGGGAAATGCTTTGCCGGTCGCTATCACGGACGTAGGGGCAGTATCTTTTTCCACCCAAGTAACCATCGCGCCCAATAAATCAAAATCATCGAGCGCCCGCCCGCCTCCACAGTGCGACATTCCGGGTACGAAGTAAAACCGGCTCCACTTCTCGACCTTGTCAATTCCTCCATTAGCAGCCGCCATTTCTTTGTAATAGTTGAAGGTATCCAGCGGCGAAAACCAGGGGTCGCTGTCACCATGATAGAAAATCAGCTTGCCGCCATGTTGCGAGAAAGTCGTCAAGTTCGTGGAGGTGGAATCCACCAGCGGCTGGACATCGCCTAGCGCTTCTTTCTCCACATCCACACTCATGGCCGTCGTAGCCGGGCCGAAGATGCCCGGACCGGGGAAAAGAATCCCGCGAATGGGCCCGCTGGCCGTAATTCCTACGTCGTATAGCAGACCCGGATAAACTTGGACTCCCTCCGCTGTCTTTGGCCCGCCCATAACCTTCTTGATCGCTGCTACTTTCTCCGGAGTCAGGCAGGAATCGCTCTGCCCTTGCTTGCAGGTCAAGACGGCGGGATCGAAATCGCATCCCAGGGGATCGAAGATCATGCCATCGGCGACTCCGTCTTTGGCGTCGCATTGCTTTAACAGCGCGCCCACAATCAGCTTGCGATCCCCATCGGTAATTGCTTGCGTGATGATTGGCTTTCCCTCCGCATCCTTCGGCGCAATCTGGTTGAGAGCGACAGGAATCCATTGCCCGATTGCGAGATTGGAGCGCCCGGTGCGCATGGCGGGATCGCCCACGATGATGCCGTTAAAAACCGTCGGATAACGCTGCGAAAGAACCATTCCTTCTCGACCGCCGGTGGAGCATCCCGAGAAATACGAATAGGCTGCCGGTTTGCTGTAATGTTGCGCAATCAGCTTCTTCGATAACTCGGCCACTTCAGCATTGGCCAGGTAAGCGAAGTCCAGATAGGCTTGCTGATCTTTGTTGAAACCGAAATCAAATGGGCGGCGGCTCTCGTGGCCCGTATCGGTGCTAACGACGGCAAAGCCGCGCATGAGGCCGGGCGTATCTCCCGCAGCATTTGCGCCAAGCGGCGGCAGCACAACACCGTTACTGCCACCTCCACCCTGCATGAGGAAATCGCCGTTCCATTTGTCGGGCATGGCCAATGCGAACTTGATGCCAAACTCCTCGCCGCCAACTCCAGTGCGGCGGTTGATGACGCCCTCAACCCGGCAGTAGGCGGGCAGCGGTGCGCCGTGACCCGGCCCGAAAAGATTTGGCGCCGTCGTTCCGGCGGGAGTGGATGCGGCTTTTGTGATTTGGACATTCGCAGCTTTGAAGTTCATCAGGCTGGCGCAGGAGTTTGATTGCTGCGCCCACGCGCAAGCAGTCAGCAAGAATACAGAACACACCAGAGTCCGCCAAAATTGCGAGGGTATATTCCCTCGCTTTCTCGAAGCGCGGCTCAATTGAATATTTCTATGAGGCTGTTCCTCGCGGCAAATCCCTGCGACATTGCTCTTCAAGAGCACATGCGGGCTCACGTTATATTTCAAAGTGCCTCCTAATTTGCCTTTGATTCTAGATTCACGGTAGTGCCACTCGTCAATGTTCAAGGAAAACTTTATCGCTTGTGTCAAAGCCGCTCAGTGAAACTATAGCCCGTCTTTAGTAAAGTAAGGCTATGTGCGGCCGGTTTAGGCAAACGCGATCAGCAAAGTTTCTTGAGCGCCAGTTCAACTCTGAGTTGATTGATGCTTTGAGCGAGTTTGACGTTTTGCCTCGCGTTAATATTGCGCCTACTCAACCTGTCGTAGTTGTCAAACAGTCAAAAGGAAAACCTCGCGTCATCACGATGATGCGTTGGGGCTTGATTCCGGCAGGGGCGAAAGATCCAAGCATCGGCAATCGAAACATCAATGCAAGATCTGAAACCATATACAGCACTATTTCCTTTAGCGATTCTGTGAGATCGCGACGCTGTCTTATTCCTGCTGATGGCTTCTACGAGTGGCAAAAATCGGGGAGAGTACGGCAGCCGTATTGCTTTGAAGTGGGGGAAGGAGAATTATTTGCATTCGCCGGATTGTGGGATACCTGGAAAAATGCGAATGGTGAGACGATTGAAAGCTGCACGATTCTGACAACCGCGTCGAACGAGATGGTCGGGAACATTCACGACCGAATGCCGGTCATTGTTCCGCCTGAAAAATACCATCTCTGGCTTAATCCCGAAGTCGAAGATTTTGAAGCGGTCAAAGACATTCTGAAGCCATACGATGCCAGCTTGATGCGGCAATATCCCGTCAGCCCAAAGCTGAACAACGCCAATAACGAAGATACTGAGTGTGCTGCGCCGATCATGCTGGGATCTCCTGAACAAGGCTCATTGTTTTGAAGTGATCCTCTCTTAGCGCTGGATTCGATCTCGGTTTTGAATTGTAAGAGGTTTGTTCGTGCCTGCTGTGCTTTTTCGTTCCGGAAAATGTAACTTTTTGCTAAAGGTAAGGGTGTAAAATCTAAATCGCAGCGCGTAGCCTTTGGCGCGAGCCCTTTCGGAGAAGATTATCTTCGTCCAGCATGTCCTTAAGCAAACAAGAAGCGCTTGAACTGTTTCATTCTGATGACCTGATCGGCATTGGCATGGAAGCCGATGCTGTGCGGCGCAAGCTGCATCCCGAGGGTGTAGCCACCTACGTGATTGATCGCAACATCAATTACACGAACTTCTGCACGGAATATTGCACCTTCTGCGCCTTTTACCGCCCGTTGAAAGGCCCTCAGGCAAAAGAGGGCTACATTCTGGAATTTGAAACTATCTACGACAAGATCCGGGAAACGGTAGAGTTTGGCGGCACAGGCGTACTGATGCAGGGCGGTCTGCATCCTGACCTGAAAATTGACTGGCACGAAAAGATGCTGCGCGGCATCAAGCAGCGGTTTCCGCAAATCCACCTGCATTGCTATTCGGCTTCAGAAATTATCGCCATCGCGGAATACAGCGGCCTGACCATTCGAGACACGATTCTGCGCTTACGCGATGCGGGACTCGATTCCATCCCCGGCGGCGGCGCGGAGATTCTGGACGATGAAGTGCGCCACCGCATTGCGCGGTTGAAGTGCCTTACCGACGACTGGCTTAATGTACACCGCACGGCTCACCAGATCGGCATGCGGACCACCGCCACCATGATGTTTGGCGTGGGCGAAAATTATGAGCACCGGATCAATCATTTGCAGCGCCTGTACGATCTTCAGGAGGAAACCGGCGGATTCACTGCGTTCATCCCCTGGAGCTTCCAGCCGCAAAACACCGCGCTTGGCGGGCGTAAATGGAATGAAGCGACAGCAGTTGAATATCTGAAGGTTCTGGCAATTTCCCGCCTCTTTCTTTCAAATTTTCTTAACGTGCAGTCGAGCTGGGTCACCCAGGGATTAAAGGTTTGCCAGATGGGGCTGCGTTTCGGCGGGAACGATGTCGGCTCGGTCATGTTGGAGGAAAACGTCGTCCGCGCCGCGGGCGTAACCAACTGCACTACGGAAGAGGAATTGCGCCGCATTATCCGTGACGCCGGCTTCCGTCCCGCGCAGCGTGACACGTTGTACCGGCAGTACTTCCTGAACTGACCGCATCGTAAAGCGCCTAACGCTCAGCCGCTCTGTTTCGGGTAAAATGAATGTTCCTCAGAGGATCGCCTCTTCTGTAAGGCCCTCTTGGCTGGTTCCGTCCCTATGCCCCAATCTGCCATAGTTTTTTCTTTGTTCGCTGCTCGCGGATTGGGCCAATATT
The DNA here is from genome assembly GCA_025927855.1 of Terriglobales bacterium. Lineage (GTDB taxonomy): Bacteria > Acidobacteriota > Terriglobia > Terriglobales > Acidobacteriaceae > JAICKN01. The sequence goes on from JAICKN010000196.1 coordinate 4,111, forward strand.
TCCGCCATCACTTTCTGGATACTACATTCAAGGGCCTGTATCAACCGAATGCCTTTGACATGGCGCTGCTGATCCCGTATTTCATTGTGCTTATTCTGCTGGCCTCCTACGGGATTCACCGCTACATTCTGGTTTATCTCTATTACAAACACCGGGCGAAGCACACGAGCGAGCCGGCGGAATACTTTCCTGAATTGCCCCGCGTAACGGTCCAACTGCCAATTTTTAATGAGCAGTATGTGGTAGACCGTCTGCTTCACGCGGTTTGCCTCTTGCAGTATCCACCGGGCAAGCTGGACATACAACTTCTCGACGATTCCACCGACGAGACCCATGAAGTCGCGCGCAAGCTGGTAGAAAATTACGCCGCGCAGGGCTTTCCGGTTACTTATCACCACCGCACTAACCGGGAGGGCTTTAAAGCCGGAGCGCTTGCGGAGGGCATGAAAACCGCCAAAGGCGAGTTCATTGCAATTTTCGACGCCGACTTTACTCCTCCCGAAGACTTTCTCATGCGGACCGTCCACCACTTCACCGATCCTAAAATCGGCATGGTGCAGACCCGCTGGACGCACATCAATCGCAATTACTCTTTTCTTACCGAAGTGGAAGCGATGCTTCTCGATGGCCACTTTGTGCTGGAGCACTCAGGCCGCGCCCGCAGCGACGTTTTTTTTAATTTCAACGGCACCGCCGGAGTGTGGCGGAGGCAGGCGATTGAAGAAGCGGGCGGATGGCAACATGACACACTGACCGAAGATACCGACCTTTCCTACCGCGCCCAGCTCAAAGGCTGGAAGTTCATTTATCTTCAGGATGTCGAGTGCCCCGCGGAACTTCCGGTGGAAATGACGGCGTTCAAAACCCAACAGGCGCGCTGGGCCAAGGGGCTCATCCAGACGGCAAAAAAAGTCCTTCCCAACGTGATTAAGAGCGAGCAGCCTTTTCACGTAAAGTTTGAGGCTTGGTACCACCTCACCTCAAACCTGAGCTATCCGTTGATGATCGTACTTTCTGTGCTGCTACTGCCCGCAATGATCATCCGCTTCTACCAGGGCTGGTTTCAGATGCTCTACATTGATCTGCCGCTTTTTATGGCGTCAACATTTTCCATTTCCAGCTTCTACCTGGTTTCGCAAAAAGAGTTATTTCCCAAAAAGTGGTACCGCGCGCTGCTGTACCTGCCGTTTCTCATGGCGCTCGGAATTGGCCTGACCATCACGAACACCCGCGCAGTGCTGGAAGCGCTCATCGGCAAGCAAACCGCTTTCGCCCGCACTCCAAAATACCGGGTCGAATCGAAAAGGGACAAAGTCCGCACCAAAAAATACCGCCGCCGCCTGGGCTGGGTGCCGTGGATCGAGTTGCTGATTGGGGCTTACTTTGCGCTGACTGTCTATTACGCAATTGACAACGAAAATTACATCACCGTGCCCTTTCTGTTGTTATTCGTGGTGGGCTACTGGTACACAGGGTTAATGTCTATTTTTCAGGGACTCTTTTCCGGAATTTCTTTTGGCAGTGAAGACCGGAGCAAACCGTTCCCCGTAGGAGTTTGAAGTGCTCATTGCGGCGAAAAGAAAACCCCACAAACTCTCTGGTTGGATTCCTGTCGTACAGGCCTTTTGCTTGCTTTGCCTGATGATTTTTATCTGCTCGTTCGCGCAAGCCATGGAGCGCCAGCCCAACGCCGCTTACCGCGCGCGTCGTGAAAAATTGGCAGCGAAAACCGACGGCGGCGCCGTCCTTCTGTTTGCCGGCATGGAGTCCGAAGGGCCAAACGATCTTTACGGTTTCCGCCAGGACAATAATTTCTACTACCTCACAGGCTGGAGCCAGCCGGGCGCTGCTTTGCTGATTGTTGCGCCTGCCAAGGCGAAAGACGGCTCTCCGGCACGCGCCTACAGGGAAATTTTCTTTCTGCCCGAACACAGCGCCACCCAGGAAAAATGGACAGGCCCAAAGCTTGGCCCTGAAGATCCCAAAGCCGCCAGCATTACGGGGTTCAATAAAGTCGAGCCGCTGGGAAGTTTGCGCTCGGATTTGGTCCGCTTGCTGCCCGCCCGCGGCATTACCGTTTACACCGACGTTGTGGCCGATGGCGAGACGTCAATCTCGGCAGCGCCCATTGAATGGTTGGAGCGCAGCAATGCTTTCCCTACCTATATTTCTTTCGCGGATGTCAGGCCTCTACTCGCCTCCCTTCGCATGTACAAGGATGCGGGTGAAATCGCGCTGATTCGCAAAGCGAC
>JAICKN010000144.1 GCA_025927855.1 Terriglobales bacterium
CATCGCTCCATTCGCCTTTTGCCAGCATAATTCTCGCAATCGCCAGTCGCACTTCAATGCGGTCGCTTTTAGGAGCATTTAGCGCCTTGGTGAAACGGTCCATGGCCGCGTCTTGCTCTCCAAGCAGACTCAATGCTTCACCGGTAATAAGGAATACCCCATCGGGACCTTGCTGCTCAGCGCTCTTCACGTAGCGGAGCGCATTCTCCCGTTCCCCCAGTTGCGCGTAGCAGCGCGACATGTTCGCTTCAATGATTCCCTTTTCCGGAGCTAATTTCTCCGCGACTTCCAGTTCGCTGAGGGAACTCCGGTACTGGTGCAGGCCATACAACGCGTTCGCCAGACCCAAATGGAGAGCGGGATCATCCGGGGTAAAGCGGATGGCTGCGCGATATTCATCTGCCGCTTTGCCCAGCATGGATTCCTGCCCATAAGCCGTGGCGCGAATCAGGTGGATGGAAAGGGAATCCCCAAGCTGCTTTTGCGCGATCTGCACCTCATGCAATGCAATCGAAGGGCGATGGAGACTCAAGCTCGAGAAAGCGAGCCCAAGATGCGCTTCTCCGTTGTTAGGCTCACGTTTGATTGCCGCCTCAAAATCCGTGGCCGCATCGGCCGGTTTGTGCAGATCATTACGCACGTATCCGCGGTTTACATAAGCAGTCACCACATCCGGATCGAGCTTCAAGGTCGAGGTAAAATCCTGCTCCGCCTCTTCCAACCGGCCATCATGTTTGTCCACATAGCCGGTGAGCAGCGGAATATCCGCCTCTTTCGGCAAAATGGACGCATAGTGCTGCGTCAACTGAAGCAGTTCATCGTATTTTTGCAAATGGAGCAGGTCATAACCGAGATAGACCACTACATCCCGGTCGTTGGGAAGCTTCTTAATGACCTGGTGTCCCACGTCAGCTGACTCCTGGTATTTCCCCACCCAATTTAGGTATCGCTCTTCCTGCCGCATCAGGTGCGGATCCTGCCTCATGGCCGGGGTTGCAAGCTTCAACCATTTTTCGGCTACAGGCAGGTGGTGAGTTTCAATCGCGACGTTCATGCCTCCGGCAATCACCAGCGGATTTTGTGGAGCGCGGTCGTGCGCTTTGTTATACGCAGCTTCAGCTTTTGCGAAGTCGCGGCGCGCGCCATAAACATCGCCCAGGGCAAGGTAGGGAACATACGACTTGGGATGCGTCGCCGCGAGGCGTTGAAAATATTTGATCGCTGCAGCGTCATCACCCATTTCTCGGGCAACATATCCCATGGAAGTCAGCGCCGCCTGGTTGGAAGGATCGGCGGCGAGCACCTTGCGGTAAACATCCATCGCCGCTTTTTTGTCCCCAATCTTCGCCAGCACATCTCCATCGAGTTCCATGGTATTGATGTCCTGGCTGTTGATGGCCAGCGCCTTATCAACATCCGCCCGAGCGCCTTGCAAATCGCCCGCATTGAGTTTTATGAGGGCGCGAAGGCGGAGAAATTCAGAGCTGCCGTCCATGCTCAGTCCATTGATTTCGTTCTGTGCCTCCTGTAATTGCTGCTGGGCTGAGGCCGAATCATTCGTCTGTTTGTAAAGATCCAACAGATTCATGTGCAACTGAATCCGGTAAAGGGGCCCTTCCTGCGGAGCTTCTGGAATCGCGGCCAGCGCGGCTTTGTATTCCTGAATGGCATCGTCGTTGCGTTCATCCAGGCGGGCAAGCTCTCCCTGCAACGCATGAAGATGGTATTGCCCCGGCTGGAGGGCCGCAGCTCGTTGAGCGTACTTCGTCGCTGCTTCGGTGTTTCCCGCGCCAATCTCCGCTTCGGCAGCGGAGAGTTGCAGCGAAAATTGTTTCGGTGCCGAATCGGCAGCTTGAACATACAATTTCGCCGCTTCATCTTTTTTGCCGGCTAGCTGATAGGTGTAAGCCAGCTCGGCCTTAATGTCAGGACTGACGTTGGCAACGGGCTTAAGGGCTGCAATCGCGTTTGCATAGTCTCCGCTCTCGCGGTAAAAAGCCGCCAATGCCCTTCGTACATCGGGATTATTAGGGGCCCGCCGTTTCGCAAGGTCTAGGTAATGATTTGCCTTGTCGCGTTGGTTCAGGCGGCGGTAACAGGTAGCCATCAATAACTCCGCTCGCGCCGAAGGCGAAGCTTGTTCTGCTTTTCCAAGAGCGGTGAGGGCCGGATCATATTGCTGCGATTGCAGCAACAGATCTCCCAGCATCAGCAAATCCTCCACGCGTTTAGGATTCGCATTCGTGGCCTGCGTCAGTAACCGGATCGCTTCCACGCGCTGGCCCATGCTGTTATATGTACGCGCCATTCCGGCCAGGGCATCGAGAGACGAAGGCGCAAGCTGCAATCCCTTCTGGTACGCCTGAATGGAAAGCTGGGACTTCCCCGCCATCCGCGCGGCGTACCCCAGCAGCAGCCACAATTGGGGATCGTTGGGTGCGGCCTCGACCGCATGTTGCGCATAATTCACTGCGGCGGCATAGTTGTGGCTATTCAAAGCATCCGTGGCGGCGCGGGCCAGCCGCGCATTCTGGATGCTCGATCCCCATCCCAGCTGCTGTCCTTCCGGGCTGGCCTGCCCCGGTTTTTCCTGCTCCTTTTGCGCGGGCTTCCCGCCAACATTAAACGTCTGCGCCACGCCTACAACGCAAAAGGAAGGCGTTAATATCAGTGAGAGGAAAGAAATTTTTGTAAGGCGACCAAAGCGCAAGCTCAAGGGGCCACCACCAGCTTTGATTTCATTCAGAGCTCTTCGATTCGCTGCAGCCTCTAAGTGTTGGCTGATTGTGAGTAGATGATTGCCGCAGTTTCTCCCGAAAAACGAAGAATTTTCCCTGCTGCGAGCCAACCTCTTCGAGTACACAGGTCAGTTAAAAACTGCTAGGTTGCGCGTAGCTTCATCGCGTACTTTCCCGTCAGCGCATTTTCACGGACTTTGAGGATATCGGCGAACATGCGGATGCCATCGCGAAAGGGATGCAGCCGCGTGCCCGGACTATGCGCCCACTCTACCGGGACCTCGGCCACTTTCATGCCAGAGCGGTTGGCCAAATAAAGAATTTCAGGATCAAATCCCCAGCGCTCGATCTTTTGCATGGAAAACACCGTGTTGGCGGCGCGGTACGTAAATGCCTTGAAGCCGCATTGCGTGTCTTTAAAGTTCAGCCCCAAAACCGTGCGAAGCGTTAGGTTGAACAAGCGCCCGCCCATCTGGCGGTAAAAAGGTTGCTTTCGCGTCTGCATCTCGCTTTTTAACCAGCGGGAACCAATGGCCACATCCGCTCCGTTCTCAATCGCGGCAAACAACTTGCTTGCTTCTTCAATTGGAGCGGAAAGGTCGGCATCGGTAAAAAGGAGGATTTCTCCCCGCGCATGCAGCATTCCTTTGCGTACACTGAAGCCTTTCCCGCGGTTGACCTGGTTTTCCAGCAGCTTCAAATGCCTGTGAGTCTGCATGTAGCTGCGGACGATTTGCGTGGTGTCATCCCGCGAACCGTCGTCTACCACTAAGACTTCAGCGTCCCAGCGCTCTTCGGCAATATGGGCGATGACTTTTTTCAGCGTTTTCTCCAGGCGTGCGCCTTCGTTGTAGGCCGGAATTACGACGCTATAGGTATTGTGTTCCACGGTTTCTTCCTCGAAGCAATTTTTGTCTCCGCTGCAATCAATCAAATTTCGTCCCTACGATGCGGAACTAACACACTGCGGATTTCTCAATGCGAGGCAGGATTTGGCGTTGCTGCTGGCGCGGGAGCGCCCGGAATGCTGCCATCCCTGCGTTTGAGTTCAATGGGGCCGCCCTCGCGCTGCCGGATTTGGCGGTCCTGATCAATTTTTGTTCCCACATTCGCATCGCTTTGGTCGGCAACTTTTGCCAGCGGCAGGCCTTCCGCCTCGCGGTTGGTGGCAAGCCCCACGCGGGCACTCGCATCCGGCGCGTTTTGCGCCTTTTCATAAAAGAATTGCGCGGTTTCCATGTCGCCGCTCATCTCCGATAAGTACCCCAGATTATTGAGCGAGAAGGCATTGTACGGATCGAGTTTGTAGGCTTCCCGGAAGTCCTTGTCCGCTTCTTGCCAGTCATTGCGGTTGATGGCTGAAACTCCACGTAGATTGAAAAGCTCGGCTTGCTGCTCGGGACTCTGCAGGGTCTTCATCCTCTCGCGCAATCGCTTTGCGCTTTCTTCGGCCATTTCGCTCACCGGCTTGTCCCGCCAGGATTCATTGACGGAGACGACCACCGGTTCCTTGGAGTGCATGCGCGCGGCCTGCGCGTAATATTGCAGGGCTGCGGGGAAATCCCCTTCCATCTCCTTTGCAACCCCTAAATTATTTATGGTGAATACGTTATGGGGGTCAAGCTTCAGAGTGCGCTGCAGGACCAAATCGGCCTCCGGCGCGCGCCGTTGCGATAAAAGGTGAACGGCTTCCAGATTGCCGCGATTCACCTGCATGGCCACATCATGAATGCTGCTGAGTTCGTCCTTAAAGGACTCTCCCTTTACCCGGGAGACGCTGGCCATATCAATGACCGCATCCGTAGGCTGCTTGGCGGCAAGAGCGTAAAAATGCTCAGCCCTGTCTACTTGGCCTTCCAATTCTGCCACATAGCCCAGGTTGTTGAGAGTGAAAGGATCGTTCGGATCGTACAAATAAGCTTTATAGAATGCTTCTTTGGCCTTGGCGAAATCATGTTTGCGGACCGCTTCCACTCCGTCCCGGTTAAGCCGTTGAACGGGCGTGAGTTCGCTATGCTTGGGCAAAGTGATCTTGAGGTCGGCTGCCTTCGATCTTGGCGCAACCGCAGCGCACATTCCAAAAATCGCGATCGTCAATATCCACCGGGCAAACATTAAGCCTGAATGCTCCTGATTCAGATGCTTCAGATAAGCAAGATTTAAGCGCTTGTTTGGATGCAAAGAAGCCGGATGTGTTGCTCGCTGTGAATCAAAGACTTACAGCGTGTACGGGAAAGCCAGGCTACTCTGACGGGCAACCGCGCATCGAAAGGATGCTCAGTAGAGCTGTGGCAACTCCCTAAGAGGGCATCTATGATCCGCTTTTTGGCGCTCGTTCTGCTTTGTCCGTTGGCTTATGCGCAAGGTCCATCTTCATCTTTAGCGACGCAACAGTCTGCCTTGCCTGACATTCAGGAGATCAATTCCACCAGCAAGAGCACTGTCATGAGCGTCTTGCCGGAGCTTTTGCCGGCCCCCAAAGGCCCGGCCACTCTCATCGGCGGCACCATCACCAAAATAGACAACGTGCGCGACGAAATGATGGTGCGCGTGTTTGGCGGGCGGGACATGAAGTTGCTCTTTGACAGCAGGACCCACGTGTTTCGCGAGGGCAAGCCGTCCGGAGTCAATGATCTCCAAAGGGGCGACCGGGTATATGCCGACACCATGCTGGCCGGCGACGATGTATTTGCTAAAAACGTCCGCGTGGTGGATGGCATTTCCAACGGCCAGAGCAGTGGGCAAATTGTGAGCTATGAGCCGTCTACGGGCATTCTGCTCGTACGGGATTCTCTAGCGCCGGAGGCAGTTTCCCTGCGTTTAACGAAAGATACACAGATCAGCATGAACCATCAGCCCGGCTCCATCGCGGACCTCCGTCCCGGTTCGCTGGTCGCCATCAATTTTGATAACTCAAGCAGCGGCGCGAATATTGCGCGAAGCGTTACCGTGCTCGCCATTCCCGGCAGCACATTCACATTTACAGGGAAAATCCTTCATCTGGACCTTCATTCCAATTTGCTGGTAGTGCTCGATCCGCGCGACAACAAGAGCTACGAAATTTATTTTAATCCTCGGTCCGTGGGCATCAGCAAAGATCTACGGGAAGGAAGTGACGTCAGCATCATCACCAGTTTCGACGGCAACCACTACATTGCCCGCTCGTATATCGTCACGGAAGCAAAAAAGTAAGGTGGAACAATTGAAGCTTGTATGGAGCCGGCCGCCACACGTCAGGCGCTGGCGGCCTCTTCGCTGCCCAGTGGCAGAAAATACTGTGTGCCTTTGATGGGTGCGGTGATTTTCCTGAGCAGTTCCTGTAAATCCTGGTTTCGCTCTACAAAGTCAATTTCTGAAGTGTTCACAATGAGCAAATCCGAAGACGTGTAATGAAAGAAGAAATGTTCGTAAGCTTTGACCACCTCTTCCAGGTAATCCTCATTAACGGCTTTCTCCCCGGGTGCGTTCTTCTTTTTTAACCGCTTCTTGAGTACCTCCGGAGTGGCCTGCAAATAAATCACAAGGTCCGGCGTGGGAATCTGCTCGCGAAAATAACTGTAAAAGCGGTTGTAGGTGTCCAGCTCCTGGTCCGCAAGGTTGAGGCAGGCAAAGAGCTTGTCTTTTTCAAAGATGAAATCGGATATCACCACTTTCTGTGAGCGCGGACCGAGGTCCAGGTCGCGAAGCTGCTCGAAACGGCGTATCAGAAAAGCCAGTTGCGCCTGGAAGGCCGCCCCCGGCTGGCCATCATAAAATGCGCGCAGAAAAGGATTTTCCTCCGGTTCAATCACGCGTTGCGCATTCAGGCGCTCTGCCAGAATCCGCGCCAGCGTGCTTTTGCCCACCCGGATGGGTCCCTCAACGGCAATGTAACGAGGTAGTTCAAAAAGATTGGCCATGGACGATTAAAAAGAGCTCGCTTGGCAGGATAACTTGCTTCGCGCCGCGAGGCAATTGCGTGGAAAGTTAACAGGCAGGATAATTTTCGATCTTCCCTATTCAAATCGTCGGCCTATGCATTTCTGCGTTATTTTGCTTGCCCCAGTTACAATTATGGGACTGGCAGTCTGAAGCCGTCTGCGTTGCTGCCTTCCACTTATGATCTGCGAGCTTACGGTTTTACAACTGTGATTGCCTACGCCATCGGTGCTACTCTCACCGCTGCCTGTGCGGCGGGATATCAATCCATGGCGCCGCGCGGGCAATGGTATGGGCGGACATTTACGCGCCTCGAAGGCCGGCCAAAGAAAATCGCGCTTACCTACGATGACGGCCCGAACGACCCCTATACGCAGCGCCTGCTTGAAGTTCTGGCCAAACATAACGTCAAGGCCACATTTTTCTTAATTGGACGTTATGCGCGGCAAAGCCCGCAAGTTGTGCATGAGGTGGCTGCCGCCGGACATGTGATCGGCAATCATACTTATAGCCATCCTCTTCTTGTGTTTGAAACCATCCCGCAAATCCGCGCCCAAATTTCCGAATGCCATCAGGCAATTACAGACGCCATCGGAGAATATTCCAATCTCTTCCGCCCGCCATTCGGCGCTCGCCGCCCTGCCGTATTGCGGATTGTCCGCTCCATGGGCTTTGAACCTGTTATGTGGAGCGTGACCGGCTATGACTGGAATGCAGACTCTGCGGAAAAGATTGAACGAAACGTAACACGGCAAGTCCGCGGCGGCGACGTGATTTTATTGCACGACGGCGGCCATGTGACGATAGGCGCTGACCGGTCCTTCAGCATTACGGCCACCGACCGCCTGATTGCGCGCTACAAATCGGAAGGCCATGAATTTGTCACCATTCCCAGCATGATGAAGGAAGCTGCTTCGCGCTAAAGCATTTCTCTTCGAACCTTATCTCTCTGTTCCTGTTCTCTGCATTCATGCTACTCGCTCATTTCTATGCCCATGCAACCGCGTTTTCGTGGCGCAAGTCTAATCATGGGAGGCAAAAGCCATGCCAGAAACAAAAGACAATCTGATTTGCGCTACGTGCAATCAACGGTTCGCAACGGAAGAAAAACTTATTGCTCATGTGCGCAGCGCTCACGGCATCAACCGCCCGAGCGCTTCGGTGGAAAGGGTCAATACCAGCACGGAATTTGAGGAAAAAGCCTCGTAATTTCACAAATCGCAGCCAGAGCCGCACGGTCCAAAAATACGCGGCGTCAAAAAACGCGCAGTCCAAAAAACATGGATCGAAGCCTTCACTGCGGGAATCCAAACGGGTGTCCTTAATCTTCAATTATGGGAGGAACCATGGAACCGCGTATTAATTATGCGAATGTCTCGGCGGGTGCCCGGAAGGCAATGTTCGGATTGGGTGAGTACCTGCACACCTCCGGCCTGGAAAAAACTCTGCTCGACTTGGTTGATCTGCGGGTTTCACAAATCAATGGCTGCGCTTATTGCCTCGACATGCATTGGAAGGACCTGAAAGCCGCGGGCGAGCCTGACCAAAAACTCTATTCCCTGGAAGCTTGGCGCGAAACCCCATTTTATTCCGAGCGCGAACGCGCGGCCCTGGCGTGGGCGGAAGCGGTGACCACGCTTACCAATAAAGAAGTTTCCGACGAAGTCTACGAAAAGGCGCGCCAACAATTCTCCGAGAAGGAACTTGTGGACCTCACGCTAGGGATTGTTGCTATTAATGGATGGAACCGGCTGAATGTTGCCTTCAAGACTGTTCCGGGATCGTATCAGCCTCCGAAATCCCATCCCAAAGTTCAGGAAATAAAAACCGGATCATAGGCCGTTAACAAAAGCGGAAAACGCGCCGGAGCCGTCAATCCTGGCGGTGGTCATTGTTAGACTGCATTTCAGACCACCACCGCTTCTCTATATTCTCCAAACACTCTGCGCAACGTGTCGGAAATTTCTCCGACCGTTGCGTTTGCTTCCACGGCGGCAAGAATTACTGGCATTAGATTTGCGCCGGACCGGGCCGCTTGCTCAATATCTTTTAGCGCGCTCTGCCATCGC
>JAICKN010000233.1 GCA_025927855.1 Terriglobales bacterium
CAGGACCTCGAATTGCTGCACCGCTTATGGCTGGAGATCACAGGCGATCCCAGCTTTGCCGGCGCACACCATTACCACGTGGTCGCAGCCGCGCTCGAACAATTGCAGAAGGATTTGCATAGCGACAGACGGTCTGAGGCGTTGCAAATGTTAATGCAGGAACTACAGAAAAAGAATCAGCAGGAAGATCAGTAAGGGAGCGGAGCGAATATCCTTCTTTGCGCTCGCGAGCTCATGATCAGCGTTCAAAAATAATTCCTACTTCCAGGGCTTGCTGCGTGACCACAACCACTGCAAGTCTGGAGTCAATCCAACACAGTGATAGATGGGCCGGTTTTCATCAGGCCGCGCATAAGGATTATTCGGGCGGGCAACCAGATAGAGAGACTTGCAGTGCCCAACGTATTTCTGCGGGTCGCCCTCGTCCATCAGAATCAAGCTCTGCCCGGTATATTGGCGCGGCCCCCATATCCAATAATTATTGGCCGTGCTGATTGCCTTTGGTAACCCGTACTTCGGCCCGAAGAGATCAACCGCCCCTGCATCGCCGTAGTTAGACGCGCCGATCGCGGTTACTTTTCGTTCTTCCGCCGGTAAAGAATTCACGTAATCGGCCACAATCTTCACCCGTTCTTCCCATCCCACCATATCCGCATAGAGCTGCGGAAGTTTGCCCTCCGGCTGGTTCTCAAATTTTTGCTGCTGAATTCCCAGCCTCCTCGTGTATGCGATATAACTCGGTATTGAGAGCACCGGAATCGCCGTAGGCGCAATGAGCGCGCCCACCGCCAGCATAATCACCGCATAGAGTGGCCGGAACCATTTAAGTCCCAGCCCTTGCGTCACGCGCTCAAAAAGGACCGCGCCGGGAGCAAAAACCAGGGGATAAACCGGGGCAACGTAATAGAACTTGCCTTTGAGCACGAGCATGCATCCCAGCACCCCCACAAAACCCCATAGCAGGATGGCATAGCGCCGGCCTTGCGCGGAAATCAGGAACCAAACCGCCAATACCACCAGGAGCGAAGAAGCAAAGCCCATCATCTCTGACTGCTGCCCCAGATATGCCAGGGGCGGGAGCATCACGTCGCGCCCATTTTGCCGTACTTGCCCCACCAATTGCACAAAAGGAAAATTCCAGTGCAGCTGCCAAAGGAAGTTTGGCAGCGCAATCAGTGTGGCGATCGCTAGGCCTGCCCAAAACCAAAGTTTCGCAAGGCTTCGGCGCAATTTCGAAAAGACAACGCCAACAAGAAATCCAGCGACCAAAAACAGTACGCCATATTTGTTGAGCAGCGTAATGCCGGTCAAAACTCCAATCCCAATCCAGTTTTTTTCGTTGCTGGTTTGGACCAGATCCACGAGCAGCCATGCGATCAGCATCCACAAAAGCGGATCGAAGGCGTTCATCGTAAATATCTGTGAAAACGTCAGGTAAATCGGCGCAACCAAAACGGCAAGCGAGGCCAGGAACATCGCCCAGCGGCCGCCTCCCAGCTTGCGCGTCAACAAAGCTGTCATCACAATCGTGCCCAACTCCGCCAGCATGGGCAAAAGCCGCAGCGCGTAAAGCGAAACCCCGATCGTATGCTCCAGCAACCACGCGATCCATGCGATCAGTGGAGGCTGGTCCATGTATCCCCACGCCGGATGCTCCCCGCAAGCGAGGTAGTACAGTTCATCGCGGAAATATCCGTAGTGCCGAGCAGCCACCACATAAAGCGCCACCCGGACAAGCAAGATGCCACAGACGGCTGCCATGCCTGAATTTAGAAAATTTTGGCGCCAAACGGATTGAGCAAACGCTTTCACTGTGGTTTGCTGCTCTTCTGCTTCAATTTTCTTCATATCAATTCCGGGCTGCGCCGGCGAAAAAACTGTAAACTCCCGCAAGGATCGACATTTTTAATTCCAATTGGCTCTTTAATACCCTGTCTTCTCCTGTAAGTACGTAAACCAACTCAGTACAGTTCCACCAACCTGCATAGGAAAGTTCTCTTAAAAGATTCGAGCACATTTCTGATCTCTGGCTCCTGCGGCACGCGAATGCTCGAAGCCTCCCCAAAAAAATAATGTCTACTAACATAGTAGACATACTATACTAAGGTGAGTTTATGAAGATATCCCACAAAGGCCTCTACGCTTTGGAAGCTTTGATGATGTTGGCGCGGCATTATGAACAGGGCGCGATCCGCATCCGCGACATTGCGTATGAGGAAGAGCTTCCCGAAAAATTTCTGGAACTCATTCTGCTCGAATTAAAAAATGCGCGGATTGTGGAGAGCGCCCGGGGAGCCAAGGGCGGGTACCAGCTTCGCCGTGCCCCGGGAGACATACGCCTCAGCGAAATCATCCGCTTGCTTGATGGCCCGCTGGCCCCTTTCGGGGATGCCGAACAGTTACGCAGCCTGATTGACCGCGATCTCGACCATCGCGCGTTGTATCAGGTATTCCTGGATGTGCGGAATGCTGCGGCAGGAATTCTTGAAAACACGACGCTGGCGGATATTTCGCGCCGTCCGCCTTCGCCCCCAAAAACAAAGGCATTGCGCAAGAAAAAATTGGGGCGAGGCGGCATGTTGCCCATGGTTGTTCACGGCAACCCAGGCGGGAAGGAATAAGTACCGGCCAGCCAGGGAACAAAAGGCTTATGCATTTGGAAGATACAGCCATTATCGGTGCGCTATTGAAGCTAACTGAACTCCAGGTTAGGTTTCCGCGTGCAAACGGAGCCCGTTATTGCCTTCTCTAGCCGATTCGGCCCGTAATTTAATTGCAACTTTCACAAATCTTAAGGAGACATGGCCTATGCCATCGAATTTGCGAACACTCAACGTCGTGTTGATAGGAATTGCGGTCAGCGTGACTGCATGGGCCCAGGGCGTCTCCTCTACCAAATCGCAGACAAGTCGCGCCAAAAATATCGCTCCCAAAGCCAGCGAAATACAGCAACTACAGGACGCGCTCGCATCGCAACAACAACAAATCCAGCAGCAGAGCCAACAGATCGGCCAGTTGCAAACTCAAGTTCAACAATTAATTTCTTCGCTGCAACAGGCAAGTGCTACGGCGCAAACCGTGCAACACAGCGCTGACCATGCCAGCACCACCGCGTCGGCGGCACAGCAAGCGGCAGGGAGTGCGCAAAGCGCAGCGACCCAGGCAGCCAGCAGCGCGGACGACACCAAAGCGGCATTGGCGGTGGTTACGAAGGAGGGCCAGAATGAAGATCAGAAGGTCGCCGCCTTGCAAAACATTCTGGGTCGGTTTCGCCTGAGTGGAGACGTCCGCATGCGGGGAGAAGACTCTTTTCAGGACGGCGTCCCTAGCCGTAATCGAGCTCGCATTCGGGTGCGCTTTGGCCTGGATGGCAAGCTGAACGAAGACTTCATTGCAGGCTTTGCCATTGCCACGGGAAGCTTAGGTGATCCCACCACGACTAACGAGACCTTCACGAACTTCTTTGACCGTAAAACAATTGGACTCGACCGTGGTTACGTGACCTACAATCCAGTGGCCAAGAACTGGCTCTTTTTGACTGGCGGCAAATTTGCATTCCCGTGGTACCGCACGTCGTTGACGTTTGATCCCGATGTCAATCCGGAGGGGTTCGATGAAAAAGTTTCTTTCGATCTTCACGGACGCGGTTTGAAAAACTTCACGGTGCAGGCATTTCAATTGCTCACTAGCGAAGTTTCTAAAGGGAATGATTCCTTCGCGCTGGGCGGCCAGGTGTCCACGCAATGGAAACTGGGAAGGCTTACAACAATTCCCTCGTTCACGCTGATTGACTGGCGATTTGTTGATTCATTGCTGAACGCTTCGGCTTTTGCCGGCCAGGCAACCACAACCACTGGAGGAGGACAGATATCCGGCGAAGGCCCGGGTTGCGCATCGGGGTTGGGCCTGTCCAGTGTTCCGCCTTGCGCATTTGCGGCCAATGGATTTACCAATGCGACGTTTACCGGCGCCAGCGGGAAAGTTCATTTCCTCTCCGGCTTCACTTATGCGGACGCAATTCTGAACAACCAGATCAGGACGTGGTCTGAACGCTTTCCACTGAATGTTGTCCTGGAATATGAGGACAATCTTCAGGCAGCCAGCCATCCGCTCGACAGCAGAGGAAACGTGATTACCAGCCTGGGCCCCCAAGGCAAGGCTTATTTAACGGACATCAGCATCGGTCAAAACAAAAATAAGGGTGACCTGCAATTTGGCTACTCCTATTGGCGTACCGAGCAGGACGCCATTATCTCCTCGTGGGCGGAAAGCGATCAGCGCGCTCCCACCAACATTTTGCAGAACCGCGTTTATGCCACCTGGAAACTACGTAACAACGTCTCGGCGCAATACACGCTGTGGTTTGGCCGCACGCTCAACAGCAATCTCGAACATGCGGTTTTGGGAACCGGAGTGGCCCCCGGCCAAACCGAACCAGACCTGAGACGACAGGAATTCGATCTTCTATATGTATTCTGAGCTTTATGTGTTCTGGCTTGTAGGTTCTGAGTTTGTAGGTTCTGAGTTCGTGCTCTGACCATCTCAGGAGAACAGTTCCAACAAAATGCTGCTGGCTAGTGCCGATCTTTGTCCTTTGCCTGAAGAATATCCTGGGACTAACAAGACGCATGTTTTAACAGAACTGTGATCGTGGGTTGCCTGAAAATCAAAGGATTCGAATACTGTGATCGGATTGTCCCAAAAGCCCGATTGTCTCAGGCACGGATGCAACAAAGTACACCTAGATTCGTCGAGGGAGTGGCGAGTCTGCCAGATTAGAAGCGAGAAGAACACCCCTCGCTCGCCCTTGTGGAATGAAGCACCGATGCAGTATTCTGCCGCGACCTGACGGACCAGCCTGACGGATACATGCGCGTCTGTTACAATCAATTCTCGTGGCGCATGGACAGATGCTCCACGATCGCAGGCTTCCTTCCTGGACCTGATCGCTGAAATTCCTGTTTTCCTTATCTTCGGCCGTGGAATTTACCGGTTGAAAACTGTAGTCGGATAAGAAACAGGA
>JAICKN010000220.1 GCA_025927855.1 Terriglobales bacterium
CCTTATGCGCGCTGGCGTTGTTCCCCGCGCGCATGGAACGGAACTTCAGAAATACGAAGGGCACGCCATACTGCCCCACGCGTTCTTGCCGGAAGAACACCGGCCCCTTTGAGGTCAGCTTAATTGCAAGAGCAATCAGCAAAAAGAGGGGCGAGAGTATGAACAATGCCATCAGGCTGCCCACAACATCCATCATCCGCTTGATGGCCGTAAGCCCTTTCTTCGATTCCTCGCGGCGGGACAAATCCGGATACAGCATCGGATTGCTGGAGCGTCGCGGACTCTCATGGTCCCACTCTTCGGGAAACAGATGGAAGGAAATGCTGATGCGGCTGAATTGTTCGAAGCTGAGATGATCGCGCAGGGCGCCACTCACCCGCGTCATCATGGTCCCGAGAATTGCTGCACGGTCTTCGACGGTAATCTCGGTGAACATCACGCCGATCACCGAGTTCGTCCGGTACCAGCCGCTGACGTCGGTTTCGCGGGTAGTCAAGGCGAGTGCGGCCTGTATCTTGGCCAGCACTTTCCATTCCTTGCCCGATGGGATGGGATCTCCCATATCGAGAAGCATCAGAAGAAAAGGTTTCCGGGAGCGTTCCGTGCGTTTTCTCTCCAGTGAGATCATGCGGTGGAACGATTCTTCGTTGAGGATAATGCGGTCGGTAGACGATTCGGGTTCAGCGGTGACTAAGCTGAGGCTGGCACGTTTTGCGGCGCGATGCGAGTTCACGACTCCCTCTCCCTTCCTACTTTGTGACTGTAAAGTAGGAACCGTTTCGTTCTATTTTTGGGGGCTCCTGCAACCCGGGGGAAGGTGTAGGAATAAATCTAAACAACGTCCGTAAGTTTATTCCGCAGCGCGCTGCGCTTGGCTCGAAGCAGGACCGTAACGCTGATAATAGTTGGTGTGGTCGGCGTCAGTACAACTGTTCACCACCATGCCCAACAATTTCTTCTGGTCCAAAGCCTCAATGCCGCGTTTCAGTTCACGCCTTTGGCTTGTGCCCTCGCGGGCCACCAGCAAAATAGCGTCGCATAAGCGCGCCCACACGCTGGTATCCGCAAGCGGTAACACTGGGGGAGAGTCAATGACGATCCAGTCGAACCACATGGAAAGTTTTTCCAGAAGTCCAACCAGCTTGGGTAATTGTATCAGTTCCAGAGGATTTTCGGGAGGATTTCCTGCAGGCAATAAACAGACCCCGGTTTCGGCAAGCCGATAGACCGGAGGAGCTGGCGTACCCTCTCCGTGCAGCCACTCCACAAGACCCGCCGTTCGCCCCAATCCCAGCCGGGACGCGAGCACCGGACGGCGTAAATCTCCATCAATCAAAAGGACTTTTTGGCGCTTCTTGCGCGCCAGAGTGAAGGCCAGGTTGGCCGAGACCATGCTCTTCCCTTCCTCGGCTAACGTGCTGGTAATAAGTAGTTTCTTGAGTCCGCGGTTTTGTTGCACCTGACGAAGCCTTACGCCCAGAAAGCGGAATTTCTCAGCCACGAGGCTCTCTGGATCAGTCAGCGAAACTAGCCTTGTGCCATCTCCCGGAACGATGCTGACTTGGGTGAATTCTTCGATTCTCGAGGTCTGTTCGCTTTCTTTTTCACGCCCCGGTAGAAGATCAGTGGCCAATTCTACCGGCTCTGATACTTCCAGTCTGCCGTGTGCCGACTCAGACCGTTGCAACGCGTCGAATATCCGGCTCATTTTTGAATTACCGCCGAAACAAACCGGCGGAAAGCTCTCCTCATCTGGATTTGCATTACAGTCAATGGTTCATCGCGTTCAACGGCTGCGAGGGGAACACAATTGGAAATATTTGCAATCGAGGTTGCACAGGCAATGCATTATGAAATTACAAGCGGACATAAGTAATGGCCAGCGCAATGATCATTACTAAAGCCACCGCGGCCGCAGCGGCGATGCGAATGCGCAACTGCCGTGTTTGACGCTTCTGTTCTGCCGGGCTTATGACCGCGGGAATTTCCACGATCACTTCCGCCGGAATTAATTTTTTGAGTTCTGCCTCGGTATAAACGCGGCCATCTAAAAACTCTGCGCCTCCCGCAACTACTCCGCCCAATACAAGCCCCGCCGCCAAACCCATGCCAAATAATTTCAACCGATTAGGCGAAGTCGGCTTCGTAGGCAAATTGGGCGGGTCGAGAACAGAAAAATGTTCTCCCTGCTGTTGCTGCTCTAAATTCGTCGCCAGCTCCGATTCATTCTTTCTCTTCAGCAAAGAATCATAATCGGCCTTGGACTGGTCGTATCCGCGCATGAGCTCGGTAAGCTCCTGCTCGCGAATCGGGGACTGGTTCAGCCGCGCCTGATATTGCGCCACCTGGGTCTGCAAATAACTAATGCTGCGTTCGCGGTTGGCGATTTCAACCTGATTTGCTTTGAGCTGACTTTGCAACTCCAGTGTAGGCGTGTCAGTCTTCAGATCGGCATCATCCACAGGCGCGGTTGCTGTAGTCGGCCTCGACGCAGCAGATTTCATTTCGGCCTCAATCTGCTGCTTCATTTTGACCGTATTGCTAATTTGCTCCTTGAGTTTGCGCACGTCAGGATATTCATCGG
This sequence comes from Terriglobales bacterium, assembly GCA_025927855.1. Taxonomy (GTDB): domain Bacteria; phylum Acidobacteriota; class Terriglobia; order Terriglobales; family Acidobacteriaceae; genus JAICKN01. The sequence goes on from JAICKN010000220.1 coordinate 2,585, forward strand.
TGTAACGCGACTTCAAGTCCGCCAGTTGCGAACGCAAGCGGTCCAGTTCCTGGTCAATCGCGGGAAGTCCCATAGGGACGGCATCTCCCGCCGCGCCCGCAGTGCTCCTGGCGGCCCTCGCATTTTGATATTGACTCACCAATGATTGTAAATAGACATTGCGCTCGCGGGCGTTGTTCAATGCGTTCTGTTCATTCTGCAGCTGCGATTGCATGCCATGAAGAATTTCCAGGTTGCTTTGCAATTGGCCGGGCAACTCCCCGATGTGCTGCTCCTTGAACTGGCTGACCTTCTGCTCCTGCGCGGCCAGGTCTTTGGCCGCCTGTTCCACCTGTTGCTGCAGGAAGTTGGTGGTATTTTCTGATTGGCGTTGTCGGTTTTCCAAATTTGCGGTGATAAATAAATTGGTAAGTTCGCTCGTGACCTGCTGTGCGATATGGGGATCGCGGGAGGAGTAGTACACGTTAAATGAAGTCAAGTTTTGTTGATCAGGCGACCGCACCAGATCAATTTCGATGTCTTTGCTCATTCGCTCCACTAATTGGTCCTGCGATTCATGCGCGCGGCTCTCGGGATACAGGTTGAACTGGTCAATGATATGAAGGAGGCGGGTACGGCTTAGTATCTGCTGCCGGATGCTGTCCAGGCGCTGCTGCAAGTTATCGGAAATGTTCGAAGGAACCAAGGAGGAAGGGACGCTCGGCTGCTCAACGAGAATGAGGGTCCCGGAGCGATAGACAGACGGCATGAACCAGCTGGCGACCCAAACGCTCGACCACACCAGGAACAAAGGCAGCAGGAAATGCCAGGTCCGGCGGCGGGCTGCTCCCAGGTACCGCTCCCAGTCAATACTTTCAGTCGAATTCTCTTCAAAATCCTCTGGCATTATTACCTGCCTAAAGGTCTCTCGAACGAATAGGAAATAGACATCCAGCCCCGATTCTGGCTGGAGTTGTTGGAGATGACCTGAATGTTGTTATAACTTTGGTCGAGCCTTGTGTACCCAACCTGCACGTCGAGGTGCTTTTTGATGGTCCGTTCCAGCGAAGCCCCAGTGGAAAATGTGCGGCCGCCATTACTGAATAGCGCCAGCGACTCTAATGTATCGCTGTCGTAATAGACTTCCGAAATAGTTCCAATTAGATTTGGACTGAACTGATGCCGGAGGGCGCCGGATGAGGTGATTCCGCGCGCAGCGGTCGCCAACCCGCCAGCGGTGCTGATGGTTCGCGCGACTGACGCATTCACGCTGGTGTGCTCACCCTGCCAGTTGAAGCTTCCCCCTTCACTCGGAGACCATGTCGGCGCGAATTTAAATCCTTGACCCGAAGTTTCCGCATATTGAGCGGCCCCAAACAGTGAAATGGAAATGCGCGGCGTGAAATAAAAAGAATAAAAAATACCGGGCGAATGTACTTGCGTCGCAATTTCCAGCGGATGAGTAATGATATCTTCAAAGCCATAATTCATCCCCAGATAATTTTTTTGCCCAAGGCGGTGCGAATAGAATGCCTGTCCTCCGCGAGCACTCGAATTGAATAGTCCCGAAAGCTGATTGAGATGAAGGTAGTGCAGTTCCGAAGAATCCCCGCTGGCCCCAACTGTGTCGTTCCTGCTGAACTGATAGGTGATTTCGCCGGCGGCCGTATTGCTGATGAAACCAGCCTCGGGAGGAATTACCAATAAGGTCTCCGTCGGCGACGCTGATGTAACCCCGCCCACAATAGCAGGCTGCAATTGACCCGAAACGTCCGATGCTTTTACTAGTCCTTCTTGCAGCATAAGGGAGACATGGGGGCTCAGGCGCAATTCAAGATTAGTGGACAAGTTATGGGAAGACTGGTTTTCTGAACTAAAATGCTGAAAGAACGTGAATCCAGGACTGTATTGCAGGTTCCAGTTCGCCCGGGGACGGCTCATACTGAAGGCAATGTACGGAGAAACCGTGTACGCTTCATCGGAACGGGGCGGCGTGGTCAGGAATGGATTGTCATTGTACGAGCCTTCGAAAGAGAACCCTCCCCGCAAGTAATTGGACCGCTCACTCTCAGCACCGAGTGAAATAGACCCTCCTCCTATATTCACGGGGGGTGGCGTCGCCATCCCGCTCTCCCCATTGGGCATTCCCATATTCATCTGCGCCCATCCCGGCAGGGCTGCCACCGAGAACAACAATGTAATCACGATTCGTTTCAACATGAGCCGCCTCACGGGACAATGATCGTATCTTCCGATTGGAGGGGGATGTTCTGCGAGGGATTTTTACCGCTGATGACATCTTTGTAATTGAACGGTAGTCGTTCCTGCTCGCCGTTTGGCTTTTTCCGCAGCACATAAATGGACTTTTTCTTGGCAAAATCCTTAAAGCCGCCGGCAAGGGCAATTGCATCCAGCACGGTCGTGGTGCTGGTCAAAGGATAAGCGCCTGGTTTTGCAACCTGGCCGAGGATATTGAACTTGTGGCTCTTGCTGTCCTGCACCATCACCGTGACTTCCGGATCGGAGATATAGGTTTTGAGCTTCTCGGTGATCTCCTTTTCCAGTTGCAACGGAGTTCTGCCGCTGGCCTGGATTTCTCCCGCCAGGGGCAAGGAAATTTTTCCGTCGGAACGCACAGGAATAATGCGCGAAACGTCCGGTTCTTTCCACACATTGATGGACAAAACATCAGTAGCTCCGATGATGTAACTGCCGCGCTCCGAGGCGTTTTGCGCCCCTCCAGCCTCTGACGTATCGGTTTGGGATGTTGCCGGCGTGCTGGTGTTTTGAGGCGATCCATTCTCGGTTTGCGCGAATAAAGCAAC
>JAICKN010000117.1 GCA_025927855.1 Terriglobales bacterium
GAGCTAAGTGGGCCGGTAAGAACGTAATCAAACAGCAGCGCGGAAACAGAGAATTTTGCCAGAGTGCCGCCCATGGCGCGCCGTACCACGCGATAGACGCCTCCACGCACAAACATGCTGGTGGATTCGACGTACAGCATGCGAACGCAGTTGGCAAATAGCATTACTCCGAGAATGAACCAGGGCGCGCTCTTGCCAATGACCTTCTCGGCGTCGCCGCCGACGTAATAGGCTGATGAGCCGAGATCGGAGAGCACGATTGCCGCCGCGCGCCAAAAGGAAATGAAGGTCAGCAGGACCGTGGTCGCAACAAAGACCTTGATGGCGGGCTTTTTGCCAGTTCCAAAGTTAGGGGCCGCTGGGGATTGAATCCCTTGCGACTCAGTAGGATTTTTCTCCATAGAGATTATTGGCTGCTGGAAAGGTTACCTTACCTCCGGGCAGGAAACAAAATTGGACGTGTAGGCCAATGAGATGAACGGCTCCGCAGACGATAAACGAAGCGGTCCTTCGAAGCTTGTCTTAGATGGAGGACTATCAGCAATCATCCTGAAATATTCCGGCAATTTCGCTTTTCTAGTTTAATGGCCTGCGAGGGTTTCCGTCTATCCAAGAGGCGAGACACAGGATTCCCGTGTCTCGCCCTTGCTATTTTGCTGCTTTGTTTCGTTGACGGACATCAAATGGCGGCTGCGCCACGTTCCTGGCTACGGATTCGGATCGCCTCCTCTACTTTGTAGAGGAAGATTTTTCCGTCACCGATCCTGCCGGATGAGGCATTTGCAATGATTGCCTCCACTGCTTTCTCAACAATCCGGTCGTCGAGGACAATATCAATCTTCACTTTGGGAAGGAGATCTACGCTGTATTCTCCGCCACGGTAGCTCTCTTTGTGGCCTTTCTGGCGGCCATGGCCGCGTACCTCCGACACCGTCATGCCTTCGACCCCGATATCAATCAATGCCTTCTTTACCATATCGAAACGGTTGGGCTGAATAATTGCTTCTATCTTTGTCATCTCGGCTCCTTAGTTTTGGGGTTCACGCCGTTACCGGAGGCTGCCTGTGGCGCGGCCTCCGGCAATCGGCTCTGGCATCATTTACCTGGTTGCCCGGTCAAGAGATGCAACCATTGAGCTGGCCTTCGCGCTCTGGGCCAATGGGAGTTCCTGTTCCATTCCTCCGGGCGCGCCAATCGCGGAGATAACGTACTCCGGATAGGCAGAGATGCCGTGTTCGTGCAGGTCCATTCCGTACGCTTCCATTTCGGCCGGCAGGCGGAGCAGACCAAGCGCATTGACCGCCAGCATCAGCACCATGGCTACGGAAAACGTTGCCAGCGTGACGCATGCGCTGCCTATGAACTGCGCTTCGAGAACTTTGAATCCGCCGCCGTAAAACAGCCCGGCCAATGGAGCGGAGTTGTCCGGCCCGAGTGGTCCACTTGCCCCAAACTGGCCGCTGGCAAACAAACCGAGTGAGAGCGTTCCCCAAATACCGCACATTCCGTGCACAGGAACCGCGCCGATAGGATCATCAATGCGGAGATATTCGAGCAGGTCCACACCCAGAATCACAAGCACTCCGGCAATGCCGCCCAGAAGGACCGACCCGGTTGGGCTCACCCAATAGCACGGGCAAGTGATGGCGACGAGGCCGGCGAGGAAGCCGTTGGTCGTATAACTTGCGTCCCACTTTTTCATTTTGAAGAATCCATAAAGGATGGAGGTGAGGCCGCCGGCGCAGGCCGCAAGGGTCGTGTTTGCTGCGACACGTCCAATGCCCACCATGTCCATTGCAGAAAGAGTGCTGCCCGGGTTGAAGCCGTACCAGCCAAACCAGAGAATCAAACCGCCGCTGACGGCGATGGTCAGATCGTGTGGCAACATAGGCCCGCCGCCATCACGCTTGAATTTACGGCCCAGCCGGGGACCAAGAACGATGGAGCCCGCCAAAGCGATAAATCCACCAATCGTGTGGACCACGGTGGATCCCGCGAAGTCATGGAATCCTAAACCAAGGGAAGGGAAGAAGTTTCCGGAAGTTCCCATGGTGGCGAGCCAGCCATCCGGTCCCCACGCCCAGTGTCCGATGATGGGGTAAATAAGGCCGGTGACCCCCAGGCTGTAAAGCAGATCGCCGACGAATCCGGTACGCCCGATCATTGCGCCGGAAGTAATTGTGGAGCACGTATCCGCGAAGGCGAACTGGAAGATCCAGACGGCCAGAAACGCGACACCGGTGCCTTCATAGGTTGCAGGCGCGCCTTGCAGGAAGAACCAGTGGTATCCGATAAACCCATTGCCATGGCTGAACATGAATGCGAAGCCCACGGCATAAAATAAAATTCCACACAGACAAGTATCTACCACGCATTCAACCAACACATTGACGGTTTCGCGCGACCGGCAGAACCCGGCTTCGAGCATGGTGAAGCCCACCTGCATGCCGAAAACAAGGAAGGCCGCAACCAGCGTCCACATAGTGTTCACCGGATTGATAATGTCGGAGGCCTTTACTTCCGGCGTGCCGCTTTGCGCGTGCACGGTGGTGAAGAAGAGGCCCGAGACGGCCACCATGAAGAGAAGCACAATGCCGACTCCAAGCACCTTGCCACCCAGCAGTGTGCCTCCGTAGCGCCGCCACTCAGGATTTTTTAATCTCGTGCCCAAGCGTGAAATTTTCTGCATTAGCGTTAGTCGTGCTCTTGGCCTGCCCTTTGCGCTCATGTGTGTGCTCTCCTGTAAGGACTGGTTCCTGCGCCAGCTCTGCTTTTCCTGCACGTTGCTTTGACTACGAAAATCCATTCCGCTTACTCGCACGTGAACACACGAATGCGAGAAGACACGACGGTGCGAAAATGCACTGTGCCGTGTAGATTGAAGATTTACGTTGTACGGAATGGCACGCCGTTGTGCCGAAGAATTACCTCTTTTCAGCGTCGAAAGGAGGGGGACAACTCACCAACGTAAGCGGACTATATTGGCGCTAATCTGCCAAGTCAAATTCAAACTTTTTATCCCCGGTATTACCGCAATCTGGGGGTAGAAATGGCGACAAACACGATAAACACGGGCTTTAGGCGAATATTCATCAACGAGAGCACCCGCTTTTTACCTCGTTGCTCAGCAGGAGCGCCTCGGCAATTTCCTTCATCGGCTTGCGTAACTGCTGGCTCTGGCGTTGCAGCCTTTGATAAGCCTCTGCTTCACTGATTCCGAGTTCGCTCTGCAAAATCCCTTTCGCGCGCTCCACCAGCGTTCGCGATTCGAGGCGCTGCGATAGCTCGGTATTAAGTTCTTCCAGCCGGGCCATTTCGATCTCCGCGCCAACCAAAAAGCCAATCATGGAAACCAGCCCTATTTCCCGTTCGTTGTACTGGTAGGGATCGCGATTTTGTACGTTGATGACGCCCACGAGGCGTCCACGGCTCACCAGCGGCACCGAGAGAAAGGCTTCAAAACGGTCTTCGGGCAGTTCATTGAACAACTTGAAGCGGGGGTCGGCTCCGGCCCGTTGCGGAATTACAGCGGGTTCTTTATGTTCCGCAACCCAGCCCGTAATCCCTTGTCCCAGCTTTAATTTCAAGCGATCCACCACTTCGGCATGCGGGTTCTTGGAAGCACAGAGGACCAAGTCTTTTTCTTCCAGTACGTAAATAAAACAGGAGTCGCAGCGAACAATGGCGGCGACAAACTCAAGCACTTCGCCCAACACTTCTTCCAGGGGCACAGCTTCAGAAATGCGGCCAGCAATGCGGCGCAACAGCGCAATCACGGAAATATCGTTTCCATGGCTGTTTTCGCGCAGAGCGACACGGTCCTGTTCGACTGTTTTGCTTAATGCCGAGGGCGTATCCATCGGCTATGAGCTTAGGTGGAGCGCAGAGATCGGACAATTATCCTGTGGTATGGGTTTCCATAGAAAGCGCTTATGCCTTGTATAAACTCGAAATCAGCGAGAAGCGCCGGGGAACAGCTTGTCTGACATGCGCACAAGTTCGGCCAGGGAAGCGGCATTCATCTTACGCATGACCTGGCCGCGATGCATTTTAGTTGTGACTTCACTGATTCCCAACCGGTTGCCGATTTCTTTGTTGGTCAATCCAGTGACCACAAGCTCCAAAACTTCCCGCTCGCGAGACGTAAGTTCGGAAAAGCGTGATTGCAAAACTGACAATTCTTTATGTTGGGCGCGACGCACACGGTCACGATCAAGAGCCTGGTGAATCGCCGCGAGCAATTCATCCTTCTGGAACGGCTTCATAAGGAATTCAACCGCGCCAGCCCTTAGCGCCCGAGAGGCCATGGGAACATCGCCGTGAGCGGTGATGAAAATGATTGGAATTTGCATTCCTGCCCGCTCTAAACTTTGCTGGAAATCCAGCCCGTTCGCGCCGGGGAAGCGGACATCGAGCACAAGGCAACTAGGTGTATCGGGTAACGATATACTACGGAATTGTTCCGTGGACCCAAAAAGCTGGGCTTCAAATCCAACTGATTCCAGAAGATTGCCAAGGGCTTTCCGCACAGACTCGTCGTCATCCACCACAAAGATGGTCGGCCGCGCTTCATTCATGGGAATCCTTGGGGGCACGAGGATCTTCGTGGGCTGTCGGCAATGTGAATTGAAAAATAGCGCCGCCATCCGGATTCGGTATTGCCCATAACCGTCCCTCATGCGCTTCGACAATGGACCTGCTGATAGACAGCCCTACGCCAATGCCCAGCGGTTTCGTGGTGAAGAATGGATCGAAGATTTTATCGGCAATTTGCGGGTTCAATCCTGTGCCGCGGTCTTCCACCGACACCAAAACTTCATTTCCGTTTTGCATGCGCGACCGGATCACGATTTCTTTAGATGTGGCAGCAGCCTCAATCAAGGCATCCATTGCATTCTTCACAAGGTTCAGTATTACCTGTTGCAGTTGCACACGGTCTGCCTTCAGCAAAGGTAGCGGGGAGCTGAGTTCTGTGCGAATGAAGATATGTCGGCTGGAGGCTTCGTGCCGGAGAAATCCCACTAGCTCCCGGATGACCTCATTAATATCAACCCAGTTTTTGATGGGCCCCTCTTTTTTGAAGAGAGCGCGAATGCGGCTCACCACGGCCCCGGCGCGCGCGCCATCCTGAATAATTTTTTCAGTGCTTTGGCGCGCTTTCTCCAGATTCGGAGGACGGGCCGAGAGCCATTGCAAGCAAGCGTCGCCGTTGGTTACAACTGCCGTGAGGGGCTGGCTGATCTCATGCGCGATGGATGCGGTGAGTTCCCCCATGCTGAGAGCGCGGGACAGGCGTGTGAGTTCCGCCTGGGTTTGCATCAGGTCGGCAGTCCGTTCGGACACTTTGATTTCCAGTTGACTGCGTGCTTCCTGCAGGGCTTCTTCGCTGCGCTTTTTTGCCGAGCTGATCCAACTGGCTACCAGCGCGCATGCAACAAAGGCAACGAAGTATGTCTCTGCGGTTGTACTAATCTGCCAGGAATAAAAAGGAGGGACAAAAAAATAATCAACCACGACGGTGGAAAGCAATACGGCAAAGAGTCCAGCTCCCGTTCCGCCAAACCACGCGCTGACCATGACCGCGCCGAAAAATAAAAAAAGGAAAGGGTAAGGAAAAGCGAAGATGCGCTGCATCCCAAGCGATAGCAGTAGCGCAATCGCAACAAGCGCCAAGGCAATGCCGTAGCGGATGGCAATCGAGCGGGCCGAGTTATATAGGTACGCAGTGCTGCCAACTCCGGTTTCGCCAGTTCCTTCATCCGGCGCGGCGGCCGCAGTCCGAATTGAGCCTGCTGTGCTTGAGGAGTTCATAAGACCCAAACTCAAGCAATCATACAAGGATCAGGGGATGCGGTTACACTGCTTGGCCCGAAGCGGTACCATCATTCCGCGCGTAGCGCATACACCGGATCTACCACCGCCGCTTTTCGCGACGGCACGTAGGTTGCAAGCCACGCGATGCCCAGGATCAAAAGCGTTGCTCCGGCATAAGTCCATGGATCGAGCGGACTGACGTGATAGAGTAGCGAACTCATCAGGCGCATCGTGCCAAAGGCGACTGCAACGCCACAGAGTACCCCAATCCCTGTGAGCACAAGGCCCTGGCGAACGAACATCCGCGTAAGCGCCTCGCGCTGTGCCCCCAGAGCCATGCGGATGCCGATTTCGCGTGTGCGCTGCGAGATAGCGTATGCGATTACGCCGTAGAGCCCGATGATGCCGAGCAGCAAGGTCATTGCTCCAGCGATGCACAGCATAACCAGCGTGAACGAAGTGCGGGCCATGGACTTGGTGTACAAAGCGCCGAGCGTTGTGGGATTATCGAGCGGCAAGTCGCGGTCCACTGACCAGACCGCGTGCTGAACCTCGTTCATGAATGAATCTGAGCCTGCCTGCGGCGACCGGACGACAAAGCTCACATAGCGCTTCACCATTTCCTTTTGCGTTTCAAAGTTCTCCTGGTAGAGAGGCCAATAGACCGAAGAAGGAGGATCCTTACTGACACCGTCGTCGTAGACATTCCCCGCAACGCCAATAATCTCGTGCCACGGATCGGTCGAGCCGATATGGATCAGTTTGCCGATGGCATTGGCGGGCGAACCCCAATACTCGCGAGCAAAATTCTCGGAGACGATGGCAACCGGCCGTTTGTCAAACTCTTCCGGCCATGTCAGGTCGCGACCGGCCACCAGCGGTATTCCCAAGGTCGAGAAAAACCCCGGCGAAACAAATTTTTGCCGACGCATAGGCGCCAGTTCGCCTTCTTTGTATCTGCGATCGCTTGCATAGACCGGATCGAAGTCCTTCATGCCTGTCATGGGCACGAGTGTGGTTATGGCGACCGATGAGACTCCGGGGATGGCGGCAATCTGACCGGCGATGGCTTGTTGCCTGCGTATTACCTGGTCCTCTTGGGTTTTGGGAATCTGGCTTTCAGGAATGTAAATATCGAAGGCCTGCAATGAATTCGGATCCTGGAACCCCGGCGAGACTTGCGCCAGCGCGCGGAATGTGCGAATCATCAGCCCCGAGCAGATCAAAAGGACCAGAGCCAGAGCCACCTGAACAACCACCAAGGCATTGCGGGCGCGGTGACGCTCGCGGCTCTGGCTTAATGTTCGTCCACCCTCGCGCAAGCCAGTGCTGGCGGTGATGCCGGAGTATTTCATGACTGGAATCATGCCGATGACTAAGCTGACGAACAATGCAAGACCGAGAGTAAATAAAAGAACCGGCAGATTAATGCCGATCTCATGCAGGCGGGGCAAGCCCGTGGGAGCTGCTGCTATCAGAAGGCGGAGAGCGCCATATGCGAGCGCCAGGCCGATTATGCTTCCAATACAGCCGAGTACCAGGCTTTCCAGTAGGAGACTCGCGATAATGTTTTTGCGGCCCGCTCCCAAAGCGGAGCGCACTGCGAGTTCCTGTCTGCGCCCTTCGACACGCACCAGCAGCAAGTTAGCCACGTTCGCGCATGCTACAAGCAGGACGATCACGATGGATCCCATCAATACCCAAAGAACATTGCCCACGTCACCGATGAGATCATTTTTGAGCGGATGAATATCCGTCGAGAAATTTGCTTTTTCAAATAATGCAGTGCTGAAGCCCTGCGGCGGCGGGAAGCTGTGAATGGCGATAGGAATGAGCCGCTGCAGATCCGCGTTGGCTTCTTGCAGAGTAACACCCGGCTTCAGCCGCGCTATTCCCATGGCATTGAAGTTGCCAAGCTTGGTCTTACTGCGATCAATCTGCATGGGCACCATGATCTCGGCATGGTCCTGGTCCAGAAATCGAAACCCTTCCGGCAGAATCCCAATGATCTCGTATATTTGCCCGTCCAGCGTCAGTGTGCGCCCGATGGCTGCCGGGTCCCCGCCAAAATGACGCTGCCAGAAGCCGTGGGTCAGAACAACCGTCTTTGGCGCGTTGGGGAGACTGTCGTTCCTGGTAAAAAGTCGGCCGTGGGCGGCGTGGACGCCCAAAATCGATAAAGCGCCATCGGTCATGTCAAGGCCCTGTACCTGTTCGGGCTGCGCGCTGCCGGTTACGCTGTAAGTAGCCCCGTTGAACATCCCGATATCTTCGAGAGACTTGTTTTGGTCGCGTTCGATCAAATACAAGAATTCCGCCATATTGAGTTTAGGAATGTTCACCCCTGGAGCTTTGTACCAAACCCCAACGAGACGATCGGCTTGTGGATAAGGGAGCGGTTTAAGCAGAACACCTTCCACGACGCTGAAGATCGTGGTATTGGCGCCAACGCCGATTGCTACTGTAATCAGAATGACCGCCGCAAACAGCGGCGCGCGCCCGAGACGCCGAAAAATCTGCTTAAGCTGGCCAAGAAAACTTTCCATTGAAGCCTCCTGAATAAACAAGCATTCCCGCTATCCGCAAATGGGCCGTAGCCCATAGCCCATACGGCCCTTCCTTAAGCCGCAACGCCGAAACAAGATTCAATTGCAAGCCCCCTGCCATGCTCTGGGTGCGCAACTCCCACATTCTTTTAGGGAAAGTGCGTGCTCCCGGTCAGAACCTGTTCGCTTTCGGACGCCGGTGTGCGTTCGTGAACAGTTGCAGAGGTCACAAAGGAGGCGTTTTTCCGCCTAAATTAGGAGGTACGAAGGCGTCGGAGGAAAAGTTCGGACGGGGTACGATACGGTCGCACAAACCTGCAAGAACGGCAGGGATGCCTCTCTTATGAAAATCAGCAGATTGTGATCAGCACCAGGAGAATCTACGCGATTGGCGTCCCCGCTGCTTTGTAGATCGCTTCGATCGCGATCATGTCTTTTAATCCTTCTTCGCCGTCCGAGAGCGGCTCTTGATTGTTGCGGATGCAGTTGGTGAAGTGCTGCGCTTCCAAAGTGAATTGTGAGGTCATTGGTCCGAGGCCTGATTGCTGCACCGGTTTGCGATTGGCCATGCCACGCATGACGGCCCCGCCGTAATTAAAGCCTGGTTCCATTGCTAAAAATCCCGTTTCGCCGTTGATGTTCAAAAATCCCGGGCCGGTCTGCCCATAGGAACATCCGCAGGAGGCGATCACCCCGGAGGGAAATTTCATCGTCCACTCCATGGATTGCTCCACCTGGGCGAAGCGGTCGCCCTTCTCGCGGGTTGCGACCACTGCTGTGAATGCATTGGGCTCCTCGCCCAGAATGTGGCGGATTGCATTCAGAGGATAAATGCCAAGGTCGAGCAGGGATCCGCCGCCGGCCAGTTTGCGGTCCAGCCGCCAGTCGTTTCGCATCTGCCCATAGAAGCCGCCCTGGAAGGATTCCAACTGGCCAATGTCACCAGCTTTAATCAAATCAATGGCGTGGTTCCACGTGGGGTCGTACTGAACGCGGTAGGCGATCATCAATTTCACTTTCGCCTGCTTGCAGGCGTCAATCATCTTGCGGCATTCCGCGCTGGAAATTGCCATGGGCTTTTCACAAAGCACATGCTTACCTGCTTCCGCCGCGCGCACGGTGTATTCGCAGTGCATGCTGTTGGGCAGGCCGATGTAAACAAAATCCACGTTTTTGTTGTCGCGAATGCGGTCGAAGGTGTCGTAGGTATAAATCGAGCTCTTGGGGACGTCGTACATGGACGCATACTTTTCGCCCTTGCTATCGGGATGCCCGGTGACCAGCCCTGTGACCTTGGCGCCGCCGGACGGGTCCTGACATGCGCGCATGAAGATGTCGCAAATTCTTCCGAGACCAATGGCAGCAAAGCCGAGCGGTTTCCCCGCGCTCGCGGTTTGCGCGAACATGGGCAGCGAAGTGGGAAGGGAACTCCAGGCCATGGCAAGAGCGGAAAGTTTTGCAAAGTCGCGTCTGTTCATGCCCAATACTTTATGCGGATCAACCAAAGATGTCGAGAGCTGAAGTCGGGATTTGAATGTTGGTTGGCGTTTGAAAATTGTAA
>JAICKN010000011.1 GCA_025927855.1 Terriglobales bacterium
AATCGTATTGCTAAAGCACCGCGCCAACCTGCAACGAATTACCGCCGGCACGGAGCCGCGCTTCTCTTTGAAGCGGGGATGAGATGCGAAGGGAATGATGAGATGAGAAGGGAATTGAGATGAGCGCAGGAGAATAATGAGCGAAATCGCAATCATCGGCGCAGGAGCGTGGGGAACGGCGCTTTCCATTGTGCTGGGCCGCAAGAATGCGCACCGCGTTCGCATCTGGGCCCGGGAAGAGGAGGTGCAACGTTCCATACAAATGGAACGGTGCAACCGGTTGTTCTTGCCAGACTATTCCGTTCCGGAATCGGTTTCCGTTCGTGCTCTTGCTGAATGCCTTGCCGGAGCGCAAATCGTGGTGTGCGCCGTTCCTTCCCAGCACGTGCGCGCGATTATGCAGAAGATGCAGCCGCATCTTACGCAGGAAGTTTTGCTGGTGAGCGCGACCAAGGGGCTGGAGGAAAAAACGCTGCTGCGTATGAGTGAAGTGATGCGTGACGTAACGCGCGCAGAGCGAGGATTCGATCTTCGCATCGGAGCCTTGAGTGGTCCCTCATTCGCAAAAGAAGTTGCCCGGGGTGATCCCACGGCCCTGACGATCGCCTCGCCAGATGCGGGGCTTGCAAAAACTGTGCAGCGGGAGTTCAGCGATCCTTATTTTCGCGTTTATACGAATGATGATTTGACCGGAGTGGAACTCGGCGGAGCGCTGAAAAATATTATCGCGATTGCAGCCGGTGTATGCCACGGTCTTGGACTGGGCCACAATTCCATAGCGGCTTTGCTGACGCGCGGATTAAGCGAGATGACCCGCCTGGTCACGGCTTGTGGAGGAAGGCAAGAAACCCTAGCCGGATTGGCCGGCCTCGGCGATCTGGTCCTCACCTGCACGGGAGAACTTTCCCGCAACCGTGCTTTGGGAGTGGAATTGGGGCGTGGGCGAAAGCTCGAAGAAGTCGTTTCCGGGATGCGCGGCAGGGTCGCAGAAGGGATTTTTACCACTTATGCCGCCGTCCAACTCGCACATGCTCGTGGAATCGAAATGCCGATTACTGAGCAGATGGATGCCGTGCTCCAGAACGGCAAGTCTCCGCGCGAGGCCATCCACGAACTAATGACCCGCAGCGCCAAAAGCGAAGGGATCGCAGAAAGTTAGATTTTCGGAGGCAGAAACACTCCCCATATCCCAATCAAACTCTGATTTCTTGATTATTTGCCCACATCTACCACGATTTCCGGCGCCCTACACTTTGGTAATGTCCTTCCCATTCATTCTTGAGTACTCCCAGCCAACGCTCACAGTAAAATTTTATGGAAATACGGCTTTCGCCTGTGGCTAGGGCAATGCCGGGCCACTTCGAGTGAGATTGCCTACTCCATCACGGATTCCCATCCTTTACGTAGTGATGAGCGTGCTTGTGCTCATCAGCGTAGTACCCATGTATTTCTATTCCGAGCAGGTGGAATCCATCAACCGCGACCGGCTCATCACCAATGAACGCCTACTGCAAAATACCGTTACGAGCTCGCTGGCGGATGACATTTCCCAACACCAGGAATCCTTGCGGATGATGCTGGCGAACCTGTCTTCCGCGATCCAGGTGGCCAGCGGCGGAGATTTGACCTCAGAACATGTGGAAGCACCCGAATTACGGGCGCTTCTGGAAAATTTTGTCTCCTCCTCAAGCGACTTGGCGTACGCGACCTTGTTGAATTCCGAAGCGCGCGGGATTTCCGCTGGGCGCATCGCGCCCGATGCCTTCATGCAGCGGGAACTGGAACGCGCCTATGCAGCCGCCCGTGATTCGCGAGCTTACACCGGCCAGGCGCTTACCATTGGCAGCGGAAAATCCGAGAGGACTGTAGTTCTGGTGAGCGCGCCGGTGACCTACGACGGAAGATTTCTGGGCATGGTGGGCGCGGTAGAGGACCTGCAATTTCTTATCCGCCGCCTGGATGAAGTGGAGCGCGGCGACCTGAATCCTTACGTAGTGGACAACCAGGGCCGGCTGGTTGCCGGGGCCAGTGATATGTATGCCACCGGCCAGGAGATGAGCAATCTCGAGATTGTGCACAATTTTGTGGAGCAGGGACGAAAAGCGGAACTGGTCGCAGCCACCCGTGAATTCGATGTGAAATCGAACGGGAAAACCGTCCGCATGCTGGGCACCTACAGCCCTGTAGTGAATCTGGATTGGGCGGTGGTCGTACAGAAGCCGCAGGCAGAAGCCTACCGCGGTGTTTATGAAATGCAGCACACGGCCCGCCTGCTTGCATTGTTCGCAGTTTTTCTGAGTCTTGCCATAAGCGTTTTTGCCGCGCGGCGTATTTCGTATCCGTTGGAAGTTCTGACCGATTCCAGCCGCGCCATTGCCCGGGGGGACTTTTCTCAACGGGTGACCCTGAAAAGCCGCACGGAAATTGGCGAGCTTGCCGCCACCTTCAACACCATGTCTGAAGAACTCGAGCACTTCGTCGAAGACCTGCGCCGGGCCGCTACCGAAAACCGCGACCTGTTCATGAGCTCCATCCAAATGCTCGCCGGAGCGGTTGACGAAAAGGACCCATATACTCGCGGCCACTCTGACCGTGTAACGCGCTATTCCATGCTGATTGCGCGGGAGATGAAGCAGCCCGAGTCGTTCATTGAGACGGTGCAGATTTCTGCGCAGCTCCATGACGTAGGCAAAATCGGCATTGAAGACCGCATCTTGAAAAAGCCCGGCGCGCTTACTCCGGAAGAATTTGAAATCATGAAGACCCATACAATCAAGGGCGCGAACATTTTGCGCGGGGTCAAGCAGCTTCGTGAGATGCTGCCGGGAATTGAATTGCACCACGAATCTCTCGATGGACGTGGATATCCCCATGGCTACAAGGGCGCGGAGATCCCCCTGCTGCCGCGCATCATTGCGGTGGCGGATACTTTCGACGCCCTTACAACCAATCGGCCCTACCAGCAGGCGCACGAGGCCCAGGAAGCCTTGAACATTATTCATTCTCTCTCCGGCAAGAGGCTTGATCCGGATGCGGTGGCCGCATTGGATGCTATTTATGCCCGCGGAGAGATTCGCATCCAGAAGCGCAAACCGCTGGCTATTCCGCAAGTATCTGCGGCAGTGGCGGCGGCTGGCGCATCTTCAAGTTCAGGGGCGCCCACAGCGCCATCTAGCGCGGAAATTGTGGCCGCAGCCGCCGCCAATATTGAAAACTCGCATGTATAAAGCCGTCTCCTCCCTTCTTTCTGCGCTCCAACTCTGACCGCATAGCCAGCCGCTATAATGAATCATCGCTATGATTCAAACGCTTTTTGGCAGCACGGAACAGAAGCCCACCTTTCTTGAACGGATGAAAGAGGCGGTGACCCGCACACGGGAAAACCTGGCCGACCGCATCGAAGAAGTGGTTTCATTCAACAAGGAAATCGATCGGAACACTCTGGATGATCTGGAGGCCACGCTTATTAGCGCGGACCTGGGGACGGCTACAACCCAGCAAGTGCTGGACAACTTGCGGGAGAAGGCTGACCGAAAGCAGATTGGCGACGTCGAGGAGCTCAAGCGCCTCCTGAAAGAAGAATTATTGGCAATCCTGAATGCCGCAGAGCGGCCCGCGAAGGCGGTAAACAATCCGCCAGAAGTAATTTTGGTGGTGGGCGTGAACGGCACCGGAAAAACAACAACAATCGGCAAGCTGGCCGGTGTGCTCCGTTCGCAGGGTAAAACAGCGCTGCTATGCGCAGCGGACACTTTTCGCGCCGCTGCTATTGACCAACTGGAAATTTGGGGCGGACGCACCGGGACGGAAGTCATCCGCACCAAACCCGGCGGAGATCCCGCGGCGGTTTTGTTTGACGCGCTCCAGGCAGCCGCAGCCCGGCACACAGATTACGTGATTGTAGATACCGCGGGCCGCCTGCATACCAAGGCGAACCTGATGAGCGAGCTGGAAAAAATGCGTCGCACGGCGCAACGCGTAATTCCGGGCGCCCCGCATGAAACGCTCCTCGTGATGGATGCGACTACTGGACAGAACGGCTTACAACAGGCGCGCTTGTTTACGCAATCGGCGGGGGTCACCGGGATTGTATTGACCAAACTCGACGGCACAGCAAAGGGCGGGGTGGTCGTCGCGATTTCGCGCGAGCTTGGTTTGCCGGTTCGTTACGTCGGCGTGGGAGAAAAGACGGGAGACCTGTTGCCCTTCGATCCCAGGGAATTTGTAGATTCCCTGTTCGCGTGATCTTCAAGTTGTTTCGCGTGGATTTTATCCGCATGAAGCGCATTGATTCTGAACTTTTCATACGATCTTTTGCAAACGATGGATCTCTCTGCTGACGAAAAGTTTCTCCGCCGGGCGCTCGACCTGGCTCGGCAAGGGATTGGCCTTGCCTCGCCCAATCCCTGCGTTGGGGCCGTGGTAGTGGATCCTTCCGGCTCGGTGGTGGGCCAAGGTTTTCATACTTACGACGGTGTGAAGCATGCCGAAGTCCTTGCGCTGGCGCGCGCGGGAGCCAGAGCAAAGGACGCGACTCTATACATCAATCTGGAGCCATGTTCCCACCAGGGCCGCACCCCGCCTTGTGCCGATGCGGTGATCGCCGCGGGAGTCCGCCGGGTGGTGGCTTGCATGAGCGACCCGAATCCGCTGGTGAGCGGCCAGGGTTTCGCCACGCTCCGTGTTGCAGGCATTGCGGTAGAAAGCGGAGGGTTGGAAGCAGAAGCGCGCCGGCTGAACGAAGCCTTCGCCAAATTTATTCGCACCCAAATGCCGTTGATTACGCTGAAGTCGGCGATGACGCTGGATGGAAAGATTGCGCCGCCTCCCGACCCGAACTCGCCTCCGGCAAATCAGGGCACTGGCGGCTCCAGCGGCGGCTGGATCACCAGCGGGCCTGCGCGGGCCCATGTTCAGGAGCTGCGCCATGAGCACGATGCAATCATGGTTGGTGTGGGTACGGTGATTGCTGATAATCCCTTGTTGACCGACCGGACGGGTCTGCCGCGCCGGCGGCCGCTGTTGCGTATTATTCTGGATTCGCGGCTGCGTTTGCCGCTGGAGTCGCGCCTCGTAAAAACAGCGCAGGATGATGTTCTGGTTTTCTGCTCTTTCGCAGAAGAAAAGAAAAAACAACAATTGCAGGCTTGTGGCATTCGCGTGGAACAAGTCGCGGTCGCAACCCGCGACGGGTACCCGGATATGGGCGCAATCGCGCAGCGGCTCGGAGAAATGGAAGTTACTAATCTTCTGATTGAAGGCGGCGCGCTGGTGAATTGGGCGGCATTGGCATCGGGCATTGTGGATAAGGTTTTTCTTTACTATGCTCCTAAAATTCTCGCCGGATCTGGTTCTGTGCCCTTCGCCGCAGGCGCGGGATTTCCCCGCATGAGTGAAGCTGCAACCGTGAAATCATTTTTGCTGCACCGTTTCGGGGAAGATTTTGCAGTGGAAGGTTATCTGCGCGACCCCTATGGCGGCTGAGCGCATAAGGGCAGCACAAGAACTTGTGCATAAGACAAATAACGGAATTATAGTAAGCTCCACAACCATGTTCACGGGAATCATCGAAGAGGTAGGACGCATCACGGGCATCCGGCAAGCGGGGGAAAACCGCCGCATCACGATTGATGCGCCACAGAGCGCGCGGGAATTAAAGACGGGTGACAGCGTGGCTGTAAGTGGCGTTTGCCTCACGGCTCTTGCCATAAAGTCCGGCTCCTTTTCTGCTGATCTCGCGCCGGAAACCTGGGCCCGGACTTCGTTTTCGCAGTTAAAAGAAGGCGCGCTGGTGAATCTTGAACTTCCCATGAAAGCGGATGGCCGTTTTGGCGGTCACATTGTGCAGGGCCATGTAGATGGCGTTGGCAGGGTGTTGGCGTTGGAGCGTATCGCTGACTCTGAAAATTGGTGGCTCACCATTGAACTTCCGCCCGAAGTTGCCAAATACACGGTGCACAAAGGGTCCATTTGCATTGAAGGCATCAGCCTGACGGTGGCCAGGATCGCGGGGGCAAAAGGGAAAGAAAACCGCTGCGAGATCGCCATTATTCCGCATACCGTCGAGGCCACAAACCTGAATTCGCTTCAGCCGGGCGCTCCGGTAAATCTTGAAGCAGACCTTATCGCCAAATACGTAGAAAAAATGATGCGCCCGGACCAGGGGCGGTCCACGATCACACTGCAGCGGCTGGCCGAGGAAGGGTTTTAATAAGTATTCGGGCAGGCGCAACTCACACTTCGAGCTTTAATTCATCCAGCTCCAAAAACTCACGCACCAGCGGTTCTGGAGAGCGCTCCATCTCCGGATAAGTGCCAAAGAAGAGCACCCGGCCTTCATGCAGAAAAACGATACGGTCGGCCAGTTTCTTCGCCAGGCGCATGTCATGGGTGACGACCACGCCTGTGTGGTGCGTTTGTTCCTTGAGGCGTTTGATCAAATCGCCCAGCAGTTGCGCCATGAGCGGATCCACCATGGTGGTGGGTTCGTCATAGAGGACGCATTCCGGGTCAGCGGCCAGCGCCCGCGCAATCGCCACCGACCGCTTCATACCCGTAGACAAATCCGATGGCAGCAAGTCCGCCATGGGCTTCACCCCAACCATATCCAGCAGTTCGTCTACGCGGGCGAAAATTTCTTCTTCGCTCAGGTGCTGGTGCTCCCGCAAAGGAAACGCGACATTCTCTCCGACACTGAGCGAATCAAAAAGCGCGCCGTTCTGGAACACCATCGTCACCTTCTTGCGGATGTGCTCCATCTGTTCTTCGGTGTAATCGGTGATGTCTTCATGGGCCACGATGACGCGGCCTGAATCCGGTTTCAAGAAGCCCATAATGTGCTGTAAGGAAACCGACTTGCCCACCCCGCTGCGGCCAAGGATGCAAACCGTTTCTCCCGGCATCACGTCAAAGCTCACGTCAATGAGCACATGATGCTCGCCGAATGATTTGTAGACATCCTGAAAAGCGATATAGGGCGAATTTGCGCTTTCACTCATTTCGTTGGCGAGGCAGGTTGCTGATGACCGTCTTTCCTAGTGTATGTATACGAGGCGGGCATAACAACGGCATTCGCTCGCGGATAATAGCAAGCCGGTCTTGAAAGCTGGTCTCGGAACGCCACCTGTGGCAATTTCGAGGAGTGAGGGATTTCCCGCGCCTGTGAATCGGAACCGCTTTCTGCTATTCTGCCGTGGTTTGCGGCACAGTTTTGGCGTAAAGGCTTTCGGAAACATAGTTTGGCGGACAAAAAATCGTGAGCAAGGATTTGAATTATGAAATCAACTTTGATGTCAACAACTGCTTTTCTGGCATTCCTTTTGGCGCTCCTCTGCTGTGTGAGTGTGCGTTCGGTCGCGCAGGAATTTTCTGCGGAAATGGTCACCAGCGATAATGGTTCCCAGCATCCGGCAAAAATTTATGTCGGTAAGAACAAGATGCGGGTGGACCCGGAAGAAAAAGGCCCTTATAACGGGGCTGTGATTGTGGATTTCGATACGCAAATCATGGACGTTCTGGTTCCCTCCCGGCAGATGTATATGGAAACCAAGCCGGGCAGTGGCCCGCGCCAGCGTTGGTTCCGGTTTTTCCAGGCGATCAATGTGGAAGATGCATGCCCCGAGTGGCGCAAGCAGGCCAACGAAAAGGGCGGCAGTTGCCAGAAGGTCGGAGATGACGCGGTGAATGGCCGTCCATCGGTGAAATATGAAATCGTCTCTGCCGATGGCAGAAAGGACAACGTCTGGATTGACAAGAAGATCAAATTTCCTTCGAAGTGGCAGTCCGGGGACAATTCCGGAGAGTTGCGCAATATTCAGGAAGGCGCTCAACCCGCGGAAATGTTCGCAATTCCTTCCGGCTATCAAAAGATGGATATGGGCGGCATGATGGGCCGTATGCCGCACTGATGCATATTGGCGGAGTTTCCCTCCGCCAATCCGCTATACTTTGTTTGAGGGGAGCCAAAAATGTCCTTATCCGCAGTGATTGTGGACGACGAACAGCTTGCCCGGGATGAGCTTGCTTACCTGTTGCGCGATGTGGGCGATGTTGACATTGTTGCGCAGGGCAAAAACGGTGTGGAAGCTGTCAGTCTGATCCGTGAGCTCAATCCGGATTTGGTATTTCTGGATGTGCAGATGCCCGGCCTCGATGGGTTTGGCGTCATCAAAAAGCTGCTGGACAAAAAGCATCCGTTACCGAAAATTGTATTTGCCACCGCATTCGACCAATATGCCGTAAAGGCGTTCGAGGTAAATGCGGTGGACTATCTGCTGAAGCCTTTCGATCGCAAGCGTGTAGTGCAATCCATCCAAAAAGCGCGCGCAAAAGTTGAGACTGCGGGTAGCGCTTCCACTGACAAGCTGGAAACGTTGGTTCGCATGCTCGAATCACAAAAGCCGCAGGCCTCGAAAATTCTGCTGAAAGCGGCAGGACGTTTGTTCCTGGTCAACCAGCGTGATATCTGCTTCGCGTCTATTGAGAACGGAATTATTACCGTGGTCACCAGTGGAGTGGCGGGCATGGAAGGCCAATCGAATTGCCGCACTCTTGAAGAGCTTCTGGAAAGTCTGGATTCCAATTTTTTCTGGCGCGCCCATCGCTCGTATCTGGTGAACATCAATCGCATCAAGGAAGTCGTTCCCTGGTTCAAGAGTTCCTACCAGCTTCGCATGGACGACAAGAAGCAGACCGAAATCCCAGTCAGCCGCGCCCAGACCAAACGCTTGCGCGAATTGTTTGGGTTGTAAGGCGGGATTTGGACCGCACGGTGTAAATGGCGAAGGGTGGACCCGCATGACATTCGACTGCAAAGTATTGAACCACGAGTGTTGAGTGGGCAGTTGAATGACAGCCCAGTGTTGAATGTGCAAAACCGAGCCTGTGCGAGGAAGCCAGGCAGAACGCCGAGCACCCACGTGTTAAAATCCTATTAACTTCAGGCTGCTTGTCCGGGCTTAACTCATTTTATGGGCGGCCCATTTTACCTGCCCGAAGTTCCTGCCGATTTTTGCCATAGGCGCGTAGCTCAGTTGGTTAGAGCGCTACCTTGACACGGTAGAGGTCAGGAGTTCGAGTCTCCTCGTGCCTACCATTTTTTCCCGCTGGCAAGCTACTTCCCCACAAATTCCGAATTGATGATTAAACTGGGTGTGCCTTAAATGGCTGGGGCGGGTTCATGAGTTCACTTCACGTTGCTGTTGTTTCGATTTTTGTCATCTTTTGTGGG
Source organism: Terriglobales bacterium (assembly GCA_025927855.1). GTDB lineage: Bacteria > Acidobacteriota > Terriglobia > Terriglobales > Acidobacteriaceae > JAICKN01. The sequence goes on from JAICKN010000011.1 coordinate 9,230, forward strand.
TTGGTTTCCTGGGCGGAATCCGTTTATACGATGAAGCCGGACGATCCGACTGCGGTTTATCTCACGGCCCAGGATTTTGCCGCGCACGGCGACGGCGTCGCAGATGATTCAGATGCGTTGCAGCATGCAATTGATCGCGTGCAGGAAACTACCCACCATGGCGTGGTCTTTGTCCCTGAAGGGCGCTATCGGCTGACCAAGACGATTCACGTGTGGGCTGGGATCCGCTTGATCGGCTACGGCGCAAAACGCCCGGTATTCCTGCTCGCGCCGCATACGCCGGGTTTTCAGCAGGGCGCAAATTGCGAAATGGACTCCTGCTACATGCTCTGGTTCACCGATGAGCGCCCTCGCGGCGATCAGCCTGTTGGCGATGCCAGCGAGTTCACGTTTTACAGCGCGGTTTCCAATATTGATTTTGAAATCGGAGAAGGGAATCCGGCGGCGGTGGCCGTGCGTTTTAACGTCGCGCAACACAGCTTCGTATCGCATGCGGACTTCCAGGTTGGCTCCGGGCGGGCGGCCATAGAACAAGTAGGCAACCAGGCCAACGATATTCATATTCACGGCGGCGATTTCGGAATCGTTACCGGTATAACTTCCCCGGCATGGCAATTTCTGCTCATGGATTCGAGCTTCGATGGCCAGCGCACGGCGGCAATCCGCACCCACGAAGCGGGATTCACGCTCATTCGCGACCGGTTTAGCAATGATCCAGTGGCCATCGAAATTCCCGAAGGCGAAGTGGAGCAGCTTTATGGACGCGATTTGCAATTGGAAAATATCTCTACTGCCGCGCTCCGCGTGGGAGATGTAAAAAACTTCCGGTCGGAGATCACGCTGGAGCATGTGGCTTGCAAACAGGTTAAAAGTTTTGTGCAAGGCGCTGAAGAAATCGCCGGCAATCCCATGGCGACAGGCTCTTTTGTGGAGGAGAGATTCACTCTTGGGCTTGAAATTGGGCCAGATGGCAGGGAGCAAGGCATCGCGCTGCACCACCACGAACGGCCGCTGAAAAAATCAGATACGAATATCGCAAGTGATATTCCAGGCTTGCCTCCCATGAATGAGTGGGTCAACGTGCATACGCTCGGAGTGAAGGGAGATGGCGCGGCCGACGATACTGCCGCTTTGCAGCGCGCCATTGATGCTCATAATGTGCTCTTTTTCCCGGGCGGAAGATACCGTTTGAGCGAGTCTCTTCATCTGCGCCGAAATACCGTTCTCATTGGGTTCAGTCCTTTTACGACGGAATTTGTTTTGAAGGATTCTGATCCGAATTTTCAGGGCGCAGGCCCGGCCATTCCATTGCTCGTGGCTCCTCGCGGAGGAACGAATATCGTCAGCGGTTTTGGCTTTGCCACCGGCAATGCCAATCCCCGGGCTGCCGGAGTGGAATGGCTTGCGGGCCCGCATTCCATGCTTGATGATGCCGAATTTATTCGCGGCAGAAATCAATACGTTCATGCGCTGGAGCCTGCGGTTCCGGCGCCCGTTTTCCGCGCGCCATTTGAGCGAATGCAGATGCAACTCGATGCGCAATACCCGAGTTTATGGGTCCACGATGGCGGAGGCGGCATCTTTCGCGGCGTCTGGTCGCATGCAGGCACCGCGAAAGCCGGGTTGCTGATCCAGAATACGAGTACGCCGGGCGTGATCTATCAATTTTCCTGCGAGCACCACATGCGCAACGAAGTTGTGCTGGACCACGCCGCCAATTGGAGGATCTACGCACTGCAAACGGAAGAAGAAAATCCAGAGGGCGCGAATGCCGTTGCCGTGGAGTTACATGGTTCGCAGCATGTGCTCTTCGCGAATACCTACATGTACCGCGTTTCGCGCAATGTCCTGCCCAAGCCATATGCTGCTATAGCGCAGGATTCAAGCGATATTGCCTTCGATAACGTCAAAGTATTCAGTCAAACGCGGCTTTCCTTCGATAACAGCGTCTTTGAGCAAACCAGCGGGGTAGAAGTGCGCGCTCATCATTTTGTTCACTTCGCACTCACCAATAACATGAGGCGCGGGGCCCCGCTTCCTCTTCCGGCGGTTTTTGCGCCAAAGGCGGCGCTTGCGCAGGTTGCAACGGGTTTTAGCAATGCGTCGGGATTAACGGCCGACGATGCCGGAAATGTCTATTTCACTGACGCCGCCATGCACACCATTTACCGCTACGATGAGGCTCGCCACGCTGCCGTGGTTTTGGCCAAAACCGATTTGTCGCCCATGGTCCTGGGCTTCGTTGCGCCTTCCACTCTATTGGCTGTAAACAATGAAAGATCGGTCTCGCGCATAGATACTTCTACGGGAGTTGTTTCTGCGGTCAGCGGCGTTCCGGCACCGAAGCCGGGCACCATCCTTTTGCTTCCGGTGGGGTTACACAATGAAATCGCCCAGTTTGATTGGATGCTCGAACGCAAGGGTTATGTGTACCGCCGCGGCAGCAACACTGCCCGCCGGAGCGCTTTGCTGTCCGAGCCGCGCGACTTTTATTACGCTCCGGATAGCAATACGGCCATTATGGCTGGAGGGACCTGGCGGCCTCTGCTGCAAAGCTCACAGCTTGCGGCGTTCGCCGTAGGAGCCCGCCACTATGTGACCGATGAAGACGATGAGCGCACATGGATTGGTGAACTGAAACCCGGCACACTGGAAGCTGGCGAAAAACTTGCCACGCAACTCTTTGCCGAGCGCGGAGGCACCTCCGTTGTAACGGATGAAGCTGGAAATGTGTATATTGCAGCCGGGCAGGTCTATATTTATGACCACGATGGACGGCAAACGGGAATCCTGGAAGTTCCGGAGCGGCCAACCAGTCTGTGTTTTGGAGGCAGCGATCACCGCACGCTCTTTATTGGCGCACGTGGGTCACTTTATGCAATTCGGGCTGTCGCAGCAGGGCTTAAGTAGATTCGGTACAGCCGACTTTTCCAGGGAATCTGCGCCAGTTGCCGATCCCAGAACTCCATAAATCCCATTGTGCGAAGTTGCTTGAATCGCTATGATGCGCATTCTTGGTTTTTTACCTTGCATCATGTGGAGAGGGCAGATGGACGGTTCACAAGCGGTGAGTATTTTTGTTTATGCAATTGTCGCGATATTCGCGCTGGGGACAATCCTGAGCGGATTTTTCCAGGTGCGCACGGCGGAAGCAGTCATCGTGCAACGAATGGGAAAGTTTTTGCGCGTGGCCACTGCCGGCATTAATTTCAAGCTTCCATGGCTCGACCAGATCGCCGCACGCATGGATTTGCGCGTACAGCAACTCTCGCTCGATGTGGAAACAAAGACCCGGGACAATGTTTTTGTAAAAATTCCTGTGTCGGTGCAGTACCACGTACTGCCCGACCGTGTGTACGAAGCTTTTTACAAATTGGCCAGTCCCAACCAGCAAATCTCTTCTTATGTATTCAATGTAATTCTGGGCCACGTGCCAAAGATGGACCTGGACAACGCCTTTCTACAGCAGGCGGACATAGCCACCGCCATCAAGGACGGCCTGAGCGGCGTGATGGAAACCTATGGGTACGCCATCGATCAGGCCCTGGTCACCGACATTCAGCCGGATGAGAAGGTGAAAGCGGCAATGAATGAGATCAATGCGGCGCAGCGGGAGCAGGTCGCCGCCAGCGCGCGCGGCGAGACGGAAAAGATTTTGAAGGTAAAGCAAGCAGAGGCAGAAGCGCAAAGCAAAGCCTTGCAGGGAGAAGGAATTGCTAATCAGCGGAAGGCCATCATTGAAGGATTAAAAGCATCGGTGGAATCATTCGCCGCTGCGGTGGAAGGCACCACAGCCAAAGACGTGATGATGCTGGTGCTGGTCACGCAGTACCTGGATACGATGAAGGACATCGGCACACAAGACAAGAGCAACACAATCTTTGTATCGCACACACCCGGGGCGATTGGGGAATTGTTCCAGCAGATGCAGGAAGCCATCATGATTGGGCAGAAAGGCGCTTCCGTATCAGCAGCCGCAAGCGGTCATTAATTGAGGCAAATAACTGCGGCGGCGGTATTCTTGCGGAAGAATTTGCCGCGCTGGATTCCGCGCCACCGGCATGATCTCCCGACCGGACCGGGACTTACTTTGATTCCTTGGTGATCGCGTCCGCAGCATTGCCGGCTACGACCCAGTTTGCCGACCCGGCCACAACCGCTTCGTCCTCAAACCAAAGAAATCCGAAGTCATCAATGCACTCCGGAAAATCCGGCTTGATGATGACGTAACCCGGAATCACAGCGCCCGGAATATAAGAGTTGTCGGCGCGGTTGTTGCTGTACGTCTTCAACTTCGAGACCGTACCAACGCCAGCCACATACGATGTGCTGGATACCGGGTGCGTGCCGAGAACGTAGTTGACCGCACGGAGGGTGTATTGGGGTCCCACTAGATCAGGAAACGCCTTGTGGAGAAAGTACATGCGGATGGCCATATCAACCACAGCGCCTGATCCGCCCCAACTGCGGAGGCTTGGTGGTACGCCGAATGGGGTAGCGTCCAACTGCTTGTCTAATCCTGCCATGTAGGTCTTCACCGCTTCCCGCATTTGTTCTTTTGCGCTTGCGCCGAGATACGGCAAAGCTCGAACCGCCGTCCAACCACGAAAGCCCATCTGCTGCGGCGTAATCACCTGCGGGAACAATTCCTTCAGACGCGACTTGTAAGGCTCTGCGCCATTCGTAGCAATGGTCAATTCCAGGGCGGCAGCCCAGTCCATCCCCACCCCGAATCTGCCGCGGCCAAAGCCATCCGGCGGAGCCGATTCTTCGCTGTTTTCATCGGAACTCGAAGGAGCGCTCGAACTGCCCGGTCTGTTGCGGCTGCCTTGAGCGCCGGGGACAACACCCTCTGATGCGGCCAGCACGCCGCCTGCCGCGGCTGCCCCGCCGAAACCCCTCCGCGGAAGGTTGGGCGTTGGGTGGGCTTTTTCCTCGTTCCACGCTCTGATCGCGGTTTCCAGGCAGTCTTTCGCCATCGGGTCATTCCAGCCTTTTAGCACATCGGCAGCCGCAGCCAGCGCTGCAATCGCGTTCCACTGCAAATACGGATTGTTGGTGGTGAAAATCCACCGGTCGTCCGGCTTGCCGGAATAGTCACCCTTCACTTCATTTGGGCCGAGCTTCGGATCGTAGATTCGGCCATCGGTCTTCGACGCACCATCTCCCACCTGCGTGTACTGGCGCAGGTCCGGTTCGTGTGTTCCGCGAATCGCGTGGCCGATGTTGTGGAATTGCGCCAGGATGAGCAACGCGCCGTGCTCCACTTGCTGCACCACATCCGGCACGCCATCGGGACGGTGCATCTCAACTGTTCGCGCGGCCTCGTTCACCGTAAGCTCGTCGTATTTAAGGTTGAATTCCCGGTAAGCCAGGGCCAGACTTTGAATGACGCTCAACTGCGCAGGTTCTTCAAGATCGAAGTCGCCGGCATCATACCATCCGCCTACGTTCATCCCAGGGATGTGATCGCCGCCTTTGTACTTCCCGTCCGTTGCTGCGTCCTGATACCAGCCGTCGAATTGCTCTCCCACCACGGGCGCCATCCGGCCGTCATCCAGATGCGAAGCCCCATGCCACATGTGATAGGCTTCGCGGACCGAAACGTGATCCATCCGCTCCGCAAGATGGTGGTCCAAACTGTCCTGCCACACGTGAGCATAAGCATCTTTGGCGATAGGGAAGGGCGCGGTACGCTGGCCTGCGTACTCGATGACGTAAAGGCCGGGATCGTTGACCGGCGTGAAGTCGAATTTCGAATAGACGTAACGCATCCAAGGTGTGGAAGGTGAGATCGGGCCCTCGAACACCTGTTTGTAAGATCCGTCCTGCATCAGGCGCAGCACTTTGGCCGTCTTCGGGGCGTTGTATTTTGGGTCGAGTTCGAGTACAGCGACTTTGGAGAAGCCCGGCGCATAGCCCACCTGACTGTGCGCGATCACCGGTGGCCGTGTCCAGTTGGGAATCACATCCGGCCGTATGTGCCACACGATGGCGCCAGTGGTCTTGCCCGCAGGGATCAACGAACGCAGCACAAACCAGCCGTTCTGCGCTCGGTCGCGTCCATCAAACAGCATGAGGTCGGTGGTATCCGATGTGACGGTGACCCTGGCCAGTTGGTCATCCTCGCCGAGGGTAATGCTTTTTCCCTGGGCGAACGGCAGCGGCTGAGTGTATCCCTTGGCCTTGTCCCAGTCTTCCAGGTAGTACGCTTTTTTCGGTTCATTGGCCAGCGGCAACACTTTGATCATTGCATCGTTCGGCGTTCGCGGGAAAATGCCGGGCCTGGCGCCATCCACCATGTAAGCTTTGCCCATATAAATTGAAGGCAGGAATTCCAGGTTGAAGCCTGCCCGCCCGACCAGATTCTGCGGCAGCGGCTTTTCGAGATTTATGCTGACCATTACCCCGCCGGGTTCCGCTGCGACTTCAAGCGTGTAGTTGAGATTGAAGCTCGGAAAACTGAGGTTTGCGCTGAGCCGATTGTGGGCCTCATCTACCTGCCGCCCTTTGAGGGTCGCTACAAGGTCCCACTGCTCGGGGGTGGGCATTAGGCGCACGTCGCCGTTTGTGGCGATGCGCTGCCCATGAAGAATCATCTGCATGGCCGCGTTTTTCTGGTCAACGAATACAGGATGATAAGTGTTGTCGTAAAGAAATACGCTGAAGCCTTGGGTATCAAGATAACCCTTGTCGTTCACCTTCATAGTGAAATCAGAGCCAAAGAGACACGGGGCGACAATAAAGGTCAAGAATAGGAATGCTAGGATTCGCCTGAACATAAATTGGGGTTCGCTGCTCCTTGGCCTTAATCTAACATGGCACGCGCACCGGCTGTTTAACTTGGAAAGTTTGCAGACTGCTTGACTTGTTCAGCTTGCCATAGGGGACGGCATTGATGGCTGCGCAAAAGATCAACAATCCAGTGCCCACAGTGAAGCGAATGCCGGGAATGAAAGGATTTTTGAAGCGGATGAGGTTCACATCGTAAGCGCTGGAGCGATGGACAAATTCGCGCACCAATTGATCGCCTGTAAGAACGCGATCAAGAACGGACGAATCCACCTTAGAAGCCGCACAATCTTTTTGGGTGCGGAGCACGTTTGCCTTTGGGCGAGGGTTCGATGAAATTTCGTATAAACCAGCGGGACAACGATCCAGGCGTAATTTCTTCGACCGCACTTGGGGGTCTGCCCCCTATGCGACCACCAGCGCTGGCAAATAGACTTCGGTGGCGCGGCGTAAATGATCCATGCATTGCCCAGCGGCTCCACACCCCTGGTCCGGGCTGCCAATTGAGCTGCTCCAGCGTAGGCGTTCTGATCAGTCCTTTCGCGCGCTGATCGGCAGCATCCGAGTTCGCTAATTTGGTTTGTTGCCCACCGGGGAGGCAGGGCAGTAGTTCGGGCGGACATGGCTATTCTCCAGGTAAAAAATAACATTACTGGGCGGGATTAACGTCGAACACAGAGACCGGAGGTAAGAATATGGCGCGCCCTGAGAGATTCGAACTCCCGACCTTCTGATTCGTAGTCAGACGCTCTATCCAACTGAGCTAAGGGCGCTTGGAGATGATGGTTTCGATTATAGCGGAAAACTTTGCCCTGGGAATAATTGCGCAACTTGCGGAAGACAAAGAGCTAAGGGGTTATATGGCATAGTTTGGGCTTGGGGCATCCACAAAGTAAAACTTTCCTACACCGCGCAATTCCTACAGGCAGGCGCTCGCAGAATTTGATTCACGAGCTATTGCTAATCATAGAGTTAAATGCATTTACGGATGGCAGAAGGGATGCAAGTTAAAACTCAGACGAAGTGGCGCGCAACGGGGCGCTCTCGAGAATAAACTTCGGCCAGAGGTTTTCTTGAGCGCCCCTTGCTTTACCTTGTCTTAGTCGAACGATTCCTTGTCTTCGTCCCGGCTGATCCTCCCCCAAAAAGGATGCCTGCAAGGGTGGAACGAGAGTTCCTCCCTTGCAGGCTACCGGTAAACCACTGAAATCATTGAGTACCAGACCGCCCGGATATTAAGCCAGCACCAGCTTTTCTTTCAAATCCACGCCAGCCCGGCGCAGAAGTCCGGCAATCGCAGCTTCCGACAAACGGGAAGCGTCGAACTCAACACGGACAATATTCTGCTTTTCGTCAAAGGCGATGCGGCGCACGCCATAAACTTCATGGACATTATCGAGCGCGCGCATCTCGGCCTCGCTCGGAGCATTGCCATAGCGGTAGCTGACATCCAGTTGGGTCATGGGATCGTTTCCTTATGAATAGTTCAAGAGTTTATGGCTGTTCACAGTGAACGGCCATTATAAACCGCAGGCCAGCGTAAACACAGATCAGCGTACCGATCCATAAACACACATCGGATAAACACAGATCAGCGCAGCATAAACACAGCATTCACGTGCGCGGTGATTCGAACTTTCTGCGGGGTGAATTGTTCCGTAGGCGCCTGCATGAGGCCTCCATTCATTACTGCAGCGCGCGCATAGGGCAGAACCGGAGCATTCTCATTTACGTTCGCTGAAGCGTAGGAGAGTTCTCCGAGCGTACGGCCACTGGCGTGGGCTATGACTTCGGCGGAACTGCGCGCGTTCTGGTAGGCCTCCCGCACCGCTGCGTCTTTGGCAGATTGCACGTCTTGCAGAATGTAGTTGAGGGATTGGTTTTCCGTGATGCCGGATTCCGCCAGTTGCTGCATGATGGGCGCAATCTTGGAGAAGTCTTTCAACTTCAAAGACACCCGGGCCGAAACCCGGTAGTCCACCAGCTTGCGCTTGGGATCGCGATTGTCATACATAGGCTGGAGAGAGAAATGCCCGAACTCGGCAGCTTTGGGATCAATGCCATTTGTCCGTAACACGCTGCGCACCTGTTCGGTGTCCTGGGCGACATGCTGGTAAGCGTCCTTGGCCGTTTGCTGTTGGGACGAAATATCAAATTCAAACTGGGCTGTGTCCGGCTTTGCTTCAAACTGGCCGTCTGCTCCTACGGTGACCGTGTTTTGCTGGCTGGCTGAAGAGTGTTCCTGCGCCATTGCAACCAATGGCAATGCAATGGCCAGGACAATGAACAGAGCTTTCAATCGCATGGTGGCCTCCGGGTTTCAACGTCCATTATGAATGGTTTCGCAACAAACGTACTCTCTGGAAGGAACGCCGTAGAGAAGAGAGATTGCAGGGCAGTTGCCATGAAGTTCTCAAAATCCGGGATTGCGAGATGAGGCAAACTATGGAGTTGTCTAATGTGGCTGCCGTGATTACGGTAGGATGGCCGAGACTGAAATCTTCTCAACTTCTGGCGCTGGCGGAGCTGGCTGTTGCCGAGCTTGCCGAGCTTGCATTGGCGGTGTAGGAAAAGCGGTAGATTTGTTTATCAATCTGCTTGCGCAGGTCTTCCCAAATATCGTTCGGCATGGAAAGAAAATGGCGGACCACTTCCGGATCAAACTGGCGGCCTGACCATGCCTCAATCTCTTTGCGGGCGGCGGCGACGCTTTGCGCCGGCCGATAGGGCCGGTCAGATGTTATAGCGTCCAAAGTATCGGCGATGGCGAAAATGCGCGCTCCCAAAGGAATCTGATCGCCTTTGAGTCCTCGCGGGTAGCCGGTTCCGTCATATTTTTCCTGGTGCGAGTAGACGATATCGGAAGCTTCCGCCAAAAATGGGATCTTTTTGAGTATCTGGTAGCCGCGATAGCAGTGCTCGCGCATGATGGCGGTTTCATCGGAATTCAGGGCGCCGGGCTTGCGCAGGATGGCGTCGGGAATCGCCATTTTTCCAATGTCATGCAAAAACGCGCCGCGCGCGATTATGCGCACCTGCTCCGCGGGCAATCCCATTTGCCGGGCAATTGCAATCGTGAAGGCGGTGACGCGTTTTGAGTGGCCCTCTGTTTCGGCATCTTTCAAGTCGAGAGCATCGCCGAGGGCCTCGAGCGTAATGTCATAAGACCGCTCCAGGTTGCTCATGGCCTTTTCAAGCTGAGTATTGGCCAGGCGCAATTGATCAGTACGGGCGGCGACAAGCGATTCCAGATTGGTTTGGTAGGCGCGGTTTTCAAGCTTAAGGCGGCGGTTTTCGAGAGCGCGGCGCACCGTTGCCAGCAACTGCTCGCGTTCAAATGGCTTAAGCAGATAATCATAGGCGCCATTGCGGATGGCCCCGAGCGCAACGGAAATATCGTGCACCGCGGTAACCATGACCACGGGCATATCGGGGAATTTTTCTTTTGTCCGCTCCAGCAGCCCGATGCCATCGAGCTCAGCCATCATCAGGTCAGATAGCATCAGCTCGAATTCCTCGCCTGAATCGAGCAGGGAGAGCGCTTCCACCCCTGAACGCGCCTGGCGGCATTTGTAATTTGCGGAAGTAAGCATTGAGGTCACAATCTCGCGGATTGTTTCCTCGTCATCTACGACCAGAATTCGTTCCAAAGGCATGAGCTGGTTTCGATTACAGTAAGGTTCAGAGTAGTTTACGTCCTATTCTACCCCACCCCCCAAGTTCCGAAGGTAACCTCCAATAATAGGAAATTCGATTGGGAACCCGGTTCTCCGTGTTATCACTGCTTTGCAGTGTTTTTAACCGGATTCTGCATTGCAATGAATAACATAGCCTTGAGCAGCTGGTATGCGTGGAGCAGCCTGGCCCTCCCTCATCGGACAGCGGAGGAGTCTGCCGCCCTCATTATGCTCGCTGCCAGCCTCCTGGTATTCCGGACCTTCCGCGAACGTTACTTACTGCTGTGGATTGTGGGTTGGCTGGCATATTTTATTTCCCGCTGGACCTTCCACGAACTCCAATTGTCATCGCCTCGTTATCTTACAGCGATCTCTCAGGCGGAATTTGTTCTCGCAGTTTCGTTGTTTGCCGCCGCAATTTTCGTCTATACAAATGCGCGCAAGCTCCTGCTTCCATTACTGCTGGTCACCATAATACTTATGGGATTTGCGGCCGCGCGGACGCTATTTTGGCCGAATATATTCGCGCTGCGCACTGCCCTTGAAGTTTCTTACCGGCTGGTTGCCGCGGTAGCTGCCATCCAGCTTATTCGCTTCCGCTGGACGCGGACTGATACTGGAGTTTGGCTGCTGAGCCTGAGTCTGCTTTGTGTGCATCTGAATTGGGCGCCGCTGAATCCTTATTACCCTCCCAATATTTCTATCCTGGCGGATGTAGTCCTGGGGATCAGCATGTTGTTCATCGTATTCGATGAATACCGCGCGCGCACGCGCAGGCTTGCAGTGATCAATTCTCTTACCACGAGCATTGCCCGCGCACAGCAATACGGCCCCATGATGCAGACCGCCTTAGAAGAACTTAAGAATCTAATGGGCGTACATGCTACATGGTTCCGCTTATTGGAAGATGGAAACCTTGTGATTGTGCAGCAAATCGGTCTTTCACAGGAGTTTTTACGGGAGGGAAGCTCTCTTCCCATCACCAAAACTTTGGCGCACGCGCTGGGCGAGGGAACCCCGGTCGTTTTCAAAACCGAAACGATCGAAGATGACATTCGCGAGCAATTCAAGCAGGAAGGTTTCAAGAGTATTGTCCTGGTGCCCGTGCTGGGAAAGAAGTCCGCCATTGGCACGCTTGCTATGGCCACGCGGCGGCGGGTTTCTTACTCTCCGGAGACTTTGGAATTTTTGAAAAATACCGCCGACCAGCTTGGCCTGGCGGTCGAAAACCTGCGCCTGGTGGAGCAGGTCCTGCGCTCCCACCGGCAATGGAGCAACACCTTCGATTCCATTCATGATTGCGTGCTGGTGCACGATTCTGAATTTCACATCATGAAGGCCAACCGCGCATTGCTGCAGAGACTTTCCAAGGCGGCTGCGGAAATCATGGGTCGTACTTGCGAGGAAGTGCTACCGCATCAAGGCGAATGGAAAAATTGCCCGTATTGTCTTGCCAACGAAGAAGGGTTCCATGACGGTGTAGATCCTTGCATGGGGGGCCACTCCATTGTTTCATCTTCTTCTTACAGCGAGCAGGGAAGCAAGCAGCGGGGCACGATCCACGTCATCCGGGATGTCACCGACCATCAGATGGCGGAGGAAAAGTACCGCCAGCTTTTTGAGCAGGTGCAGGAAGGGGTTTTTGTCGTCAGCGCGGAAGGCAATCTTATTGACTGTAATGACGCATTTGTCCGCATGCTAGGCCATACGCACCGTGAAGACCTGATGGCGCTGAACATTGAAAACGAAATTTATGCCTCCGCCGACCAGCGCGATGCACTGCGCCGCGCCATGGACCTCCACAATTATGTGCGGAATTTTGAAGTGACCCTGCGCCGCAAAGACGGCACGCTGCTGACCGCGATGGAGAGCAGCTTTGCCACGCGCGACCAGGCGGGCCAAATTGAACGCTATCAGGGATTCCTGCTCGACATCACGGAAAAAAAGCATGCGGAAGATGAAATCCGCCGCCGCAACCGCGAATTGAACGCCCTAAATGCCATGGCCGTGATTGCCACGCAATCATTCGATCTGGATGAAATTTTGAACTTGACGTTGCGCCAGGTCATTACGATGCTGGGCGGCGAGACCGGCTCCATCTACCTTTCTGACGCGGATGCCACCACGTTCCGGCGCCGCGCAGGCTGGGGACAACGCAGCACCGAGCGCGGACGGTTCGCAGAAGTGCAATTCATCGAAGGACTGGGCGACCTGGTGACCCGCTCGCGCGCGGAAGTGATTACGCCGGAATATTTGCCTCACCTGCCGCCGCTCTTTGCGGAGTTTGTCCGTGCGGACGGGTTGAGTTCGTGGATTTGGGTCCTTCTGTGGAGTAAGGACAGCCCCATCGGCATTATGGGGATCAGCAGCCGCGAGCACCGCGAGTACAGCACGAATGATGAGAACCTGCTGGTCGCGATTGGACGCCAGCTGGCGACCACCATAGAAAAAGTCCGGCTCTATGAAGAAACCTGCCGCGCCTATGAAGACCTGCGCCGCACGCAAGAGCAACTGCTGCAAAGTGAAAAGATGTCAGCCGTCGGCCAGCTCATTGCCGGCGTTGCGCACGAACTGAACAATCCGCTGACCGCGATCCTGGGATACGCCCAATTGCTGGAAAGCGAAGGGCTGAACGAAAAAGCCACAGACTTCGTCAATAAGTTATTCAAGCAGGCGCAGCGCACGCACCGCGTTGTGCAGAACCTGCTTTCCTTCGCGCGACAGCGCAAGCCGCAAAAGGAACTGGTGGATATTTGCAAAGTGCTGGATGAGACGCTGGTGCTGCGCGACTACGATTTGAAAGTGAACGACGTCCAGCTGATCCGGGAAACAGAATCTTCGGTGCCGCTGGTGACCGCCGATCCGCATCAACTCGAACAGGTCTTCCTGAACATCATTAACAATGCAGTGGATGCCATGCTGGACGCCGGGCATGGAGGCACATTGGTCATCCGCGTCTTCGCCCGGGAAGAGACGGTTCATATTGAGTTTCAGGATTCCGGGCCGGGGATCAAAGAACCGAACCGCATCTTCGATCCCTTCTATACGACAAAGAGCATTGGTAAAGGCACTGGCCTGGGTTTGAGCATTTGCTACGGCATCGTTAAAGAACACGCAGGCGATATCTCCGCCGCGAACCGCGAAGAAGGCGGAGCGCTGGTCAAAATACAACTGCCTGCCGCCAGCAGCACCCCGGCTGAGGAACCTTCGGGAACGCTTCAGCAGCGGGAATTGGCCGTGCAGGGACGAATTCTCCTGGTGGAAAGCGAACCCGCCGTTCTGGAGTTTGAACGGGATGTGCTCGTAGGTGCGGGTGCGCAGGTAATGACTATGATGGACGGAGAAGAGATGAAGGCGCGCTTGTTGCGCGACCGCTTCGATGCTCTCATCATGGACGGAATGTCCGCAGGGTTTACGGCGCGTCAGGTCTATACCTGGCTGGGCGAAAAGTGCCCGGCCATGCAGAAATCCGTTTTGTTCACATTCTCCAGCATTGCCGAACCCGAAGTCCGCGACTTTTTGCAGGAGCGCGAGGTGCCCTATCTGGTGAAGCCCTTTGAGGTTGCCGACTTGATCTCACAGGCCCGTAAGTTGCTGCACAAAGTCCATGCCGCCGCCGCCGGAGATTAGTGGACGCGGTCTCGATAGATAGGCGCACTTTCCCGCCAAATATCTGCCAATAAATGATTACGCGTTCGGAAAGAAAACCAGTAACAGGCCGACCCATAAGGCCGTGTGGAGGGCCGAGAATGAACCCGCGTTAACACGGTGGGAACCCGCCGAGACCCATTAGGCATTTCCGCGTGGCGGAACGTTGCACACCGGATCATTATTCGAGTCGAGTCCCCGTTCATTCTGCATTGGTTCAAAAATCGGAGACCACCATCACCAACCTTGCAGGCCGGCTGTCAGGTTCGATGCTAGGCAAAAATCGGCCACTTGGCAAGTGCCGCGAGCAAAAATCTGATTACCGGCAGGACATGCTTACGCTCGTAATTTGCCAACGATCTCAGCAACATCATTTTCCTGGAAGAGACGAATCCCGGCGATCCCGGAAGCGCCGGCACGAAAGCATTGATCGGCATTTTTTAACGTGACGCCACCGAGGGCGAAGGCCGAGATTCCCTGACCGCAAGCCTGATGCAGAGTGTCCAATCCAGTTGGGCCGGCGGCTGGATAACTTTTCTTTTCAAATACCGGTGCGAAGACAATAAAATCCGCGCGATCTTCCGCAGCACGCTTGACTTCTTCGATGGAATGGCAGGAAATGCCAATGACCGGAAAATTTGATTTTTTCTCCGGCGCGAGTTGCCAGATATTTTTTACCTCAAGCGGAGATAAATCATTGGCAGGAAGATGCACGCCATCGCATCCAGCGGCGATCGCGATATCCGTTCGTGAATTTATCAATAGCCTTGTCGAACGATTGTTCGGTGCAGAATGCTTTTCGATGGCTCGCAGGGCGTCGCGCGCGAGCTGCTCCAACTGCCGCCCCGGCAAATCTTTCTCGCGGAGTTGAATGTAGTCCACTCCTGCGCGCGCTGCTTCGGCAACTTTTTGCAGAAGACTTTGCCGCTGTGCGGCTTCATTTCCGGGGAATTGCTTGCGGTCGGTAATGTAGTAAAGAAGCATCCGGAACCCGAATAAAATTTTCGTCAGGGGTTCGTCTTGGCGATTTCCGGCATGGCTTCCCCTTTGCGCTTCGGGATCTGCTCTTCCAGGTGATATTTCGTCAGGCCGTCGCGCAGGAATTCAAAGCCTTCTTCCGGAGTATCCACAATGCGGAAAAGATCCACATCGCCGGGGGCGATTACGCCCGCATCGGCCATGGCTTGAAAATTGACTACGCGGTTCCAGTATGCGCTGCCGTAGATTACCACCAGGATTTTTTTGGCCAGTTTCTGGGTTTGCGCCAGGGTCAGAATTTCGAACAATTCGTCCATGGTGCCGAAGCCACCCGGAAAGATCACCAGGGCCTTGGCCAGATAGGCGAACCAGAACTTACGCATAAAAAAGTAATGAAACTGAAAATTCAGCGACGGCGTGATGTAGGGATTCGAAGACTGCTCGAAGGGCAAATTGATATTGAGGCCGATGGTCTTGCCGCCGGCATCGCGCGCGCCCAGGTTGGCGGCTTCCATAATTCCGGGGCCTCCGCCGGTCGTAACCACAAAACGCCTGCGCCGCGCGGGAATCTGAATGGACCATTCCGTGAGCATGCGCGCCATGCGGCGGGCATCTTCGTAGTAGCGGGCCATGTCTACCGCGGCCGAGGCCCGTTTGTGAAGTTCCGCGCGGTTCTCCTGCGAGCTATCGCCTTCGAGCTTTGCCAGCGCCGACTGGGTGTACTCCCGGTTATGGAACCGCGCCGAGCCGAAAAATACGACAGTGTCCTGAATCTGCTCGCGCCGGAAGCGGGCCAATGGCTCGATATATTCCGAAAGAATGCGCAGAATGCGCCCATCCGGGCTGTTTAAGAATTGTTCGTTCTCGTAAGCCAGGGGCGCGGACTTCATATTGTCATCGCTCATCCGTTCGTTTCTCGCAATGCAAGTTCGCCGTATTTGCAGCCTGATGATTTTCAGGATCGTGCCGTCTTATGAGGGCGTGTCTTCGCGGTAGGTTATCGCATGCCAGAAGCCAATCCAAACATCGAGAACGCCGAAGCCGCTGCAAACTCCCCGGAAAAATCCACTGGAGACGAGTCCCCGCAACTGCGGAAACCGGAACAATAAATAATTGTCCGTCCACTGCGGCCACCACGGCACCACGATCAACAACACTCCCAGCGTTCCGCACAGCAACACGAAACTCAAAGAATTCAATCTCTGCATCCAGACCGGGGCCGTGCTGGATTCCGCAGGACCGGCAGATGGGGCGGAAGACGCCTGCTGGAGGCCATTACCGGGAACAGGCCCCCCATGAACCTCGCTACGGCTCTGGCGCGGCCCGTCCGCCGCATTGGGAATGACTGGAGAGTTCGGGTCTACAGCCATTGTCCCTTTCTTGACTCAAAGCGGCCTGGATTCTGCGAATAGAAAAATTGGGAGGCTGGCAACAGCGGGCAACGGCTCATGCCGCTATTTTACGACTTCAAAGCCTTAATGCGCTCAGCCACATCGCGATAATCAATATTTTTTCCGTAAACGATCATGAAATGGTTCAAGGCGGAATTGCGGTCCTGGGCGCTTTCATGGGCGGAAGCCAGTTCATAGTGCAATGCCACCTGGCTCTGCTGGTCAAGGTTGGGAATCTTCAGCGCCTGCTCATACCACCGGACGGCCGCTTCCGGAACTCCTTTGTCGAGGAAACATTGTGCCAGCCAGGTGTAGGTCTGGATCAAATGCGGGAAACTGTGCCCGCGTTCCACGGCTTCGCAAACTTTTTGCAATTCGCTGATGGCCTCATCCAGCAGGCCCATTTCGCGGAATGCGACGCCAAGATTGTAGTGCGTCTCCGGGTCATCGTCGGTGTGGGCCGCAACGTCTTCTTCCAGTTCCTGCTTGAGTTCTCCAAACATGCCCGCAAGGTCAATTCCGGCGGCGCTCATGTTTGCGCTGGCAGGTGGTGCAGAGTGTGTGCTTGCGACCGCATGCGGCATCATGGCCTCAGCCGAAAGCGAAGCCGTTGCTGCCGCTGCTTTCGCTGCGGGAGCTGTGGAGGCAGCCGGTGTAGGCGCAGCAGGACTGGAAACAGCATTAGCGTTGGCCGCAGGACGGGCCGGAGCCTCTGGCTTGGTTGTGGGCCACGGCTGGGGCTGCTTGCCAACCGCTGCCGCCGGGGTTTTCTCCGCCGGTTTCTCCGCGTCGGCTCCGGGTTTAAAGTCATCTCCCAGCGATTGTTCAAGGTCGGCGACGAAGTCGTCCAGCAAATCTTTATGCAAAGGCTCAGGTTGCGCTTCTGTTCCAGCAGCAACTGCAGCCGCCGCAGCAGGCTTTGATTTCGGCTGTGTAGCTGCCGGGACCTCCGGCACATGGCGCGGAGGCGCAGGAGCTGGCTTCTCCGCAACCGCTGGCGCAACTTCGCGTGCTGGTGGCGCGGCAGGGGCGCCGTGCCCGATTGATTGCTCAAGGTGAGAGACGAAATCTCCCAGCTCATCTGCCTG
>JAICKN010000299.1 GCA_025927855.1 Terriglobales bacterium
CAATGAACTGCCCGCATCCGTTGCAATAAGACTCAATGAGTTTGGAGGATCCGCTCTTTTTTCTCACCGGATTCGGCTCAAAAAGCGCCATATACCGGATTAGATGCAGCAAAGTTTGCCGGACAGGCTTTCTCTAAGGTTCCACGAGGCGTTTTTACGACGGGGAAAGAGCGCTCTTATAAAAGAAAACCATTTTCTTTACGCGAAAGACTAGGAGACCTTGGCTTTGGTTCGCAGCCCGGCCATTTCTTCCAGCAGAGCAATGGTTACGGCGTAGTCGAGATCGTCGAAACCGGGACGTGAAGCCGCTTCTTCGTAGATAACTTTATCGATTTCCGCCAGGCCGGGAAGCTTCACGTCGTTCTCGCGGGCTGCGTCCAGCATGAGGTGGATGTCTTTGTGCATCAGCTTGAGGGGGAAGTTCGGCGAGTAATCCTGGTTCAGGATGAAAGGCTTTTTATATTCAGCCACGCCGGAGCGGATCATGGAGGCTTCAATCAGCTCGAACATTTTTTCCGGCGCCACGCCCAGCTTGCGCGCCAGGGTCAGGCTCTCACACAGCCCCTCATACATGAAGACGATGTTCATGTTCTGCGCCAGCTTGGCGGAAAGACCTTTGCCGTTTTCCCCCATGTGAATCACTTTTTTGCCCATGGCGCGCAGCAGCGGTTCCACCCGCTCAATGTTATGCACGGCGCCGCCGATCATAAAAATGAGACTTCCGGATTCGGCAGCTACTTTGGAGCCGGTTACCGGCGCATCGAGAAACTCGCAGCCTTTCTCCTGCAGGCCTTCCATGATGTTGATACTGGCGGAAGGAGAGATGGTGCTGGAATCAACCACGACGGCGCCGCTTTCAAGGCCATGAATAGCGCCTTGCGCTCCAAATAACACTGACTGTACCGCCTTGGTATCAGACACGCACACCCACACCGCTTCCTTGCCCTTGGCCGCTTCAGCAGGGGTGGCTGCGGTGGTGGCGCCCTCAATGCTTTTGGGCGTACGGTTCCAGACTGAAACTTCATGTCCGGCTTTAACAAGATTGGCGGCCATGGGGCCGCCCATGATTCCCAAACCAAGAAAGGCTACACGCATAGCTTGGAATTAAAAATTCAATTTTCGATTGCGTCAAGCCCACAGAGCTCAAGCTGCCTGGTTGCGGGGATCACCAAAGCGGGAGCGAAGCAGGTTCAGCAACTCCTCCGGCTCATGGCTGGAAATGTTGTAATCGGCACACTTGGATTTCTGTGAACTGACCGGCGATAGAGCGATGACCGTCATGCCGGGATGCCGTTTCTTGATCTCACCGACGACCTGATCACAATCCCTCTCCTTGCAGAGTGAAGCGTGCAGCACCACGGCGTGTACCTTGGGAAAGGTCGCTAACGTGTCAAAAGCCTCATTCACGGAATATGCAGTAATAACGTTGAACTTTCCTGTTTCCAGCACCAGCTTACGTGCAGAAAGGCCCTCCGGCGGTTCTACTTCCGCCACCATCATGATTGGTCGCACCATCTTTTTTTAGATGAGACTGGCGCACCTATGTTGGCCGCGAATGCCGCAGCAGCTCTGGTCCCCGGTGTACAATTTTGAGTTTAGCTATCTTCTTTAAAGGACGTCCTTATGTCCCAGGCAACTGCTCAGCTCACCGCGCCGCCACAACCGCTCGTCGCTCTTACAGAAGACGAGGTTCTCTTTCGTGACAACGTGCGTCAATTTGCCGAGGACTCCATCCGTCCGAAAGTGCGCGAGATGGACGAAAAAGGGGTATTCGAGCGAGCCTTGATTGACCAGTTCTTCCAGCTTGGGCTGATGGGGATTGAGGTGCCCGAGCAATATGGCGGCGCAGGAGGAAAGTTTTTTGAAGCCATTCTTGCGGTGGAAGAGGTGTCACGCATTGATCCCTCCGCCGGCGTGATTGTGGACGTGCAAAACACGTTGGTCAACAACGCTCTGCTGCGCTGGACAAATGACGACCAGAAGAAGCGCTACCTGCCGAAGATGACCGCGGATACCGTGGGCGCATACGCGCTCAGCGAAGCGGGATCCGGTTCTGACGCCTTCGCCATGCAGACGCGCGCTCAGCAGAAGGGTAGCGAATACGTCCTGAACGGACGCAAGCTCTGGATCACCAATGGCAAGGAAGCAGGCATTTTCATCCTGTTTGCCACCATTGATCCTTCAGCCGGCTACAAAGGCATTACCGCTTTCATTGTGGAGAAGAATTTTCCCGGATTTTCTGTCGGCAAAAAAGAGGACAAGCTCGGCATACGCGCTTCCAGCACCTGCGAACTGATTCTGGAAGACTGCCGCGTGCCCAAAGAGAACGTGCTGGGCGAACCGGGAAAAGGTTACAAGATTGCCATTGAGACTTTGAATGAAGGCCGCATCGGCATCGGCGCGCAGATGCTTGGCCTGGCTCGCGGAGCGTGGGAGAGTGCGCTCAAGTATTCACAGGAGCGCAAGCAGTTCGGCAAATCCATTTCGGACTTCCAGGGAATTCAGTTCCAGTTGGCGCAAATGGCCACTGAGATTGAAGCCGTGCGCATGATGGTTTATAACGCCGCACGAATGAAAGACGCCGGGATGAATTTCGTGAAGGAAGCGGCCATGGTGAAATTGTTCGCGTCTCAAGTGGCCGAGCGGGTGGCGTCGCTTTCCGTGGAAATCTACGGCGGATACGGATTCACCAAGGACTATCCGGTGGAGAAGTATTATCGCGACGCCAAGATCGGCAAGATTTACGAAGGCACGTCAAACATGCAATTGCAGACCATCGCCAAAATGGTGCTGGGCGGCAAGTGAGCCTGTGCGGTATTTGGGCCAGGTTTTCTCGCAGCCGTGGCCCGGAGAAATAAAAAACTCAATTTTAGTCCAGAATTCCAAAGCGCCGGAGTTCACCGAGCAATCGCGCTGTATCGATGGGTTTCGGCAAGTACCCGTTGAAGCCGGCCTCCAGCACTCTTTGCTGGTCCTCTTTCATGGCATATGCCGTGACCGCCAGGACAGGCACCCGGGAGAATTCAAGATTTTGGCGAAGACGGGCCAGGACATCATAACCGTTCATTTTAGGCATATTGATATCGAGCAGAATGAGGTCGGGCCTGGTTTCCTCGACCTTGGC
>JAICKN010000070.1 GCA_025927855.1 Terriglobales bacterium
CTGAATCAGCACGGGCACACGTAAATCAGCCAGACGCAGGGTGTCTGCAATTGCCCGTTCTTCGCCGAAATTCGGCAGCGTAACGATGATGCCGTCAATTCGCTCGCGGTTCTTCTTGAACAGCTCCGCGCAGCGACGCGACTCTTCGCGCGTTTCGACTGCGCCATATTTGCTTTCTTCGGGGCTCAAAGCCACAACGTCTATTCCGGCAGCTTTCAGTACGTTCAGCATTTCTTCGCGTCCGGTTTTAGCCAGATGATCGGGGAAAAAGCCGCGGTTTCCCACGATCAAGCCCATTGTCATTTTCTTTGTCGCCATAAAACTCCCTGAACGTCCGTGAATTATCGAGAATTGCAGATTAGTGTTTGCACTGTATTAACAAAGTTTAACGCACGGAGAAATCTGTTAACCGCTACCCCGGATGCCATTTTGGCCGCAGATGCGGCATCGCTAATGTGTGCGCTTTGGACGGAAATGGATGCAGTAGAACAAACCCAGAAGGAACAAAAAACCTCCCCACCATGCGTTCGCATGCAGGCTGAACAAAACGACGGTCGGGTTTGCTGGAGGATAGAGGATCTGTTTGATGCCAGCGCCCAGAATCAACGCTCCATTGACCAATAGCGAAATCCCAATGAACAGCCAGATGGAAATCATGTAGTGTAATCTCCCGCTACCAAAAGATAATGTTCAGTGCGATGAATACCGCAGTTACGATTCCTGCCCAGAAAATCGGCTTCTGATAGAACGCAACATTCTCCACGTGTGGAACTTCTGTAAGCCCCATCACCAGGCCATTCAACTCAGCAGCAGGCTTCGGCTTTGTCATCAGACTTACTACAACAGTAACAATGACGCAGACCAGGAAAGACCATAGGGCCTGATACATGTCTTGCGCCAAGCCTTTGGCGTCGGGCGAGAGCGCCACATACCTTAATGCCGTCGGATCAAGCTTTACCCAGGTCCACATGCCCACCGAAGAGATGGTCCCGCAAAGCAGCCCCCAGAAGCCGCCCCAGTTGCTCGCCCTGCGCCACAACATTCCAAGAATTACAGTACCGAACAGCGGAGCGATGAAGAAGCTGAATAGAGCCTGCACATAATCCATGATGCTGGCAAACTGCATTACAAGGTAGGCGGTGCCGACGCTGATCAAGACGCCGATCACGGTCGTCCAGCGTCCCATACTGACGTAGTGCGCATCGGTTGCACGTTTATTGATTAAAGGGCGGTAAATGTCATACGTCCACACCGTAGTAAATGCGCTGACGTTGCCCGCCATGCCAGACATGAACCCCGCGATCAAAGCAGTGATGCCCAGGCCGAGCAGCCCCGGCCCGCAATAGCGCGCCAGCATGAGCGGCAGAACATCGTTGTAGCTGTGTCCGCCGGTCACTGCCGCCTGTGCCTCACCCGTAAGATGCATGGGAAGCACGGCCAAGCCGAGCAGACCGGGAAGAATTACGATGAGCGGAACCAGCATCTTGAATCCCGCGCCGATAATCGGGGCCATTTCCGCGCTGCGCAGGTCCTTCGCCGCCAGAATGCGCTGGACGACAAGGAAATCCGTTGTCCAGTAGCCCATGGAGATGACCGCTCCGAGACCAAAGACAATGCCAACCCAGTTGATGCCCATGGGATTGCTGCTGAAGTGGCCCAAGCCCGACCAGAGATGGACGTATTGCGTGGAAAATCTATGGGCAATTTCCGCCTTGAGATTGGTCCAGCCGCCCGCCTCATAGAGACCGAGCACCGGAATCATCAAGGCGCCCGCCCAGATCAGGAAGAACTGTAAGACCTCATTGAAGATCGCGGAACGCAACCCGCCCAACGCCACATAAATCGCTACCGTAAGAGAAGAAATCCAGATGCTGAAGTTAAGGTCCCATCCCAGCACAATTTGCATGACCTTGGCCATGGCGAACATATTGACGCCGCTCATCAGCACGGTCATGAAAGCAAAGCAAACTGCGGAAAGAATGCGGCTGGGTTCTCCAAAGCGGAGATTCAAATATCCCGGGACCGAATGAGTTTTGGAGATGTAATAGAACGGCATCATTACCAGCGCGAGAAAAAGCATGGCCGGAATCGCGCCGATCCAATACCAATGCGTGGCGAGAATGCCATATTGATAGGCGGAGCCCGCCCAGCCCATCAATTCCAGAGCGCCCAGGTTCGCGGAAAGGAAGCTGAGCCCGGCGACCCAGGAAGTCATTTCCCTGCCTGCCATGAAAAAATCTTCACCGGTATTCGCCTGGCCCTTGAGATAAAAGCCGATGGCCAGGACCAGGATGAAGTAGAAGGCGACAATTGCTATATCAATTGCCGACATGTGCACAAGCCGTGTTTCCACAAACATTGCCGCTAATGGCATCATTGGTTTTTTCCTGGTACTTGTTTATTTCTGTCCGTAATACGCGCTGCTTCCATGCTTCCGCAAATAATGCTTATCGTGGAGGTCGCCGCCGATGCTCTCCGCTTTTTCGTTGATGCTTAATGTCAAATAAGCCATCCGTGCTACTGCTTCCAGAACTACCGCATTGTGCGCCGCAATCCCCACGTCCGGGCCCCAGACGAAAGGCGCATGGTTCGCCACAAGCACTGCGGGAACCGCCGAATAGTCTATATGTTCAAAGACGCGGGCGATAGCATTTCCTGTGTTCTTTTCATATTCGCTCGCAATTTCCTCTTTGGTCATAGATTCGGTCACCGGCACCGGTCCGTGGAAGTAATCCGCGTGCGTTGTGCCAAAGGCCGGAATCGGCTTCCGGGCCTGTGCCCACGCGGTTGCATACTCAGAATGCGTGTGCACCACTCCGCCAATTTTTGGGAATACCTTATAGAGAAGAACGTGCGTCGGCAAATCTGATGAAGGCCGTAATGTGCCTTCTACGGTCTTCCCTTCCAGATCAGTGACCACCAGATGCTCCGGCGTCATCTTTCCATAAGGAACACCGCTTGGTTTAATCACCACCAGCCCGTCTTTCCGGGAGATTCCACTGGCATTGCCAAACGTATAAAGCACCAAGCCCCGCCGCACAAGTTCCAGATTGGCTTCGAGGACTTCTTTGCGCAACTCAGGTAAGAGCATCGTAGGGCCGTAGGACAGTAATCTCCGTTGAAACGGTAAAGGACACGGAACCTGCCAAAATAGAGCACCTACGGGGCTTTGTCAAACCTGGGGCTGATTATGGCGAAGAGTGATTCAGAACTTAACGGTGGGAAATTCTTCTGATCCGACTTTGCCCACATTCGCTTCCGCAAAGTCGCGCACCTGTTCCAACCGGGTTTGTAATTCTGCAAGATATTTTTCGCGGTCTGCGTCAGGCGGAACAAATATCTGATTGCTTACGCGCAGCAATGCGCGAGAGAACGGCTTGGGAACCATGCAGCGGTCCCAGGTCTTCAAAATCCATGGATTCTCAAGGGCTATATGGAACACCACCATGGGAATTCCGGTGGAGCTTGCCAGCAATATTGGGCCGGGTTTTACCACATAGCGTGGGCCACGCGGACCGTCAATTGTAAAGGCGACCGTCCACCCTTGTTCGACGTCGCGGCGCATGCCCATTAACCCACGAACGCCGCCGCGGCTGCTCGACCCGCTAATTTTTACAAAACCGAATTTACGGATGATGCGGCCAATCCATTCGCCGTCAAAACTCTCGCTGGCCATGACTCTTATGCCAAGATTGCGGAAAATGTAGACCGAAGGAAAAATGCAGTTGTGCCAAAAGGAAACAACAAGTGGATGCGTTTTTATGCCCTGCGGCAATTTTTCTTCTTCAAAGGACATTGCCAGGCGCAGAGTAGGAACGATAAGGCGAATTACACCTGAGCACGTCCACGTAATCAGGTTGAGCAGGATTCGCTGGCGGAAAGTGAATCGAGGTGGCGGAGCGGAATCTTCCTCGTTCATTTGCGCTGGAATTTCCGGTGGGGTGGATTCGCTCACGACGGTATTCTATCGTTTCCGTGCGCACGGTTTTCCGCAGCAATCCAGCCCTCATCAGAGCGTATGCAAATAAGCCAGCAGGTCCTGCACCTGCTGTTGCGTGAGCACCTGGCCGAATCCCGGCATGGTATTGCGCCCGTAGATCACAATTTCACTCACGCGTTCATCCGTGGCCGGCAAACTGCTTTTGTGCAGGTAGGGATGCTTGAACACTCCCTGCAAGCTCGGGCCTTTTTTGCCGCGGGAGGAGTAAGGCTCATGGCAGCGGTCGCAATAATGGTCATAAAGCTTGCGTCCGGCGGCCTGTTGCGGACTCAGCCCAAGTTCGGCATCGCTCTTGCGCAGCTGCGGGTTGCATCCGGAGAAAAATAAAGCGGCGCAGCACACCAGCCATAAACAGGAAATCGGGAGCCGGTTTGATGGTCGTTTCCAGACGACGAAGAAAGTGTTCAATGGAATTCTGGATTTGTTTTTTACAATCATCTCTGACGTACAATAATAGGGTAAGGCTTATGGCAGTCGTCACCAAACGCGTTTATGAAAAGCCCGCCAAAGATGACGGCGCGCGCATTCTGGTAGACCGTCCATGGCCGCGCGGCCTCAGCAAGCAGTCTGCTTCCATTGATGCCTGGCTGCGTGATCTGGCGCCTTCCAACGAACTACGCAAATGGTTTCATAGCCATCCGGCAGCATGGGCCGGCTTTCGCAAGCAATATTTGAAAGAGTTGGGAGCCGACGCCGCGCCCCAGGCCTTGCAAAAGCTTTATGAGCTTGCCGAAAAAAATTTGCAGCTCACTCTTCTATTTGCCTCCAAGGATGAGAACCATAACAACGCTGTCATCTTGAAGGACCTTCTCAATGGAGCGCGCAAGCCGCCTACCGGCACCGGTCCTGCGTCTGCGGGGGCCGGCCGTTCCCGTCAAGCCAAGCGCCTCGCCCGAATCCGCTGACTATTTTTTCTTCGCCAATTTGTTCCTGGCTGACTTTTTTCCGTTCTCGTCATTCGCCAACTGCTCCACAATGGCGTCAATGGCTTGGTCCACCTGGATTGCAGGCAGATTCAGGTTGTTGGTAAGGATCGAGAATGCGATTTGGTTCCCGCTCACGGTTGTGATGTATCCGGAGAGCGTTTTAACACCGGTCAGAGATCCCGTTTTCGCATAAACATGAGCGCGCGGGTCAAGATCATGAAAGCGGTGCGCCAGCGATCCATCTACGCCGCCCACCGGCAGCGTGTCATGGAACAGTTTGCCCCAGGGCTGGGTTGAAGCAAAGCGAAGTAACTGCACGACGGCATCTGGGGTGGCCAGATCTTCGCGCGAAAGTCCTGAACCATCGTAAAAAACATACTGCGTCCCTAAAATACCGAGCCCATTTAAAAATCCACGCTCCACTTCCAGTCCGCCTTCAATGGTGCCAGCCGTGCCCTTCTCTTTTCCCAATAAACGCAGCAGCAACTCCGCGTGAAGGTTTTGGCTGACCTTATTGATGACCGTGAGATCTTCGAGAAGCGGCTGGGATTCATAACTCGCAAGCACCAATGGCTGGTTATCAACCTCTCTTGCGCCTTCCCCGCCATTCGCTGAGGCCCGGGAAATCACCCTGAAGGTATTCAGGCTGGCTAGTTCCGTATGCCGGGTGCGGTCTTTTCCGTAAATTACAATTCCGCGCGCTTCCAGCAACTGGCGGAAGAGCGTGGCAGCATATTGCGCCGGGTCGTCAATCGCAATGCCCTCACTGGCGCCCGGATCGCCAATGGGAATATTTCCCCACAAGGTGACCACCGTAGACCCTGGTTCGCGGTTAATGAAGATTTTCCGTTCCGTTCCTGCGGGCGTCGTGAGAATGCGGTTATCAATACGGTAGTAATCCGCAGAGGGAAGAATGCCGACAAATGCTTTTTCTCCGGCGCGGTCCGCAGGCTGAACATTCAGGAACACAACGTTGTCATTGATGGTCAACGCCGAAACCGGCGCGCCATCGCTCCAAACGAGATCGTCCTGGCTCCATCCTTCGCCGTAACGTTCAAATGCGTAGTAGGAATCGTCGGCGATAATGTCGCCGTCCACGTACTTCACGCCTTTTTGCACCAGCGTATCGGCGAGCTGCTGCAAGACCTGAATGGGATGGTCATTGCGTTCGGTATGCTGGTCGTAAGGCAATTCACGGCCGGAAAGATTCGGGTCGCCCCGGCCAACCAGGACCAAATCTCCCGTCAGCCGTCCATGGGTGTCGAGCGTGCCATTGGTTTCCACCGTGGTACGGAAGCGATAGTCCGGCCCAATCAGCGCGAAGGCCGCGGCGGTGGTAAATAATTTTGCATTGGAGGCCGGAGTAAACAGTTTGGTGGAGTTCTGCGCGTAGAGAACTTTTCCCGTGGAAAGAGAAACAGCTTCAATCCCCCAGAAGCCTTGCTGCAATTCTGGCGCGGCCAAAACCTGGGAAATACGCCTGGAGAGCGCTTTGGGCGATTCCGCGCAAAGCTGCGCCGCTCCGAAAAAGCACAGAATCAGCGGTAAAAAGAGGCGCGTACGGCGCATGGGAACAAGCTGATTGTAGCACTCTGAAAAGAGATCAGGCTTTTCTCTGGTTACAGCCCCGCCGCCATCACCACCGGTTTTATCATTCGGATGCTGTATAACCTTTTGCGATGGTCTTACTACTTCTCAAAATGATTGCCCGGAACAGCCGCCAAATCACCCAGGGTCTTCGCTTGATCAAGTATCTGAAATTTCCGCTTTGTGACGCCTGTCGGCGGATTCTGTGTCCTGCCGGACAGAAGGACCTTTTCGGTGAATCTATCCGCGAACGTCTTAATCATTGTTCACCATGACAACACATCTCGTTCATACCGCAATGCGTTATTACACAATCTTGTGAATGGGAAGCATTTCATGATTGCATCCACGGGCTGGTCTTCGATCCTGCTAGAATCGCGCCATGCGTGCGGTATTCGAATGGAACATCGGTTCTCGTGTGTTGGGGCTGGGGAAACGCACATTCATCATGGGAATTGTGAACGTGACTCCCGATTCGTTTTCGGATGGCGGCCTGTATTTTGACCACGAGAAAGCGGTAGAGCGCACCCTTCAGCTTTTTGAACAAGGCGCGGACATTGTGGATATTGGCGGGGAGTCCACGCGGCCCGGTTCTCAGACGTTAGCTGCGGATGGAAGCACGGCTGTTTCCAGGACTTCAGACACTTCTGTTGTTACGGAAAAAGAAGAGTTAGAGCGGGTTGTTCCCGTGATTGCCGCGGTCAAACGAAAGAAGCCGGATGCGTTGCTTTCCGTGGACACTTACAAAGCCGCTGTGGCGCGGGCAGCGTTTGAGGCCGGGGCGGAAATCGTGAATGACGTCAGCGGATTTCGCTGGGACCCGCAGATGAAAAAAACTCTGGCCGAACTGAAATGCGGCGCCGTGCTGACCCACATGCGCGGGCGTCCCACAGAATGGGGCAGCTTACCGCCTCCGGGCGACGTGGTGACACTGGTAAAGCGCGAGCTGCGCGACTGGGTGGACGCCGCCATGATGGCGGGCATGAAGCGCGAGCGGATCGCGCTCGATCCCGGCTTCGGCTTCGGCAAAAAGTTCGAGCAGAACTATCCGCTGCTCAAGCGCATGGAAGAGCTGCACCAATTGCGCTATCCGCTGGTCGTGGGAGTTTCCCGGAAAAGTTTTATTGGCCGCGCCCTCGCGCGCAATGGCAAAGATGTCCCGGTTTCAGAGCGGCTTTATGGCACGCTCGCTGCCGAGACTGGCGCTATATTGAAAGGCGCTCATATCATTCGCACGCATGATGTCGCCGCCTGCGTAGACGTCGCGCGCATTGCGGATGTGATTTAACAGGACGGGTCCTTCTTTAAATCTGGTTCAAAACGCCTTTTGCGAGTCGAGCAGGATAGTCACCGGCCCATCGTTCACCAGTTCAACTTGCATAGCTGCGCGAAACTGCCCGGTTTGGCAGGGCAGATTGCGGGCTCGAAGATGTTCAATCAATCTCTCATAAAGCTCTTCGGCAAGTTCCGGCGGGGCGGCTGCGTCGAAGGATGGCCGCTTGCCCCGGCGCAGGTCTCCGTATAGGGTGAACTGGGAAATTACCAGCAGCTCACCGTTAATTTCGGCCAGCGAAAGGCTCATCTTCCCGTCTTCATTTTCAAAGATTCGCAGCCCCGCGACTTTTTCCGCCAGATAGGCTGCATCGGCAGGAGTATCTCCATTCCCGACCGCCAAAAACACCAGCAGCCCGGGGCCGATGCTTCCGATCACGTCGTCCGAAACCGTCACCTTTGCCCTGCTCACGCGTTGTACGACCGCACGCACGCTACAGTCTCCGGGCGAACTCCAGAATCACAGTCCGCCAGTTTCAAAGAATACAGGAACCGTGACATTGACCCATTGCGGGCCAGCCATTACGATTCCTAGAGCGTCTCTGGACCTAGAGCGTCCCTGATACGGCAACTTTCCTGCGCTGCCTGGCTTTACAGTACTTCGCGCGGGCCAGTACACTACTCGTTTCTCTCATCAATCTGTTGGAGGCGGAATATGGCTGAAGCAAAAACGGCGGTTGCAGAAAAGATCAAGCAGATTATCAGCGAGCAGCTCGGGGTGGATGAAGGCGAAGTCACGCCTAGCGCCTCATTTGTGGACGACCTGGGGGCCGATTCGCTCGACACGGTAGAACTGGTGATGGCATTTGAAGAGGCCTTCGAGATCGAGATTCCCGATGAAGATGCCGAGAAGATACGCACCGTCCAGGACGCGCTCGACTACATCGGAAAGCACTCCAAGTCGAAGTAGGCGCGCGCAAGCGGCAGCCTAAATCCCCCCTCTGGCGGGAGCATTTCATTTTGCAAGCTTATAGAGGCAGACCATTTAGAGGCTAACCATGGCGGCAGTAAATGAAAAGGTAAAGCAGATCATTGTGGAGCAACTAGGGGTGGATGAGGCGGAGGTTACGCCCGGCGCCTCCTTCGTGGACGATTTGGGAGCGGACTCGCTCGATACGGTCGAACTGGTAATGGCTTTCGAGGAAGCATTTGAAATCGAGATCCCGGATGAAGATGCCGAAAAAATCCGCACCGTGCAGGACGCGACTGACTACATCGGCAAGCACGCGAAAGGTGGGAAGTAGTTGGGACGCCGCGTCGTAGTTACTGGATTGGGCCTGATTTGCGCAGTAGGCAACAGCACCGGGGAAGTTTGGCAGAACCTGCTTGCCGGGAAAAGCGGCGTGCGCACCATCACGCATTTTGATGCCACACAGTTCGCCTGCAAGATTGCCGCTGAAGTCAAAAATTTCGATCCTCTCCAGTACATCGAGAAAAAAGAAATCAAAAAAATGGCCCGCTTCATTCATCTGGCGATTGCCGCCTCCGATGAGGCCATGGCCATGGCCGGACTGAAAGTCACGCCGGAGCAGGCTCCCCGCGTTGGAGTTCATATCGGCTCGGGCATTGGCGGGTTTGATGTGATTGAGCGCGAGCACAAGAACCTGCTCAACGGCGGCCCAAGAAAGATCTCGCCATTTTTTATTCCTGCGGCCATCGTAAATCTGGCGGCAGGGCACGTCAGCATCCGCAATAATGCAAAAGGCCCGAACGAGGCCACCTGCACCGCCTGCACGTCGAGCGCTCATGCGGTGGGGGATGCCGCCAAAATCATCGCCCGCTGCGATGCGGATGTGATGATTGCGGGCGGTACAGAGGCCGCCATTACGGAAATGGGTGTAGGCGGTTTTGCCGCTATGCGCGCGCTCTCCACCCGCAATGACGAGCCGGAAAGAGCCAGCCGCCCCTGGGATGCGGCCCGTGATGGCTTCGTCATTGGCGAAGGCTCCGGGATTCTGATCCTGGAAGAACTGGAGTTTGCCCGTAAGCGCGGTGCAAAGATTCTTGCGGAGGTCGTAGGTTATGGCATGTCTGGCGACGCCTATCACATCACGCAACCGGCGGAGAACGGCGACGGCGCTTACCGGGTAATGCTTAATACCCTGCACGACGCGAAAATCCAGCCGGAGCAGGTGGGCTACATCAATGCTCACGGTACATCCACCGATCTGGGCGATGCGCTCGAAACCATTGCCATAAAACGCGCTTTCGGAGATCACGCCTATAAAGTAGCAGTCAGTTCTACGAAATCCATGACTGGCCACTTGCTGGGCGGCGCGGGCGGCCTGGAAGCAGGCATAACGGTGCTCGCGCTTCGGGATCAGACGCTGCCGCCGACCATCAACTTGGAGAACCCCAGTCCGGGCTGCGATCTCGATTACGTTCCCAATCAATGCCGCAAGGCCGAAATCGAATATGCCATGTCCAACTCCTTCGGTTTCGGAGGCACCAATGGCGCGCTATTATTCCGCCGCTGGAGCGAATAAACTCCCTCGCCGCTTCTGCCGATAATTCAGTGTTCAGCGGCACAAGGCTTATAAGAGCTTTGCTTCCAGCAGGATGACTTTTTCCAGTCGCCGGGTCACCCTTAGTAATGAGACTTTTGTACTGTGCCAATGGACCTCTTAACCTTTGCCATACGGCCAAAGGCGCGACAGAATAGGCATTTCAAGGCAACATCATGTCTACCGTTCCGAGAAACCTTCCTACTAGCGCTCCGTCGAAAGTTCTTCCAACGAAAAAAGCTTCTGCCCGCGTCGCTCTTGCCGATGTTGGAGAGCCGGGGCAACAGGTGCTTGCCGAGTGCTTCCGCCAGTTTGGCGTGGAAGCGGTGTACATGAAGGGAAATATTCCGCAGCGCTTCCAGTTGGAAAAGTTCGAGGCCTGCGTCGTCCGGCTGGCCCCTGAATTCGAGCCTGTCATGGAGTCGGCGCGCTGCTCTCCATCGAATAACCGCATGGTGATTTATGGCCTGGGTGGCAATGCGCAGGAGGCGATGAAATATTCGAAGTACGGCATCAACGCTGTATTTCACGATCCCGTGGAGCGTCCGTCAGCACTTAAATTAGTTCGCGCTACTCAAATGCTGCTTCTGCACGAATTCCGCCGTTATGTGCGAATTCCGCTCATCACCGAAGTGGGCGTAACCCTGGGTACTCATAAATTTACGGCCAGCAGCCGTGAAATCAGCTCGGGTGGGCTTTCCCTTTCCAGCAATGAAACAGTAGCAGCCGGAGCTCAAGCTGAAGTTTCCTTCGCGCTGCTCACACTGCCTCGAATCTGGATCCGGGGAAATGTGAGCTGGCGTGGATCCAAATCCTTCGGAATAAGATTTGATACAACCGACGACCGCCGCTTGCGGATTAAGCAATGGATAGAAAGTTATCTAGAGAGTTGATGCCGGAATTTCAGGTCATTGCATTTTCTATCTTACTCGCCATCCAGAAACTCCCGCCCTCATCGCCCTCATGCCGCATGGGTATAATCAAGCAAAAGCCAGTTCTTTGCTCCTTCCATGGCGAACATACGCGAACAGATCGCCACGACCGCGCTGCACGTCACACGATTCCGTGAACTGCTGAAGCGGATGCGGGAATACCGCCCGCAGGATGACCTGGAGATTGTCCGTAAAGCTTACGAATTCTCACAAAAGTGCCACTCCGGCCAGACCCGCGCCTCCGGCGAACCTTACCTCGCTCATCCTTTGGAAGTCGCACTGGTCCTCGCGGAAATGAAGATGGATCCCGTCTCAATTGCCGCCGGCCTTTTGCACGATTGCGTGGAAGACACTTCGACGACGATTGTGGACATTCGCAAGGAATTCGGCGAGCAGGTCGCGCACATTGTGGAAGGCGTGACCAAAATCAGCCAGATTGACTTTGCCAGCCGCGAAGAACAGCAGGCGGAAAACCTGCGCAAAATGATGCTGGCGATGGTAGATGATATCCGCGTGGTGCTCATTAAGCTGGCTGACCGCCTGCACAATATGCGCACACTGGAGCACCTGAACCCGGAGCGGCAAAATAAAATCGCCAAGGAAACGCTGGAAATTTATGCGCCCATCGCGCACCGCCTCGGCATGGGCAAAATCCGGGGCGAACTGGAAGACCTCGGCTTCCGCTATCTCGACCCGGATACATACCGCCAGGTGCAGGAAGCGGTTTCTGCGCGCAGGAAGCAAGGCGAAGCTTTCCTCGCCCGTGTTCAGCAGTTTCTTCGGGACAAGCTCAAAGAGGCAGGCATCACCGCGCGCATGGAGAGCCGCATCAAGCGGCTATACAGCATTCACAAAAAATTGGTAAAGCAGCGCATCACGGTAGACCAGGTTTACGATCTCTATGCCATGCGGGTGATTACGCATTCCGTGCAGGATTGTTACGCCGTCTTGGGCATTGTGCACAATCTCTGGCGGCCGGTTCCGGGGCGGATCAAAGACTTCATTGCCATGCCGCGGCCGAATTTTTATCAATCCCTTCATACCTCGGTGATCACCGAAGATGGCACCCCGTTTGAAATTCAGATTCGCACGGAAGAGATGCACAAGATCGCCGAAGAAGGCATTGCGGCGCACTGGAAGTACAAAGACGGGCCCGTTTCCGCCCAGGACGAGCAACGGCTGGCATGGCTTCGGCAGGTGGTGGAGTGGCAACGCGATGTCTCTGACCCCAACGAATTTCTCTCTACGCTTAAAGTTGACCTGTATCCAGAGGAGGTTTATACCTTCACGCCTCGCGGCAAAGTCGTGGTGCTGCCGCGCGAGTCTACGCCCATTGATTTTGCCTACACCGTCCACACCGACGTCGGCCACACCTGTGTGGGAGCAAAGGTAAACGGACGCATGGTGCCGTTGCGCCATAAGCTGCACAGCGGAGATATTGTCGAAATCATTACGCAGCCGGGGCACAAGCCAAGCCGCGACTGGCTGAGTGTGGTGAAGTCCACTCGGGCGCGCAACAAGATCAAGCATTGGCTCAATATTCATCAGCGGGAACGAGCGATTGAAATTGGCCGCAAGCTCATTGAGAAAGAGGCGCGCAAATATCACGTTTCGCTGAAGGACATCAAAGAAGAAGACGTGCAGCGGGTCGCTTCCGACTATGGTCTTGGCCGCTCCGAAGATTTGATGGCAGGCATCGGCTATGGGAAATACTCCGCGCGCCAGGTGATTGGAAGGCTCGCGCCCGGCGTGAATGAACCAGCCGCCTCCGAAGAGCGGGACGGCACTTTTACCAGCGTCGTCCGCCGGGTCTTTGGCGGAGATAACAACGCCATTCGCGTCAAGGGCCACGGCGATCTGCTGGTGTATCGCGCGCGCTGTTGCAATCCTATTCGCGGGGAATCCATTGTCGGCTACGTGACGCGCGGCAAAGGTGTCGCCGTACACGCCGTGACGTGCCCGAACGTAGTGAATCTTATGTACGAACCAGAGCGGCGCATTGAAGTGGAGTGGGCGCGGGATGAAGACACACCGAGTTCTTACCCGGTGAAGCTCACGGTATTTTGCGATGACCGCTTTGGAATGCTGAAGCAGATCACCGGCGTGATCGGCGACAGCAAAAGCAACATCCGCAACATCGAGGCTAAAACCGGCAATGGCCAGGCCAGCGTGGATGTGGTGCTGGAGATCAATGACTTAAAGCACCTGGAATTGCTGCTCGGCGGGATCAAGAAAATCCCCGGCGTGCATGATGTGCAGAGATTGCAGAAGATATAGCCTGGAGGA
>JAICKN010000012.1 GCA_025927855.1 Terriglobales bacterium
ACTGCCGATCACTCCCGCCTGTGTAGCTAACTCGTATGCTGAGCGCCCTTCTGCCGGTGCTTCGAGATACTTTTCCAACGCCTCGCGAACCAGGTCGGATTCAGTTGTGTCCCGGGCGCGCGACCGGGCGCGAAGGCGCTCAGTGAGCTTCTGGGGAATGCGGACACTGATGCGGTTGGAGGCCATGTCAGACATTGTAGCATGAATGTCAGACATGCCTGCTCTGAATCCCTTGCTGATAATGCATTAAAATAGCACCACCATGAGCATTCCCCAACGAGGCACTACCGCCAATCCGGCCAGTAACTCTGAAGCAGCTAGTCCCGCCGCCGCCAATCCTGAGGCTCTGGAAGTGGCTCCCGGCCACGAACGCGAAAAGCTGGAAGGCTGGGTCCCGGCGCTGGCCAGCGAAGAAGAAATTCGCGCCGCGCTTGAAAAAGCTTTCGACTTCCGTGGCGACGTGAGCATCACGGTAAAAGACGGCAGCAAAGTGGAAGGCTATCTTTTCGACCGCCGCACCGCTTCCACGCTCGCGGCATCGGTCGTTCGCCTCATCCCAAAAAGCGGCACACAGAAAGTTTCCATTCCTTATAGCGACATCGCCGCGCTGGCTTTCAGCGACCGCGATCCCGCCGCCGGAAAAAGCTGGGAAGCCTGGGTCAAAAAGTACCGCGAGAAGAAAGCCGCAGGAGAGAAGAACATCGCGCTCCAACCTGAATCGCTGGAAGAGTAGGAAACGATCGTTCCTTCAGAGGGCCTTGCCTGCACAATGCTGACATGCCAATGCAGATACTTTCCTTAATCCGGTAATTTGAATAATGGACATTGTTCCGCTCTCGCATTTCAATTCTGTCTCATGCCCGTATAGCTTGTTCACAAATGACAACCAGATCGTATAGTCATCCGGGCTTGATCGAGCCCTCTCGGCGAAGGGAGATGGTACCCCCGGAGAAGTTCGTAACAGCGCTACTCCCAAATTGCATAATTCTTGAAACTCACGAGCGTCCGCACCGCCGTGTCCCACATCGAGCCTCCACGATTCGATCCCATCATAAAAATTACAAACCGCTATTATCGGTTTATCGTAGGCTATGAATTTCTTCTCAAGTGATAACCAATCACCATTCCAGTCTCGACTTTTGGCGTTCAGCTTCGCTTCATAATCTCTTATTAGCTGCGTTCTAGCTTGCTTGTTAGCCTCGTGCTCATTCCACCACTGAACCCATGCTGCAACAATGGCGAATATCCAGAGACTAGTCAAAAGTCCCGAGTGTGGCGGCTCTTTCCCTTGCAAATAGAACCAAAGCGCAAACAGTACGGTCGGTGCGCCACTCGCAAAACTCAGTGTCAATACACCAAACCTTTTGATGAATGACAACCACTCAAATCGCTTTGACATCGTGAACCTTTAAGCTCATTTCGTTATTTGGTAGAATGGTTGACAAACATGGTAGAATAATACCACGATGAGCCTTAACATTAAAAACGAAGACGCCCACAAACTTGCACAACAGATTGCTCGGATTACTGGAGAGAGCATGACGGAAGCAGTTACAGAGTCTCTTCGTGAGCGGCTTAAGCGGGTACAGGAAAAAAACGCGGTCAAAGTTTCCGATCGGTTGCTCGAAATTGGCCAGGACTGCGCGAAGCGCCTTAAGGAACCATTTCGTTCGGCAGAACATGGAGACCTTCTCTATGACGAGAAAGGACTGCCGAAGTGATCCTCGATACTTCAGCGGTTATAGCCATTCTTCGTATGGAAGCCGAAGCGACAGAGTTTGCCCGGCTCATTGAGCGTGCCGCGCACTCGCACATTTCGGCAGTAAGTTACGTTGAAGCCGCCGCCGTGATTGACAGCAACAAAGACCCAATAGTCAGCCGGCGCTTCGATGAATTCATCGAAGAAGCACAAATCATGATTGAACCGGTCACCGAGTCGCAAGCCCGAATTGCGCGACAAGCTTACCGCGATTTTGGAAAGGCGAGCGGCCATCCTGCCAAACTAAATTTTGGAGATTGCTTTTCTTACGCGCTGGCCAAGGTTAAAGGCGAGCCGCTCTTGTTTAAAGGAAAAGACTTTTCGCAAACTGACCTGAAGTCGGCTCGACACTGACCCCAATCTCCGCACATATCGGAAGACGCTTCTTTATAACCTGCTCGCAGTCTGCGACAATATCGCTCCATGGCAGATGT
Organism: Terriglobales bacterium; assembly: GCA_025927855.1. GTDB lineage: Bacteria > Acidobacteriota > Terriglobia > Terriglobales > Acidobacteriaceae > JAICKN01. The sequence goes on from JAICKN010000012.1 coordinate 2,194, forward strand.
AATCGAAAACGTCTCCGACACGGCGTTCGGTGTCGCCTACTATCGTGCGCAGGAAAGTGAACGCAGCGACGCGCTCTTTCGCGATCCATTTGCCAGCATTCTTATTGGGGAACGTGGCCGGGAAATCGCCGCTGCCATGCCGATACCTTCGGTGGGCAGGCAGATCATCGTGCTGCGCACCCGCATCATTGATGACTTCATTCAATTCGCCATCACGCAGGGCGTTGATACGATTTTGAACCTGGGAGCCGGACTCGACACGCGCCCATACCGCATGGAACTTCCCAGCTCTCTTTTGTGGGTGGAGGCCGATTATCCCCATGTGATTGAATTGAAGGAATCGCGCCTCTCAGCGGAGAAAACGCGCTGCCGCCTGGAGCGGGTGAAAATAGATTTAGCAAATGTAGAGTTCCGCCGGAAATTTTTTGCCGACGTTCATGCGCGCGCGCGAAAAATTTTAGTCATCACCGAGGGAGTGGTCCCTTATTTGACCGAGGAAGAAGTTGGATCGCTGGCCGATGATCTTAAGGATGTGCTGCATGCCTCTTACTGGATCGCAGATTATGTTTCTGCGGAGGCCTTGAAGTTCCGCAGGCGCCGCCGCAGCATGAAAATGAAGAATGCTCCCTTTAAGTTTGCGCCCGAGGACTGGTTCGGCTTCTTCGCCCAGCACGGGTGGCATCCCAGGGAGGTCCGTTATTTAGGAGAGGAGGCGGACCGGCTCAATCGTCCTCTGCGCTTCCCACCGGCATTGCAAATATGGATTGGCATTAGAAAGCTATTTGCCGGCAAGGAAGCGTTGGCAGGCATCAAACGTTTCCAGGGCTACACCATTTACGAACCCGAAGCTTGAGTAAGAAGTCTGGGCCGATAATCTGCCGCAGCGGGAATCAGATCGGAGATTGTTGCCTCCGCTAAAACTTTACAATGTTCCGGATGCCGTAGGCCGAGCAGGCAGCGAGCGCGGGAAAAACGACTGCGCTGACCCAGGCCAGTGTTTCGGCTTTGGGAGTGAACCGCCGCCAGCCGATCAGCGCGAAGGGAATGGAGGGAATGGCAAAGCGCGCAAAATTTCCCAGCGCCCACTCCGGATAGTTGTAGCAGCAGATGGCAAACGTGTAGAGCAGAGCGAAGATCAACTCCACGGGATATTCGCGGCGGTATTCCGCGCAGCTTTCCGAAAGCGCAAACAACCCGAGTCCGCCCATGATCAAAATAATCCAGAAATAACTTAGTGCGAGATTAGTGAGCGGCACATGGTAATACAGCGTTCCCTGCAGGATGGCATAAAACGGAATCCCGAAAAGATGCCGCGAAGTCTCATAACTGTGTACCGTCGCCAAAGAGTCGTGCAGATAAAAATGCAGCGGCAGCACGTACAGAACTCCAATCAATGCTCCAATGCCAAGGGCGTGGGCAAAGCGGCGATAATCTTTGCGGATTAAGAGCACCAATCCGATGGCAACCAGCGCGCAAATTCCCAAAGGACGGACTGTGGTTGCCAGTGCCGCAAAAAGAGCTGCCATTTCCCATTTTTCCCTCCGCACGCACCAGAATGCAATCAGCAACAGCAGCATGAAAAATGGTTCGGAACCGCCAAGCAGGGAACGCTGCATCCACTCGAAGCTGAGCGCAGTCAAAAGCGCAGCGACCGTCCATCCCCACAAGCGCCCGGCAAGAAGTGTGACCGCAAGCGAAGATCCCGCGCAGACAATTACGAAGCTCTGCGGGTAAGACAAGCGTCCGGCCAGCGAGACAAGAGCCACCGCATACGAGACGCCCCAGAATTGAAAGACATGCAGGCCGGCAAAGTTCCACGTGGCGATGGCCCGCGCCACGCTCACGTAGGAGACGCTATCGCCGAAGTGCATAACGGCAAAAAAGTACGGGCGGAAGTGGATAGTGACGGCCAGAAAAGAAAGGGCGCAAATGGCCCAGAACACCGTGAGTTTTTGCCATGATGCCCGCATGAACGGCCCCTGCATAAAGTGCATGTTCTCACGCGGGAAAAGGCCGGAAAAGTGTCCTTGAGGATTCTGCGTCGCTTGAAAGCGGGCGCTAATCGGCCATGCATTCGGCTACAAACTTTACGAACTGTTTGACGTCCTGCTCCGTGGTATCGAAGGAGCACATCCAGCGCACAATGGAATCTTCTTCATTCCACACATAGAAGAAGTAGCGCTGCTGAATTTTGGCTATGCATCGTCGAGGAATTTTCGCAAATACGCCGTTCGCTTCCACCGGATAGACAATTTGTATCTGCGGAATGCGGCGCAGCTCCCGCTCCAGAAGCTTGGCCATACGGTTGGCATGGGCCGCGTTCTTACGCCACAAATTATCCGAGAGCAGGGCATCGAACTGGGCGGAAATAAAACGCATTTTGGAGGCAAGCTGCATCCCTTGCTTGCGTAAAAAGAGGAAATTATGGCCAGGTTTTTCCCCGGAGCTGGAAGCGTGCCGGTTCTTCTGTGGAAATAAAATCACCGCCTCCGCGCCCATGCACCCATTTTTTGTGCCGCCGAAGGAGAGCGCGTCCACGCCCAGGTCACGGGAAATCTGGCGCAGGCCCAAACCGAGGTTCACGGCGGCATTGGCAATGCGCGCGCCGTCCATGTGCAGGAACATCTGGCGCTCGTGCGCGAACTCGGCCAGTTCCCCGATTTCTTCCGGCTGGTAGACCGTGCCCACTTCGGTAGCTTGAGTAATGGAGATGACCCGCGGCTGCACATGGTGCTGGTCGCCAATGCCGTGATACGCGTGCGCCACCGCCTCCACCGTAAGCTTGCCGTGGGGCGCAGGGAGCGGAAGCAGTTTGCAACCGGTAAACCGTTCTGGCGCGCCGCATTCATCGGTTTGAATGTGCGCCCCTTCGCTGCAAATGACCGCCTCGTAGGATTGGGTCAGCCATTTTAGCGCCAGGCAATTGGCCGCCGTGCCATTGAACACTATGAACGGCTCGCAATCGGTGCCAAATATCTGCCGGAAGCGCCTTATCGCTGACTCCGTCCAGCGGTCATCGCCGTAACCGACCGTGTGGCCCTGATTGGCCGCAGCAATTGCCTTGAGCACGGCCGGATGAATGCTGGCATTGTTGTCGCTGGCGAAGCTGCGGGCCGCTTTCATCACTCCCACTGTAGCAGGAGCGGCCATCGTCCGAAGCCTGATTCCCCGAAGCCCTGATGTCTTTTTCTCGTCTGGCCCTCCGGCAGAGCCATTCTGCCCGCTTCGTCCCTGGGCCGCCATCCAAATGCAACCGAATCTTTACCGATAAAGGCGCAACTTTTTCCCGGATCAGGTGTCTACACAGTAACGGGTTTCTGGCACCTTGGTTACCTTGAGGCTGCTTATTGTTAGGGCTAGATTGACGATAAGAGTGTTGGAGTTGGTATGGTCATGGCTTCTATTGCGGTATTGCTGGCGTTTGGGCTGCTGGACTTAGTGGTGGCCGTCGAAGAACGCCACATTCGCGCCGCATCCCGCGGGCCTAAGCGCTGAATGGGCATATATCCATTCGGCAAGACGCCAAGGGAAAAAATTCGAGTCTTTCTCTGCTTACCGCGAATCTTTAATTCCATCTAATGTATTTTCGTACCGCTTCCGTCCTTAAAGGCATTGTTGTGCCTCATGGCCTTCGGGAACCAGGCGGGGCGGCGTTCCTTATTCGGAGGAACAAAACTTAAAAAGCGCGCAGGGTCAGGGAGTCGCAGTTTCAAGGCACGCGCGGGACGTGATAGTTTACTTAAAATGAAGAAAATACGGGTTCATTCTCAGCAACATCTCACTAAATCCCTGTTATTCGTCGTTCTCGGGGCGGAGTTATTCGCGCTGGCGTGTGGTGGCTCCTCGCAAACCCATGCCGCAGCGCCACAGGGCGTTCCGGTAAAGGTGGAGACGGTGCAGGCCGTTCCGGTTCTGAATAGCACGGAGTATGTGGCGACGCTGAAGTCGCGCGATGCGGCCATCGTCATGCCTGAAGTCGAGGGCAAGATCACCCAAATCTACGTGCATTCTGGCGAGCGGGTTACCCCGGGCACTCCCTTGATGCAAATTGATCCGCTGAAGCAGGAAGCAACCGTCACCAGCCAGGAGAGCAGCAGCGCGGCACAGCAGGCGAACCTGGAATATGCTAAGGAACAATACAAGCGGACGAGCGGGTTATACGCCGCTGGGGTGGTGAGTAAACAAGACCTCGACCAGGCGAAGTCCGCGCTCGATATGGCCCAGGCGCAGTTGAATTCCCTGCAAGCTCAACTGCGAGAACAGCAGGTACAACTTCACTACTACAAAGTGGTCGCGCCCACGGCTGGAGTTGTTGGGGACATTCCCGTGCGGGTGGGGGACCGTGTAACCACCAGCACGCAGCTGACTACCGTAGACCACTCCGGCGGACTGGAAGCTTATATTTACGTTCCAGTGGAACGCGCCCCGGAACTAAAAATGGGCCTGCCCGTGCGCATTGTGGATGCCGCCGGAAATCAGATTGACCAGAGCAAAATTACATTTATTTCGCCGCAGGTAGACAACACCACACAAACGCTGCTGGTAAAAGCCCAGATTGATCATCCTAAAACGGCATTGCGCAATGCGCAGTTTATCCGCGCGCAGATCATCTGGGGATCGCAAACCGCGCCGGTCGTGCCGGTGCTTGCGGTATCGCGAGTCGGCGGCCAGTACTTCGCATTTTTTGCCGAGCAACAAGACGGCAAGACGGTTGCGCGGCAACGGCCGCTTCGCGTGGGCGACATCGTAGGCAACAATTATGTCGTGCTCGGCGGCGTCAAAACAGGAGACAAAGTGGTTGTCTCCGGAACGCAATTCCTTGTGGACGGGGTGCCAATATTGCCACAAGGATAATGGCGCGGCAGCACAGCTTTCTTTTTACAGCCTTTTAACTTATTCGTGTATACCGCATGGCTCAGCTATGCGCAGACGTTAAATCTTCATGGCATAGATGGCAGGCTGATCTTTCATGTTCGTTGATTTTTTCATAAGACGTCCGGTTTTTGCCACAGTTTGCGCGCTGATGATTATTCTGGCCGGCGCGGTCGTCATTCCCACCCTGCCTATCGCTCAATTTCCCACTCTTGCTCCGCCCCAGGTTTCCGTGAGCAGTTTTTATGTGGGTGCGAGCGCCCAAACGGTTGAAACCGCCGTCACCATTCCTCTGGAAGAACAGATCAACGGCGCAGAGGGAATGAAGTACATCACATCGAGCAGCGGCAACGATGGCAGCAGTTCGATTGTCGTCACCTTCGATCTGGACCGTGATCCCGACCTTGCTGCAGTAGACGTGCAAAACCGTGTGAATGCGGCCCAGGGTGTGCTGCCTGCCTCCGTAAAAACGACCGGAGTCACAGTTACCAAGGCTTCCAACAATTTCGTGTTTGGCGCGGCGGTTTACTCTCCGGACAATCGTTACAGCCCGCTCTTCATGAGCAACTACCTTGACGTTTATGTGCGCGATGCGCTCAAACGCGTGCCGGGAGTCGCTAACGTCACCATTTTCGGAGAGCGCAAATATTCCATGCGCCTTTGGCTTGACCCTGAGCGCATGGCCAGCCGCGGTTTGACCGCTTCGGATGCGGTAAGCGCTCTGCAGGAACAGAACGTTGAGATTGCAGCAGGCGCGGTTGGCCAGCCTCCCGTTAAAGTGGGACAAAGTTACCAAATCAGCGTGCGCGCTGTGGGCCGTCTGAGCGAGCCGGCCCAGTTCGATAACATCATTCTGAAGACCAATGCAGACGGGACGCTCGTCCGCCTCAAGGACGTGGGCCGGGCCGAATTAGGCGCGCAGGACTACAGCTCTCTGCTGCGGTACAACGGCCATCCGGGCGTAGGTATTGGCGTAACCCAGCTTTCCAACGCAAACGCTCTGGAAGTGGATAGGCTGGCGCTGGCGGAACTCGACCGCCTCTCCAAGCATTTTCCTCCCGGCATGGTTTACCAGAACGCGTTCGATACGACCGATGCCGTCGGCGAATCCATTAAGGATGTGGTCAGCACATTAGTCGAGGCCATCGTCCTCGTCGTCCTTGTAATCTTCCTTTTTCTTGAAGACTGGCGCAGTACGGTCATTCCCTCCATCACCATTCCAGTTTCGCTCATCGGTACGTTTGCCTTCATCAAGCTGCTCGGGTTTTCCATCAACACGCTCACGCTTTTCGGTATCACGCTGGCAACCGGACTGGTAGTGGACGACGCGATCGTCGTCATTGAGAACATCGAACGGCATATTCAGGAAGGCCAGCACGACGCCAAAAAAGCCGCATCCTCGGGAATGTCGGAGGTAACCGGAGCGGTCATTGCCACTTCGCTGGTGCTGGTCGCTGTGTTCGTGCCAGTTGCGTTTTTCCCGGGAACTACGGGGATTCTGTTCCGCCAGTTCGCATTGACCATTGCATTTTCCATTACGCTCTCCGCTTTTAACGCCCTGACCCTTACCCCGGCGCTTTCTGCGTTGTTGCTGGGCCGTGTGCATGGTGGGAAAAACTGGTTCTTCCGCCAGGTGGATAAAGTAATCTCCGCCATCACCTCCGGTTATCAGCACATGCTGCGGGGTTTTCTGCGGATCCGCGTGATTGCGGTTATTTTGTTTTTTGCCGGTCTGGGGCTCACCTACTTAGTGTTGCAGCAAGTGCCTCGCGGCTTTGTGCCCAACGAAGATCAGGGATACCTCATCGTTTCCATTCAGGCGCCTCCTGGGGCCTCGCTCGAGTACACGGAACAAATCGGCAAAGAAGTACAGGCTGCGGTCAAGAATGTGCCTGAGATACGCAGTGTATTTTCCCTGAGTGGATTCAGCTTTACCGGCAATGCCCCTAATCTGGGACTCACCTTTATCACGTTGAAACCATATTCGCAGCGCGAAGGCGAATCTCATACCTCCGCGGCGATTCTGAACCGCATTCGCGGCCCATTGTCCGCCATCAATGGCGCGGTGGTTTTGCCCTTTCCTCCGCCCGCAGTGCAGGGACTGGGGCGGTTTGGCGGCTTCCAGTATGAATTGCAGGACCAGAGCGGGCACACTTTGCAGGACCTCGCCGATGTTACTCAGCAGGTCGTCAGGGCGGGAAACCAACGCAAAGATCTGACTGGCGTTTTCAGCAGCTACACCGCGAATGACCCGCAGTACCTGGTCACGATTGACCGCGAAAAGGCCAAGAGCCTGCATGTTCCGCTACAGCAGATCACGGACACACTCGGCATCTATCTCGGTTCTTCTTATGTAAATGATTTCGATTTCAATAACCGTTCCTATCGCGTATATGTTCAGGCCGACCAGCATTTTCGTTCGGCCGTGAAAGACATAGGCCAGTATTATGTCCGCTCCGACTCCGGGGCCATGATCCCGCTGGACAACTTGATTTCGATTTCCAGTACGGTTGCGCCGCAGGTCATCAGCCACTACAACTTGTTTCGCTCCGCGGAAATTGATGGCTCGGCCGCGCCCGGCTACAGCTCCGGCCAGGCTATTTCGGCCATGGAACAGTTAAGCAGCAAATTGCTTCCCCAGGGATACAGCTTTGAGTGGACCGGCCTTTCGCTCGAAGAACTATCCTCCGGCAAAACGTCGGTGCTTTTGTTTGGCCTTGGCGCGCTGGTCATTTACTTAACGCTTTCCGCGCAGTATGAAAGCTTCGTGCTGCCCTTCATCGTGCTGCTCGCCGTTCCTATGGCAATTTTAGGAGCGCTTTCGGCCCAGTGGGTCCGCGGGCTGCAAAATGACGTGTACTGCCAGGTGGGATTGGTCATGCTCATTGGCCTCTCCAGCAAGAACGCGATTCTGATTGTGGAGTTCGCGGAACAACTGCGCGAACGCGGAATGTCATTGCTGGATGCAACGCTTGAAGCGGCGCGCATCCGCTTGCGTCCAATCCTGATGACGTCTCTTGCGTTCATTTTGGGCGTGGTGCCGCTGGTCACGGCCAGCGGCGCGGGTGAAAACGGACGCCATTCCGTCGGCACCACCGTTTTCGGCGGCATGATCATGTCCACCATTCTGAACCTCTTCTTTATCCCTGTGCTCTACCTCATTATCGAAGGTTGGCGTGAAGCCCGTGGAGTAAAAGTCGAACGGGGATAGAATCCTTACTGAGGCGGAGCGAGCGCATACGCCCGCCACGTCATCTCGAGGACAAAATGAAATCGCTGGCGCGCGTCTGGATTCTTCTCGTTCTCAGCGGATTTATCTCCTATGCTGCCTCGGCCCAACTCGTCCCTGCTTCCGTGCAGCCTGACGGTCCACCCCCTGCTCTAAGGCCACGCAAAACCTGGCATTTTGCGGCAGCAGGGGACTCGCGCAACTGTGGCGACATCATCATGCCAGCGATTGCGCATGGCGCGGCGCAAGACCAGGCCCAATTTTATTGGCATTTAGGAGACCTGCGCTGGACCTCGGATTTTGACGAAGATATGCTTGCCGCCGCCAAGTTGCAGCACAAGCACATCTCTATTGCGGATTACGAAAACCGCTCTTGGGATGACTTTCGGCAGAACCAAGTCGCGCCGTTTGGCGCAATCCCATTTTTCGTGGGCATTGGAAATCACGAGACAACCTACCCTAAGACACGAGCGCAGTTTGAAAACGCATTTGCCGATCTGCTCAACATTCCGCCATTAAAAGAGCAGCGTGAGCGCGATCAGAAGAACGGCGTTGTTCCCGATGCCGGGCCAAAAACATATTTTCATTGGACCTTGGATGGAGTGGACTTCATCTACCTCGATGATGCGACCCATGATGAATTCTCGCCTGACCAGTTGCAATGGTTTGAGGCGGTGCTGGGGGCCGATTCCAAAAACGAATCCGTGCATACGGTCGTCGTCGGGATGCATGCCGCGCTGCCCGAGAGTATTTCCCGCGGCCACAGCATGAATGAATGGCAACAGGGAGGAACAACGGGAGAGCAGGTGTATCGCGACCTGCTCAAATTTCGCAACGATGCGCACAAGCTGGTTTATGTACTGTGCAGCCATTCGCATTACTACATGGAAGACATTTTCAATACTCCCTATTGGCGCAGCCATGGAGGCGTGCTGCCCGGCTGGATTGCCGGCACCGCTGGAGCGCACCGCTATACAATTCCTAAAAATGCAGCCACTGTCGCAAAAGAGAATGTCTATGGTTATCTGGTTGGGACGGTGAATGCCCCGGATTCTCCTGCCGGTTCGATTCAATTTGAATTCAAAGAAATTCATGAGAGCGACATTCCGCAGAGCGTGGTGGAACACTATTCCCCGGAATTTGTGCACTGGTGTTTCATCAGCAATTCCAGCGTGAAACCCGACAACGGCGCTCCCGGGCCGCCTCCTGTGCCCTGATCTTCAGCGCAGGACGCCTCCTCCTGAACGGAAAAAATGGTTACATCCTGTGTTCCTGCCTGCTTTATTCTGTGCGGAATCTGCTTACACTCTTGTTGTAAGCAGCGAGACGGGGCCCTTTGGTAGATATTCATTGTCATATTCTGCCGGAAGTAGATGATGGATCGAAGTCCTGGGAGATGTCGCGGGAGATGTGTTCGATGGCGGAAGCGGACGGCATCGAACATATCATTGCCACCCCGCACGCCAACGACCGCTATACCTATGACCGTCCGTTGCTCGTAGAACGTCTGCAAAAATTGTCCGAACTCTGCAGTGGAAGGCTGTCGTTCAGCCTGGGCTGCGATTTCCATCTCTCGTATGAAAATTGGCAGGAGATAAAAACAAAGCCGGAAAAATATCTGATTGAAGGCACCCGCTACTTGTTGGTGGAACTGAGCAATTACAGCATCTCCCCGCAAATTGACGAATGCCTCGATGATCTTATCCGCAGCGGGATCACTCCCATCATTACTCATCCCGAGCGAAACCCGATCCTGCAACGCACCCCAGAACGCGTGTTGCAATGGGTCGAGCAGGGAGCTGCAGTGCAGGTTACAGCCTCCGTCCTGACCGGATCATGGGGAGAGCGCAACTGGAAGAGCGCGGAGTGGCTCCTTAAACGCAATGCCGTTCACGTAATCGCCAGTGACGCGCACGATACGAAACATCGCATTCCAATACTCTCTGCCGCCCGCCAGGCCGTTGCCGATTCCTATGGGGCCGATCTCGCTCATGCGTTGGTCGAGGAAAATCCCCGCGCCATTGTGCAGAACAACGACCTGCCTTTTTTTCCTTCTCCCGAGCGGGCGTGAGTTTCTGCAATTTCTGGTTTGCCGGATGTGGCTTAATGACTTCTGCGGGGAACCTATTGGGTCGGTCCGCTTTGCGGGGCCGGTGTTTGCGGTGCAGAGCCTGTGTCCGGGCCTGAATTCATGGATGGCGGATTCGGCGGCCCTGAGTTTGCGCCCACCGGAGTCGTGGAATCCGTAGCTGGAGAGAGTGTATCTGGAGCCACCGAGTTTGCAGGGGCTGGATCGGCGGAGCCTGCATTCGCCGATGAAGATTTCATAGCACCGGCAGGACTTCGGGGCCCGGCAGGACTTGGGTCTCCGGTCTCCGCCGCCGGCAGCGGAGTGGAAGTGGGCGCGGAAGCTGCCGATTTCGGGACTGCCGCAGTCGAGACCGGATGCTGGCCTTGCGGTCCGGTCGTCATGGCGCTCTCTGGATTCAGCAGGTGCTCGCGGTCAGGCCCCAGGCCTAAGCTGATAAGGGCCCGCGAATCAGGCACCACTTTCGTCTGCCAGGAATGTGCGGCCTGGTAGCGCACCATGGCTGCCCGTGTGGTCGCATCCCACTCCCCGGATGGCTTGCCGTTCAAATAGCGCGCGCGAATCAGGGCCTTCTGAATTTCAAGCGCCCGATCATCTTTGATTGCTTGCTGCCCCCGCGTGCGCCAACTCGACCTCCTGCGTCGTCGCGACTTCCGGCTTGCGTGATGAACCGAGGTCTTTTTATGGGTGCTGGCGCTCGTATGATGCGATGTGGGGTTTTTACTGCTGGTCTTAGTGGCCTTAGCAGTGGAAGCAGAAGAACTGGAGCTTGCCCGCGACAGCGGCACAAGTGCGACTAAAAAAATACCGATCGCAAGCAGGATTTTTTGCAATGTGCCGGATTTATCCAGAACTCACCTCAAACGAACAACCCCGAAGCAGAAGCCGTCGGGGTTGTCGGTGCATCAGCCTGACATTCTTACACGAGCGCAAAAACCGGAAGCCTTGCGGCAATCCGCGTTCCGGCGAATTGCCGCTCATCAACAAGCTAATGATCTCAGCACCCAACCGCAAGCACAATATTACGGAAGTGTTCCCGCCAGGAAGATTGTTCCTTCCTGGTTATTACCGCCCGCGCCGCGTGGACGCACCAGGAACACAACATCCTGGCCGCTCTTCAACGATGACGCAATCCGGTCAAAATCATCTTCACTATTGACGGGCTGCTTGTTGACCTCCAGGATCAGGTCGCCGCGATTCAGCCCGATGTCCTCAGCGAAAGAACCGGGCTTCACATCCTGAACAATGACGCCCTTACCCGCCGGAACCTGCAGGCGGTCCGCCATTTCCGGAGTAACCGAACGCACCGTGACCCCCAGTTTGCTTTCCTTGGGGCCGTTCTCTTCGCCATTTTCCTGGCCTTCGCCCAGCCGGGAAGCAAACAGCTTGGAGCGGTCTGCCACGGTAATCGTGGTGTCATGCTTCTGCCCGTTGCGAACATAACCAAGAGTGACTTTGGAACCGGGCGGAGTTCCGGCGATCTCTGAGACCAGCTGATCTCCGTTGCTGATTTTCTTTCCGTTCACAGAAATGATCGTGTCACCCACTTGCAGGCCGCCTTTATCGGCGGGGCTCCCGGAAACCACACTGGAAACCGTCACCCCGGAATTCACGCCATAAACTCTGGCGATTGCCGGGTTCGCCTGCGCATTAAACTCCACGCCAATCGAGCCTCGGCGCACCCGGTGCTCGGGCCCAACGAGTTCGTCGTAAACCTTTATCACGGTGTTCGAGGGCATCGCGAACCCTACGCCCGCATATTGGTTGGTATCGGTCAGGATGGCGGTATTAATGCCAATGACCTCACCCTGCATATTCACCAGCGGTCCGCCGGAATTTCCAGGATTGATGGCAGCATCGGTCTGAATGAAGCTCTGGAACTGATGATTGGAGATGTTCAGGTCCAGGGCGTTGCGGCCCTTTGCTGAAACGATGCCTGCCGTTACCGTCTCCGTAAGCCCAAAAGGACTTCCAATCGCAAGCACCCAGTCGCCCACCTGCATACTGTCGGAATTCCCTAGTTTCGCTGCGGGAAGAGGATGATTCAGATCAATTTTGATTACGGCCAAATCGGTTTCCTGGTCTTCCCCAATGATCTTGGCATCGTGTTGCACCCCGGGTGGGTCGTCCTGAAGCCTTACGCGCACCCGGTCCGCCTTCTCTACTACGTGGCGGTTGGTAACAATGTATCCCTTGGGATCGACAATAACTCCCGATCCCAGCGAGCGCTCACGAATGGGGCCTTGCGCCTGCCCTCCAGGGCCCCCGAAAAAGTGGTTGAAGAAATCATCGAACGGATTTTGGTCGTCGTCGCCCTGGTTCCCGGGGCGGCGCATGCGCGGGCCTGTATTTCGGATAATGGATTCCGTATTGATGTTTACGACGCTAGGTTCGAGCTGCTTGGAAATTTGCGCAAACTGATTGGAAAGTTGCTGCGGGGCAGGGATGGTCAGCGGCGTAGCATCGGCGCTGCTGTTCTTTCTTTCCTGTCCCTTCACTCCGTAAGAGACCACAGTTCCAATGAGAATTCCTACAGCTAAAGTGGCCAGAATGGTCAGGCTATATGCCAGCCGGTGGGCTTTAAAGCGCAACCAGAAAGCGCTCGTACGCGCGTCCATAGCTTGCTCCCTCCAAGAAATTGTTCTCGACTCAGGATTATACCTTTTACAGGTATTCGGGTACCGATATAGCGGTTATTAATGCGAACTTACCCAGGTAATTAGACGCATGCCATGGCGAAATCGTTGTGCAAAAAAAGCAGAAGGCCGCCCCAAGTTCTTGCCATCCAAATAGATGGACCTGGCATCCGTTCCGGCAAGAATTATTTTGTATAGTGGAAGGAGCAGCGGCCTGTTGGAGAATATAGGCGTCTCCGCAAAATTAGTGAGCGCCAATCACAACTGATCATATTCCAAGGAACTGCTGATGAAAGCGCGTATTAAATGGTTATTGTTCACGCTCGAAATATCGCTTTTTCTCTCCATCCCATCTGCTGCGCAGCCGGTAAAAATCAATACTTCCATTTCTAAAGTCACGGTCCATGTATATAAGGCCGGGATATTTTCGGCGTTTGGGGACAATCACACGATTGCCGCGCCGATCAGCTCAGCCACACTCGACACCGATAAACGTTCCGTGGAATTAACGTTCCGGGTGAAGGACATGAAGGTCGTGGATCCCGGCAGTAGCGACTCCAAACGCCAACAGGTGGAAAACAACATGAAGGGCGGGAAGGTGCTCGATGGGGTCCGCTTCCCGGAAATTACATTCGTGTCCGCTTCAGTCGAGCAGCAAGGCGAAGCGAACTATCTGGTCCATGGCAAACTTACGCTGCATGGCACAACGAAGCCCGTCAACGTACCGGTGTTGTTCAAAGGCGGGCGTTATTCTGGGACAGTGAAATTGAAGCAGACGGATTTTGGCATTACGCCCATCACCATTGCCGGAGGGGCAGTGAAGGTGAAAGATATGCTCGAACTTGATTTCGATATTGCGACTGAGCCACAATCCGCCCCGCAGCGCTAATCACATTCAGAAAGAATGCCTGCGTTTGGTGTTCCGCAGGCATCCTCTCGTTGCTATTTAGTGGTGATCGTGGTCATGATCGCGGTCACGGTTATGATCCTGGTCCCGGTCATGGCCTTGATTGGACTGATTGTGACGCCACTCCCAGTATGCTTTCTGGTCATCTTTGTTCAACTGCTTGTAGGGACGGTCGGCCCGATGATTGATGACGATCCACTGGTGATATTCAATGTCCTCATTGTGGTTCCACGCATGGTAGTCGTTGTCGTAGGGGTCGTAAACACGCCTGTGCTCAGAGCAGGCGGAAGTTAAAAGCGGCGCAGACAATACAGCTCCTAGCAATAGCAGGCTTAAGCCTCGATTTCTACGGCCCATTTGAATCTCCTTTTTACGTGGCCCGGTGTTTACCCATGCCGCCGCAAATTCAGAGATGTTGGTTGCGGAGCGGCCATTTCCGGTTGCCCAAGTTAGGTTCTCGCGGTCCGCAAACGGGCAATTTACCCGTGGCCTTCTCGTAGGGAAGTATCCAGGGTGAAGTTTACTTTTTATGCGCGGGGCTGGGTGTGTTCGGGTCAAACAGAGAATCAGGCAGGTTCTGGTTGTAAACAACCGTATTGAGAAAGCTCTCACCCGCCATGTCTCCATTGAAGTAGCGCGTAACGATCCAGGGCGTATTTACGTTTTGAACGAGGCGGTATTCGGCATAAATTTCATCTTCAGTGTTGCGCTCCCGGTCAGCCGGATCGCGCCAGGTGAACGTCTTCTTCACCGGAAGATGCGTGGAAGTATCAATGAACAGCGTTACTCCCTCATTCTGCGCATTCATCACGGTGACCTGGTCCACCTGCTTGCCTTCTGCGACCGTCTGATTGTCGTAAAAAAGCGCGACACCCGGCTGGTTGATCCAGGTTCGCAAAACTTCAGAAAGGGAATAGTGGCGGCGCCGCAAATAGTCCCTCAAATCCTTTTCTACCTGATTGTGAACGCCTTTGTAGGTAACTTCATACCCCTTTACCCCATCGTAAATTTCAATGACGTCGCGCTGCTTGGTGAGTTCTATACGGTCTTTATCCGGGTATTTGATATAGCGCCAGAACTGGATACCTTCGCTGTTTGGCCGGCCATGATAGAAGCTGTAGCTCCTGCCTTCCTGGCTTATGTCGCGGACGTTAAGATAGGCGCTGCCGCCCAGGGCCTGAATGGCCTGGTTCAGCACCGCTTTGGCTTGCAGCGCGTTTTGCTGCGCAATGGGAATGGACGTTGAGGAGCCCGAAGGCTGGGCCTGCCCGAGGGCGCAAACCGATAACGCAAGTGCAAGCAGGATGGTTCTCATTATCTAGATTTACGAGCGGACTCAGAGGCGCTGCGGACAACGCCTCTGCACAGGAATTCTAACTGGCGCGGCGGTTTAGGACCTCCAGCGCTTTTTGCAATATCTGGTCAGCCTGCGGCGTTTTGGGCGCATTGTCTTCCGCTGGGGCTTCCCCGTTGTCATCATCTAGCGCAACATTATCGCTATTGTCAGCCACTAAAACATTCGGAGTGACGGCAGAATCCTGAATGGCCTTGCCATCCGGCGAATAATATTTTGCGGTCGAAAGAATCAACGCAGAACCATCCGGCAGCTCAATTGTCTTCTGCACCGAACCTTCGCCAAAAGTCTTGTCGCCTACCACGTCTCCACGGCCATTTCCCATGATTGCAGCCGCCACAATCTCCGCAGCGCCCGCCGTTCCTTTATTGACCATTACCACCAGAGGCAGGGTTGTAATTGCCTTGGCAGGATCGGCATTGAACGCTTCGCGGGGAAATTTTTGTCCCTGTAAGTAAGCAATCGTGCCGTGGTTGAGGAAAAGGTTGGCGGTGGCGATCCCCTCGGATTCATCGCCCTGGGCGCAATCCCGCAGGTCCAGCAGCAGCTTTTTCGCGCCTTCCTTTTCGAGCGATTTGATCCGCGTGGCAATCTCCTGCGCTTTGCCCTTGTTCAACGTGTCAGCCTGTATGTAGCCCACACCATCGGCCATCATCTTGTCATTCACAATGGGAATGGCAACGATTTCTCTGGTCAGCGTGATCTTGGATGGGGTCGCGCTCGTGGCGCGAACGACCTCTACCGTCACCGTGGAAGCGGGCTGGCCGGAAAGCTTGCTGTGAATTTCCGCCAGCGACATGTCATGCGTGCTCTCGCCGCCAATGGATTCGAGGATGTCCGTGTCCTGTAATCCGGCCTTTGCCGCCGGGCCGCCCGGAATCACTGAAACCACCGAAGCATAGCCGAAGCGCTTGGAAACCGCCGCGCCGATGTTCGCTTTTGCGTCCTTGCTGCGCTCTTCGTATTCCTTGTATTGTTCCGGGGTCAAATAGCTGGAGTCGGCATCGAGCGATTCCAACAGGCCGTGCAACGCTCCATCCGTCACCTTGGTGATGTTCGGTTGCTCGACGTATTCACTCTGAATGCGCGAGAGCACCTCGCTATAAACTTCCATTTGCGGATAAGCGCCGTCTTTTCCTGAGGCGCGGACATTTATGACTCCGGCAACAACAAACATCAATATGGCGACAGAAATTAAAAGGACGGCAGCCTGCGTTTTTTTGGACATCGAATATTATCCCGAAAGAAGAGAAATCGCTTTTCTGGAGTTTTCCCTCGAAAGGGCATTAACTCGAGAATTACTCACAATTATATCCTGTTCGATGCCGGGGATCACCGGATGGATGTGCTGAGCTGGGGGCGCGTTTTAGCAGGGCCGGTTAGCCACAAAAACCAGCGTTTTAGCCCTTTTGGGAGTGGGCGACGTCCCATTGCGTTGAAGAAGGAACAACTCCAGTACATCGTTCCCGTGCCCGGGGAGCCCTCAGGGCCTCTAGAATAATGGGGTGAATGCTGGCGCCATTGGCGAAACCAGAGGCAATCTGCTGCCGCACTGCCTGGAATTCCAGTCCGGCGAGCCCAGCGAAGAAGAATTTTTTGCTTCGCTTCCTGCCTCCTCCGCCGTGTTCCTGCTGCAAAGTGACAGTCCGCAAACAGAACCCTACATAAGCAAAACCGCCAATTTGCGCCGCCGCTTGCAACGTCTACTAGGCTCGAGCGCCGAAGGAAAGAAGTTGAACCTCCGCAATATCGTCCGCACCGTGGAATACGCTTGCACCGGGTCTGATTTCGAATCTGTTTTCCTGCTGTACAAGCTTTTGCGCGCCGCATTCCCCAAGACCTACGCCACGCGGCTGCGCTTGCGCTTTGCTCCATTACTCAAGCTGCACTTGGAAAATCAATATCCGCGGGTTTCCGTCACCGTGCGGTTGGGCAGGCTCAATAGCAAGTCTTTATACTATGGGCCGTTTCCTTCGCGCACTGTGGCAGAACAATTCGCCAAAGATGCCCTCGACTTCTTCAAAATACGCCGCTGCGTTCCCGATCTTGATCCTGACCCGCAGTTCCCCGGATGTATTTACTCTGAAATGGCCATGTGCCTGGCCCCGTGCTTCAAGGGCTGTACCAATGAAGAGTACGCGGCGGAAGTTTCGCGGGTACAGTCGTTTTTGAATTCTTCCGGAGAGTCGCTGGTCCGCGAAATCTCTGCGCAGCGTGACAGAGCCTCGGCGGAAATGAATTACGAAAGCGCCGCTGGCCACCACGCCCGCCTGGAAAAGCTCAAACCGCTGCTCGCGCAGTTGCCCGAGATTGTCCACCGTCTTGACCAGCTCTCGGCCATTCTCGTGCAATCGGGTACAGAACCGGAGTGCGTGGCTTTATTTCGTGTAAATGCCGGGCATATTTCCGGCCCGGTGAATTTTTCTCTCCAGGCCTCGCAGCACGCCAAGTCCCATTCCATGGAGGCGCGGCTGCGAGAAGTGATTTTCACCTTTCCCGCGCCAGAAAAAGTTCCTGCCATTGAAGTCATGGAACATCTCGCGCTGCTGAAGCGCTGGTACTACCGCAGCACGCATGTAGGAGAAATCTTTTTTTGCGACGATGCGGGAGAGTTGCCCATGCGCCGCTTAGTTCGCGGGATCGCGCGAGTGTACCGCAATGAGAAGCCGGGAGAAACAGAGCTACCAAACGCGCCGCCCGGCAGCGCACCTACCCCGGCATCCTAAATGTCTGGGTTACAGGATGTATCGCGACAAATCCTGGTCCTTCACAATGTCCGCCAACATTTGCCGGACGTAATCGCCGTCAATCTTGACTTGCTCGCCCTTTTTATCGGGAGCGGTAAAGCTGATCTCATCGAGCACCCGTTCCATGATGGTATGCAAGCGGCGCGCGCCGATGTTTTCCGTCCCTTCGTTCACGCGGAAGGCGAAGCGGGCGATCTCCTCGAGCGACTCTTTCGTGAATTCAAGCTTTACGCCCTCGGTTTCCAACAGCGCCGTGTATTGCTTTACCAATGACGATTTCGGCTCAGTCAAAATGCGGATGAAATCTTCCATCGTCAGCGACTGGAGTTCCACCCGGATAGGGAAGCGGCCTTGCAGCTCGGGAATCAGGTCGCTCGGTTTGGAGACGTGAAACGCGCCCGCGGCAATGAACAAAATATGATCGGTGCGGACCATGCCATAACGCGTATTGACTGTAGTTCCTTCGACGATCGGTAAAATATCGCGCTGCACGCCCTCGCGGGAAACGTCCGGCCCGTGCCCGCCTTCGCGTCCGGCAATTTTGTCAATTTCGTCGAGAAAGACGATTCCGGAATTTTCCACGCGGTCAATGGCGAGGCGCGTGACCTGGTCCATATCAATCAGGCGCTGCTCTTCTTCCTGAATCAAATATTCGAAGGCCTCATTCACCTTCATCTTCCGCTTCTTCGTCCGCTGGCCGAAGATATTGGGCAGCATGTCTTTGATATTGACGTCCATCTCCTCCACGCCTTGATTGGAGATGATTTCAAACGAAGGAAAATTTCGTTCACGCACGTCAATTTCTACCGTGCGGTCGTCGAGCTTGCCCTCGCGCAGTTGCTGCCGCAGTTTCTCCCGCGTCCGCGTATGCGATTCGGTGATCGTGGTATTGCCTTCGAGCACCACTCCGCCGGAAGCCGTATCCGCCTGGCGGGTGGGCGCCGCGGCCGGAAGAAGAATATCGAGCAGCCGCTCTTCGGCATTCAGCTCCGCTTTGTCGGCAACGTCTTCCAGTTTCTCCTCGCGCACATTGTCAATCGCAATCTCCACCAGATCGCGGACCATGGATTCCACATCGCGGCCCACGTATCCGACTTCAGTGAACTTCGAGGCTTCTACTTTCAAAAATGGAGAGTTGGCGAGTTTTGCCAGACGGCGCGCAATTTCTGTCTTGCCCACGCCGGTGGGCCCGATCATGATGATGTTCTTCGGGATGACCTCTTCCGCCATGTCTTCGGGAAGTTTCTGGCGGCGCATGCGGTTGCGTAGTGCGATGGCTACGGCGCGCTTGGCATCTTTCTGGCCGACGACGTACTTATCAAGCTCGGCGACAATTTCCCGAGGCGTCAATTCATCGAGTGAATTCTGGATTTCTTCTGCGCTGCTGGGTAAGTAAATGGCCATAATGGCTCTCAGCTTTCAGCTTTCAGTTGTTTTGCTCTTGCTGACCGCTGACGACTGAAAATGTTCCTTAAAGTTCTTCGACGGTTACCTTGTCATTGGTATAGATGCACATTTTGCCGGCAATCTTCATCGCTTCTTCGGCAATTTGCCGCGCGCTAAGCTGGGTGTGCTCCGCCAATGCCTGCGCCGCGGCCTGCGCATAAGGTCCCCCACTGCCGATGGCAGCGATGCCTCCGTCCGGCTCAATCACGTCGCCCTGTCCGCTCAACAAAAACGTCTGCTCCCGGTCAGAGACCAGCAGCAAAGCTTCAAGGTGCCGCATGGCTTTATCGGTGCGCCAGTCCTTAGCTAATTCCACCGCTGCGCGGCCGAGATTGCCATGAAACTGCTCCAGCTTCGATTCAAAGCGGCTGAAAAGGGTGAAGGCGTCGGCCGTGGACCCGGCAAAACCGGCAAGAACTTTGTCCTGATAAAGCCGCCGGATCTTGCGCGCGCCGTGCTTGATGATGCCTTCGCCAAGCGTAACCTGGCCATCTCCCGCCAGCACGACATTGCCGTCGCGGCGGACACAAAGAACTGTGGTGGATCGAATCAGACGCTTTCTAGGCATGAGAGCAAGCTTGATTATAGCAGCCGGAAAGCCGGTGGTTGTGAAGTGACCAGGAGATTGAGCGGTTTTGTTGGCTTTGGAAATATTCCCAAACGCCATGTCATCCCGATGCGCGAGCGTAGCGAGCGAGAGGCCTTACGTTTCTCTGATCCCTCTGATGAAGCCGTAAGCCACGCCTGCCGGGATGCATTCCCGCGCCATCAATTGCAAAACTTGCGAGCGATAAAATTTTCCCTGAGCGGCTATTGCCCAATAATCCTCGCCCGGATTTCCTCGGGCAGCCGCTCGCGGATTTCCGCCGGTAAGCGGTCATGCACATGCCGCGCCCCAAATTTCGCAACATCCACCATGGTGGTTGGCGCAGGCGTGGCCACTGCGACCACCAGCCAGATAAGCGCTGAAAGCGCAAAGCCGGCAAGCGCGGCCAGCTCCAGCCAAATCGCATGCCGCGGCCCGAAGTGGCGGATCAGCGCAAATGCCAGCAGAAACACAGCCGCCGAAAGCGAAGCCAGAATGATCAGCCCCAGGTCAATGCCGCGGTGCAGCCGCTGGTGACTGCGGCAACGCTCGCACCGGACAAGGTGCTCCTCATAAACGCCGCGCATCTCCGGAGCAATGCCGGAGATGTCATAACGCCAGCCCGCCAGGATTTTTCCTACCACAGGGTCAACGCACTGACTCATAGAAGAAACGGATCATATTACAGCCGGATTGGTTGCATCGGCTCCGTTTGTGATGCCAGCATCACACGGTTGCGAAGCAACGTACGACGGGTCCCCAAGGCCTCTTCGGCGGCCTTCCGGGCAAGTTCAGGATGATTGTTCTGCTCGGAGAGGTGCGCCAGCACAACGTAAGCGGCGCCTCCATCATAATCGCCGCTAAAAAATTCCGCGAGTGCCGTGTTAGAAAGGTGTCCCACGCGGCTCATGACCCGCTGCTTGACCGACCATGGATAAGGGCCGACACGCAGCATCTCCAGATCATGGTTCGATTCCATCACGAGCACATCACAGCCGCGCAAATGGTGATTCACATTCGGGGGCACATAACCAAGATCGGTGGCAAAGGCCGCTTTTACTCCTTCCGCCCGGAAGGTGAACCCGACCGGATCCGCCGCGTCGTGCGGAATGGTGAATGGCGATACGTCAATATCGCCGATCTGGAAGTTTTTCCCGGAAGAAAAAATTTCCAGCGCCGCCAGCTCCGGCGCCTCTCCCTGCTCATTGCGCAGCGCGCGCTTCCATGCCTGGTGGGTGCCGCTCGTCATGTAGACCGGAATGCGGAGTTTTTTCGCCAAGGTCAGCAATCCGTAAACGTGGTCGGAGTGCTCGTGCGTAATCAGTATGGCGGAGAGATGCCGCGAATCTTCTCCCAGCGCCTTCATGCGTTTGAAAGTTTCCCGGCAGGAGATGCCAGCGTCCACAAGAATGCGCGTACTGCTGCTGGCCACGATCGCGCAATTTCCACGGCTGCCGCTCGCCAGCACCGAGATACAAACGCCCATGCGGGGCAGCATACCTTCTTTTACTGTGGAAGCGATAGTAACTTTTCAGGCGGCACAGACCTTTGAGCGTTCGGCCCTGCCGGAAGAGGAGCGGAAGTGGATTGGTTTGCAGAATTATCGGCCTTCGAAGAGTTTTTAGATTCTTCCAAAAATCACGCGTGGTTCAAAAGATATGGCTTTGCTTTGTTGCATTGTTTTCTCTGTGTTCTCCGTGCCCTCTGTGGTAAACCCACCAGCATTACCGCAGGTTCATCACCAGCAGCCGCGGCTCGGTCATCTCTTCAATGGCGTAGCGCAGCCCTTCCCGGCCCAGGCCGGAATCTTTCACCCCTCCATAAGGCATGCTGTCAATGCGAAAGGTCGGCACATCTCCTGCGATTACGCTGCCCACCTCCAATTCTTCAAAGGCGCTGAACAAAAGCCTTGCATCGTTCGTGAACACGCCCGCCTGCAATCCATACGGAGAATGATTGAGCTGCCGCACCGCATCCTCAAAATTGTCATACGGCTCAACCGTCACCACAGGAGCAAAAATTTCCTGGCAATTTACCTTCATCTCCGGACGCGTCCCGGTAAGCAGCGCGGGCTCAAGGACCGGACCCTTCCGCTTGCCGCCGCAAAGCAGTTTTGCCCCTCCACGTACCGCCTCCTGAATCCAATCGCTGGCGCGAATCGCATCGCTCTCCCGGATCATCGGCCCCAAGTCAGTTGTCTCATCCAGCGGATCGCCGGTCTCCAGCGCACGGATTCCTGACAGCAGGAAATCCGTAAACGGGGTGAAAACCGAACGCTCCACCAGAATTCGTTGCACCGAGATGCAGGTTTGCCCGGCATAGGAAAAACCTCCTGCTACGCATCTCTCAGCGGCATAGGAGAGATCGGCGTCCTTGTGAACAATCACTCCGGCATTGCCGCCCAGTTCCAGCAAAACTTTTTTCTTTCCTGCATTCCGCTTCACCTGCCAGCCTACGGCTGCGCTGCCGGTAAAGCTGATCATCTTCAGCCGTTCATCGCTGACTAAGAGTCCGGCCTCTTCGTTCGCGAGCGGAAGCACATTCAGGCCGCCGTCTGGCCAGCCCGCCTGCTGCGCCACTTCCGCCAGCATCAGCGCGCACAAAGGAGTTTGAGGCGCGGGCTTCAAAATAATCGGGCAGCCTGCCGCGATTGCCGGAGCGACTTTGTGCGCCACCAGGTTCAGTGGGAAATTAAATGGCGTGATTCCCGCAATCGGGCCCAGCGGAAAACTCCGCACAATTCCCCACCGCCCGGCGGTGAACTCTTGCGCATCGAGGGGAAGATACTCGCCGTAAATGCGGGTGCTCTCTTCCGCCGCCACCGTAAAAGTAAAAATGGCCCGCTCGACTTCCGTGCGCGCGGCTTTGATTGGCTTGCCCGCTTCTCGCGCTAGCGTTTGGGCGAATTCTGCTTTACGCTCGTGGATTCCTTCGGAGATCGCGCGCAAAACCCGCTGCCGCTCAAATGCGGGAAGCCGCCGGGTAGTGCCAAATGCCTTGACCGCCGCTTGAATCGCCGCTTCCACATGCTCGCGCCGCCCCTGACACACATGCGCAATCACTTCTCCATCAAACGGGGCCTTGATGTCGACCAGATCGCCTTCTTCTCTCCACTTTCCATCCACGAAAAATCCGAAGGTCGCTGCGGGGGTTGCTGTTAGCTGGGACATGGCAGGTTCACCTCGAATAGCGGAGTAATGACTAGCGCGGCCAATTCAATTATAGGCCGCACGACTGTTCATTGCAGCCGCCGTATGCACGCAGCGGAATCACGGCAAGCAGAACGGTATACTGACTGTTCTTCAAAACCAGTTTGAGCAGTCATTAATTTGAGCAGTCATTAAGATGACCATTTCCGAAATTTCGCAACAACTTCGCGACGGGGAAATTTCTCCCGTGGAAATCACGCAGCGCTGCCTCACGCAGATTGAGAGGCTCAATCCTCAATTAAATGCCTTCATCACCGTCACGGCGGAATCTGCTTTGGCCGGGGCCTGTGCGGCGGAGGCGGAAATTCATCAGGGCCACTGGCGCGGCCCGCTGCACGGAATTCCCGTAGGACTGAAAGATCTGATTGACACTGCCGGAATCCTCACAACCGCCGGGAGCGCACAGTTCGCTTCTCCATCCACACGGAGAATTCCCACGAAAGATGCGGAAGTTGTGCGCAAGCTCAAACAATCCGGAGCGGTCCTCATCGGCAAGCAGAACCTTCATGAGTTCGCCTACGGCGGCAGCTCCATGATCAGCAGCTTTGGCCCTGCGCACAATCCCTGGGAGCCGAACCACATCGCCGGGGGCTCTTCCGGAGGCTCCGCTGCCGCCGTCGCTGCCGGCATGTGCTATGCCTCCATTGGCACCGACACTGCCGGATCGGTCCGCGAACCCGCCGCGCTCTGCGGCGTTGTGGGACTGAAGCCTACATACGATGCGATCAGCGCCGAAGGAGTCTTTCCGCTTTCTGCCTCCTACGATCACGTTGGCCCACTCACGGAATCCGTTCTGGATGCCGCCATTCTTTTACAAGCGACTGGTGCGCAAACAACAGCGGATACGGCGTCGTCCTGCAAAACTGATTCGCATTTCCTCGACGCCATTCGCGGTAAACTGCCTGCTTTCCGCATCGGAGTTCCTCGTGCATTTTTCTTTGAAGGGCTGGATGCCGAAGTAGCCGCCGCCACCAAAGCCGCATTGCAGGTCTTAGAAGAAATCAGTAGCCCCTCGCGTGAATTAAATTTGCCGGTTCCCACCGACCGCACACTGCAAGCCGCCGAATCGTATGCCGCTCATGCCGAAATGGCCGAGCGCATCCCTGAGCTCTACCAACCGGAAACGCTCCGCCGTATTCTCGCCGGAAAAAACATCACTGCCTCGCAAATTATCCAGGGCCGCCGCGAACTCGCGCAGCAACGGCAGGAAATCGCAAACATTTTCAAGTCTGTGGATTTACTCATCACTCCAACAACTCCCATTCCCGCGCCCACACTTGCAGAGCTCGAGCAAAATCCCGATCAATTGCGCCCATGCGAAATTCTGCTGCTGCGCAACACTCGTCCATTCAATGTCTGGGGATTGCCCGCGATTTCCGTTCCGTGTGGTTTTACGCAGAGTGGTCTACCCATGGGCTTGCAAATTGCCGGTCCGCACGGAGGCGAATTGCAGGTCCTGCAGCTCGCTTATGCCTTCGAACAAGCTACGCAGTGGTATAAACAGCGGCC
>JAICKN010000104.1 GCA_025927855.1 Terriglobales bacterium
GCAGCGCCTGCCGGCTTTCAGCCCAAGGTCCCTGAAGGCTTTAAGGTTTCCATCTTTGCGTCGGGTTTACGGAACCCGCGGTGGATGGCGGTTGCGCCGAATGGCGATGTTTTTCTCGCTGAGTCCGGTTCCGGGGAAGTGATTGTGCTGCATTCCTCGCCGTCGGGAGTGTCGCGAGAGGTGTTTGCCGACGGCCTGAATTTGCCCTTCGGCATTGCTTTTCATGAAAACTATGTTTATGTGGCCGCTACGAACCGCGTGTTCCGCTTCGCTTATGATCCAAATACCTCGAAACGAACTGGAGAGGCAGAGAATATCCTCAATCTTCCGGGGTTCGGGTACAACCAGCACTGGACGCGCTCGCTCGCGTTTTCTCAGGATGGCAGAACTTTATTTGTTTCGGTAGGCTCCGGACGGAATGTTGCCATTGAGTCCGATCCGCGGCGCGCGGCCATTTTGGCCTGCGATCCGGACGGAAAGAATATGCACATTTATGCCAGCGGCCTGCGAAATGCCGTAGGGCTGGCGGTGAATCCGCAGTCGGGTGTTTTATGGGCCGCTGTCAATGAGCGGGACGACATTGGCGACAATTCACCTTCCGATTACTTTACCCATGTCGTGGATGGTGGCTTCTACGGCTGGCCCTATGTTTATGACGGTACGCATGTAGACAATCGAGTGTCGCCGAACCCGGCGATGGCCGCCAAAGCGATTGCGCCCGACGTTCTATTAGGTGCTCACGTTGCTCCACTGCAGTTCGCTTTTTATGACAAGCAGGCATTCCCCGCGATCTATCAGCACGGAGCTTTCCTTGCCGAACATGGCTCCTGGAACCGGAGCACACGCAGCGGGTACCAGGTCGCGTTTGTTCCCTTTCGCAATGGATCGCCTTCAGGTCCGCCACAATCATTCTTTTCGGGATTCGTGCCGGACGCATCGGCAAAGCAGATATATGGGCGGCCGGTGGGTGTGGCTGTCGCTCAGGATGGATCGCTGTTGATCTCCGATGATGGGGCCAATCTGATTTGGAAGGTTTTTATCAGCCGGGCCATTCGTTAGAGAATAGCGGGCGTGGCAACCGGCGGAGTCATACCCATGGTGTTGCAATCCTGCCTGGAGAACCGGAGCGCCTGCCAAGGTAAACTATTGCAGAGAAGAAAAACGGCCATGCTGGTTCAGGTATTATTCTTTGGCATTTTGAAAGATATGGCGGGCAAGGCGTCCGAAGCGGTCTCGCTGCCCGCATCTGCCACTCTGGCTCATCTGATCGAACAAATTCAATTGCGCTTCCCGGCCCTTGGGCAGCTGCACGGTGCCATCGCTTACTCGGTGAACCAGGAGTATGCCGGCCTGGAGACCCCGCTCAATGAAGGCGACGAAATTGCATTTCTACCGCCGGTGAGCGGCGGCATCCCTTCGCGCGGGTACTGCGCCATAGTTCGCGGCCCGATCGACACCAATCGCATTTTGGAAGATCTGAAGCAGCCTGAGGATGGAGCTGCCCTCCTCTTTGAAGGAGTTGTGCGCAACCATACGCGCGGTCGCAAGGCACTCTATTTGGACTACGAAGCCTATGAAGAAATGGCGCTCAAGCAGATGCAAGAGCTGGTGGAACGCGCATGTGGCAATTTTCAAATACGCGATGCCGCGCTGGTGCACAGGCTGGGAAGGCTGCAGGTTGGCGAGACCAGCGTGCTGATTGCCGTGGCTTCGGCGCATCGCGCGGCTGCGTTTGAGGCCTGCCGCTGGCTCATTGATACACTGAAGCAAACCGTGCCCATTTGGAAAAAAGAGCATTTTGAAGATGGCGCGGTATGGGCACCAGGAGAGCCTTTTCCCGCGGAGATACGAAAAAAAACGGCAATTTTCGCGGAGCAGCCTGCATCCAACTCAACAGCCCACGAATGAAGACGACGGTCATTTTCACTCTGCTGCTGTTGGCGCCTTGGTATGCGGTGGGGCAGGACTCCAGCGACAGCATTCACGTTAAGGTAAACCTGGTAAACGTGTTTGTGTCGGTGACGGACGCCAATGGCGCGCCGATTGCCGGCCTCAGCAAAGACAATTTCCAGCTCAGCGAAGATAATGAGCCGCAAAAGATCGCGGTGTTTGACAAGCAATCTGCTTTGCCCCTTTCCATTGTTCTCGCGCTCGATACCAGCCTCAGCACGCACCGGGACCTTGCGCTGGAGCTTGCGTCAGCCCGGAAGTTTGCGCATGACGTGCTGCGTCCGGCCGATGGGATTTCTCTGTTCCAATTCAGCGATGTAGTGGATAAGCTCACTCTGTTCTCAGCTGACATGAAGCAGTTTGACCGTGCCATTCAGCGCATAAAGCCCGGCGGCGCAACGGCTCTTTATGATGCCCTTTACCTTGGTGCACAGGAACTGGAGAAACGCCAGCCGCGCAAGGTAATGGTCGTGATTACCGATGGCGGAGATACCGCCAGCACGGTTGACTACAAAGACGCGGTCCGCGCCGAGCAGGAGGCGGAAGCGGTGGTCTACAGCATCATTGTGGTGCCGGTGGAGGCGAGCGCGGGGCGGGACACGGGCGGTGAACACGCGCTAATCCAGATTTCGCACGATACGGGCGGCCAGCACTTCTATGCGACCTCAGGCCCTGATTTGGATGCCGCGTTTCACAAAATCAGCGATGAACTGCGTACCCAATATCTGCTGGCGTATTATCCGCAGCAGCGGTATTCCGACTCCGATTTCCGGCGCATCAGCGTGAAGCTGACCGGAGTTCCGGGCGCCGATGGCATGAAGCTGCGGTACCGCACCGGATACTACACCTCAAAATCTCACTAAAGCCATCCTGCCCGTAACGTACTTCGGTCACTTGCCCTCCGCCGAATTTCCTTATGCAATTATCTTTAAGGAGTTTGTAGGCGGGATTTTGGCGGAGGAACTATGCGGGCTTTCGGATTTATTTCTTTGATTGTTGTGATGGCGATTGGCGTTTATCTCTATTCGGTGCAACTGCGGGGAGTTTCCGGGCCGGGCCAAGCTGCCAACCCAACAGCGGTTACCGACAGTGTATCGGTGAAGGGCGATCTGCTAAGCATTGGCGGCGCCGAGCGCAGATATTACGCCACCGAAGGGCACTATGCATCGTTCGATGAGCTGAAGGATGGAAATTACATTACTTTTCCGAAACAGAAACAACACTACACTTACGATGTAGAGACCTCTGACACTGGATTTCACGCTACCGCAACGCGTGATGACGGGGGCGCGCCGGCCCAGCTCTCCATTGATGAATCCATGGAAATTCAGTCATCCAATTGATAACTCCCAGCGTCGCGTACAATTCCAAATAGTTGGATAGTCCCAAAACTCGAAGTCGTTGTATTTCCGGAAAGCGTTTATGCATTTTGGGCTTAGGCTTTCATGGAGTCACGTTCTGTTTGTTGGCGCTCTCCTGATTATCGCTCCGAGAGGAGCTTTCTCTCAGGATGCGCCTTTGTGCGGCTATCCAGATTGGTTCGCAGTTCAGCAGGCGCAAAATCAAGGCAAGATACTTTTCGCCACTCTGCAAAGGCGAGCTCGATGCTGGTGAGGACCACCGCGCTCTTGCGGAAACAGAGTTGAATGCAGTGATCAAGTCGGCTCCCCAGAGTGCCGAGGCTTATCAGGCGCATTCCACGTTATCGCACTTCTATCAACGGATCGGTCGTTTTCATGACGCTGAAGCACAGGTCAATGCAATGCTTGCATCGAGGCCGACCGCGCCTGACCTCGCAAACATCCGTTCGCTTTTTAAGCTGCTTGCTTCTCATCCCGACATGACCGTCGCGAGTGAGCGCGCAGCAACCATTCCCACTCAGGTGGTTGCGGGCAATATCTTCGCCCCGGTCACTGTGAATGGCTCTCGCAGAACCTACATGCTGGATACGGGCATGGATGTGTCATTCATGAGTGAGCAAGAGGCGGCTAGTTTGGGGTTGAAAGCGCAATCATCAACGACCAGAATGAACGATATCAGCGGCGCGGCAGGTGCGGAACTGCGGGTTGTAGTAGTTAATGATCTCGTCGTGGGTGCTACGCATATCAGGTATGTTCCTTTTTTAGTTTTCCCTGATGACAATGGTGCATTTGCTGGACTTCCTCCGGACCATCAAGGCGTTCTCGGCATTCAGCCATTAAGCGCTCTGGGCAGTCTTAGCTTTCACGCGAACGAGACGTTGACGATCTCGCACAATACAGGGCGCACGGTCACCACAGCACCGCTTCTATTTGTGGGCACATCGTCCCTCACCCAAATCGTGTACGAGGGGCGAGCGCTTACGGTCACCCTCGACATGGGGGCCACGCAGACGACGTTCAATCCGCCGTTTGCGAAGCTCTTTCCAGAGGTGGTTAGGACTGGGACGAATCAGAACCACGATCTACGCGGTCTCTCTAAGCGCACCGTTCAAGCTTCAGTCTCGGTTTCACATCTAAAATTTCGATTTGGACGGAAGGTTGAACTAGATCCGGCAATCATCTTGTTAGATGAAACGACGGGCTCAAGCGCCTGGGCCGCGGCAAACCTCGGATACGATGTAATGCAGCAGGCTAGGCCATTCACACTCGATTTCCGGGGAATGAAGATCGAGTTCACAAGTCATAGTGAATGATGGACAAGGAAAGATGGTGGAGCTGACCGGGATCGAACCGGTGGCCTCATCGTTGCGAACGATGCGCTCTCCCAGCTGAGCTACAGCCCCACAACAAGGAAAGAACTCCTTCATTTTAGCAGCCAACGTGGGAGAGGCCAAGTTCACGCAGCAGGCGGAAGACGAGACGGAGGCTATCCCATGTTTCGCAATGGCGGCGAACATGGGCACCCCGGATTGCTGTTATTCGGAAAAGTATTCGGCTTCATTCCCAATTCGCTGTATGTGCTATTGGGAAATTTCTTCGTTACATCCGTAACTTGCTCAACACACCGGAGTCAGCAAGAATGCAGCGAACAGAGAGCTAAGGCTCAGCACACGTTCCATGGCAGAAACAATAGAATTCGAAGCCCGGCCGCAGCGCCGCTTGTTCAAGCAGGCAATTTGCTCGCTGGCGGTTGTCTGTGGGCTTCTGGCCATCCATGCCTACATCGTTCCAATCCAGGCGCAAAAGATTGACTCGACGCGCAAGGCGCTTTACAAAGTTGCTCCGCACTATCCGCAGGACTTGAAGAAGAATGGGATCGGTGGCGTGGTTCGGTTGGCCATCGTCATCAATGCGCGGGGTACCGTGGAAAAAGTCTCTCCCATCGGCGGCAATGCCGCTCTGGTTGATGCGGCCACCCTGGCCGTAAAGCAATGGAAGTATGTCCCCGCGGATTCGGCGACATCCGCCGAAGTTCAATTTGATTTCCTTCCTGACCAGAAATAACCTAAGAGCTGAGTTCCACATCTGAGAGAACACATTATGAAAGCTCGTTTGTTTGCCTGCTTTATCCTTTTGTTGTGCCTCATAATCCCTTCTTTCCTTTTGGCGGACGAGGTGACGCTGACCAATGGCGACCACTTTACCGGCCAGATTGTTGATTACGACGGAAAGAAGCTTACCTTCGAAACCAGTTACGCAGGGAAGATTGAAATCGAATGGAATTCCGTCAGCAGTCTGAGCTCAGAGAAGCCGATTTTTGTGCAGACCGGCCCAAAGACGACAATCTCCGGCACGGTCACCACAGAGGACGGAAATCTGGTGGTAAAGCCCGCGCAGGGGGAAACGCAGACCATCGCAAAGGACAAAGTTCAAGCCCTGCGCAACCAGAGTGAGGAGTCCGCCTACGAGTTGCAACAGCACCCCGGGCTCCTGCAGGGATGGGCGGGAGGGGCAAATGTGGGTTTTGGCCTGACTCAGGGCAACAGCGTAACCAAGAACCTTTCCCTTGGGTTCACTGCAACCAGGACGGGCCAAAGCGACAAATTGAGCGCGTATGCGAATTCTGTGTATGCCAATAACGGCCTGGCCACGCCCAGCGTCACGGCCAACCTGGTAACAGGGGGCGCACGCTACGATCACGACTTTGACGGCATGTTGTTCGCTTTTGGCAGCGGGGACTTTATGAGCGATGCCCTGCAAGCCTTAAATCTGCGGTCGGTATTCGGAGGCGGTCTGGGTTATCACGTGATCCGCCGGCCCAACACGACCCTCGATTTCCTCAGCGGCCTCAACTATACGCGGGAAAGCTACACGACCTTTTCGCGCAACTTCGCCGCTGCCACTTTAGGGGAAGAGTTCACGCACAAGATCAAGAGATCCTCGGTACTCGCGCAAAAATTAGGATTCTTTCCGGACCTTTCCAATCCCGGCGAATACCGCTCCACCCTGGATGTTGGATTGGTGACGAAAATCAATAAATGGTTTGGGTGGCAAAGCACCTTCTCCGATATTTATGTCACGAACCCGCCGGTTGGGAAAAAGACCAACGATCTCCTGTTTACTACAGGACTGAATTTTTCTTTTACCCGTTAGACCGGATCCTGGGCAATGAGCTTCGCCGGGAATCAGGTGTTTCCCTCGTTCGATTTGTAATGAAAGTTGGCGGGGTGCGGCTATGGGATGGAACTAGCCACGGCGGAAAAGGCGTTGTTGGCATTGGAGCCGATCAGACGAATCGTTCCCACTACCAGCACCAAAATCACCGCCAGCATGACGGCGTATTCTGCTATGTCTTGACCCTGGTCTTCTGACCAGATTCTGCGCATTAAATCAACCATATTGAACCCCCGGGACGACATTGTTGGCGGGAATGTCCCCATCATGCAGCCATCGGCATTTATTGTCAAATCGGGAAGGGCATGCGCTTGAATCTTCGCGGAAAATGTCAGGAAAAACCTTAGTGAGCTAGGGCTTTTTTTACGTTGGTGGCCATACGGGCTTCGACTGCGTGGGGGGCTTGCAGGGAGACCACTTGGCCTACCGGTGTGAGTTCGGAGACGGACTGTTGGGCATAGTTAAGCACCCGGCCGGGAATAACTCCCAAATAGATGGTGACCACCACGCTGATGGCCAAGGCCAATCCCGCACCCATGGGGATCGGCGCCACTGGAGCCTCTTGTTTGGGCTCATGCATATACATGGCGACGATGATCCGCAGATAGTAGTAAGCGCCAATCGCGCTGTTAAGAACTCCGATAATGACGAGGCCTACCAGGTTGGCCTGCAAAGCGGCGCTGAAGACGTAAAATTTGGCAAAGAAACCGCCAGTGGCAGGAATTCCGATCAACGACAACAGAAAGATCGTCAGGGTCACAGCCAACAGTGGAGAGCGCTTGCCGAGCCCGGCGTAGTCCTCCATGGTGACATAGCGTTCGCCTTCGCCGCCAAAATGGCTGATCACCGCGAATGCGCCCACATTCATGGCTGCGTAGGCAGCGGTATAGAACATGGCCGCGGGAATGCCGCTGGAGGGCAAAGCCGCGAACGCCACCAGTATATAGCCCGCATGCGCGATCGAGGAGTACGCCAGCAGCCGCTTCACGTTGTTCTGGACTAACGCTGCGATGTTGCCGATGGTCATGGAGAGCGCGGCCACAATCCATATCAGCCACATACGCGTTGGCACGGGAGAATTGATCTCGAAGATGACTCTTAAGAGAACAGCAAAGACGGCCGCCTTCGGAGCAGTGGACATAAAAGCCACAACCGGGGAAGGCGCGCCTTCGTACACATCAGGGGTCCAGACGTGAAAAGGAGCCGCCGCTACCTTGAATCCAAGTCCCACAAACATGAATGCCAGGCCCGCATAGGCCAGCAGAGAAATGTTGCCGGATTCGAGCGAGCGGCTAATGGCAAAGATGCTGGTTGAGCCGGTTGCGCCAAACATTAAAGCCACGCCGTAGAGAAAAAATGCCGTGGCAAATGATCCCAGCAGGAAATATTTGAGGGAAGATTCGCTGCTGGTAGCGGAGCGACGGCGAAAGCCGGCCAGAATGTAGGTGGCGATAGAGGAGATTTCGAGCGCGATAAAAATCAGCACCAGTTCCACCGCAGATGACATGAGGCTCATGCCCACTGCGCCGAACAGGATGAGCCCGTAATATTCCCCCGCGCGGATTCGCTGGACCTCCATGTATTCGAAAGAAGCCAGAATGACGACGGCCGTGACTGCGGCCACGATGAAATGGAAAAAGATGCTGAAGGCATCCACCCGCACCATTTCCCAAAAGCCGTAACCGAAGGGATATTGCGCCTGGTAGAGCGTTGCGCCAATCGCTCCAAATGCTCCGATAAGCGCCACGGCGCCCAAAGCCTTTTGGCTTTTACTTTCATCCATGACCGCATCGAGCATCATGACGGCCATGCCGAACAGGGAGAGCACGATCTCCGGGAGAATGCGGATGTAATCGGACCACTGCGGGACGGTTTGCATCATGTCATTCAAACTAGTGGCCATGCTCACTGTCCCACCACCTTGCTGGCCATCTGCGTAAATAAAGCGAGGGAATTGTGCACAGCCGGATCAATGGAATTCAGCCACAGCAGCGGCGCGACGCCCATGACCAGCGCCATGATTGCGGCGGGAAGAAGGGCGGTGCGCTCGCGCAGGCTCAGGTCCGGCAAAGCATTGTTCACGTCGTGCTTTACTTTGCCGAAGAAAACCCGCTGATACATCCAGAGCAGATAGCCGGCGCTCCAAATAACGCCGGTTGCGCCCAGGATTCCATAAAGCGCATGCGCCTGGAACGCGCCGCTCAGAACCAGAAATTCACCGACAAAACCGTTCAGCAGCGGCAAACCTACCGAAGCCAGCACAATGAACAAGAAGAATGTGGAGTACACCGGCATGGGCGTAGCCAAGCCGCCGAACTCGGAAATTTCGTACGTATGCCGGCGCTCATAAAGAATGCCCGCCAGCATGAATAAGCCGCCGGTAGAGACGCCGTGTGCCAGCATCACGAACACGGCGCCATCGAGTCCAGCTTGTGTGAAGCTAAAGATGCCGAGCACAACAAAGCCTAAGTGGCTGATCGAAGAGTAGGCGATCACCTTCTTCATGTTGGGCTGCACCATGGCCACCAGAGCGCCGTAAATAATACCAATCAGAGCCAGGGCCACAATCCAGGGCGCATTGTGGCGGGATTGCTCCGGAAACAAGCCCAAGTTGAATCTCCACATACCGTAGGTGCCCATCTTCAGCAGGACCCCAGCCAGAAGCACGGAGCCGGCCGTAGGGGCGTCCACGTGCGCGTCAGGCAGCCACGTGTGCAATGGGAACAGTGGAACTTTTACGGCGAATGCAACAAAGAAACCCAGAAACAGCCATGTTGCCGCGGTTGAAAAATGCGCGATCTGGCCACTCTGTATGGCCCGTTGGATATCAACGAAATCAAACGTTCCAGTCTGCGCATAAAGCCACAGAATCCCCGCCAGCATGAAGACGGAGGCGATCATCGTGTACAGGAAAAATTTCACCGCCGCATAAATCTTGCGGCCGTGGCCGTACATGCCTATGAGCAGCGCCATGGGGATGAGCGTGGATTCCCAGAAGAAGTAGAAGAGGAACAGGTCCAGCGCGACGAATACGCCGAGCAGCGCCGTCTCCATGACCAGAAGCAGAATGAAAAATTCCTTCACCCGCCCATGAATGGAGTTCCATGAAATCAGCACGCAAAGCGGCGTTAGGAACGTGGTGAGCACAATCAGCCACATGGAAACGCCGTCTACCCCGAGGTGGTAGTGAATGTTCGGGGAAGAAATCCAGGGAATGTTGACCTCAAACTGGAAGACGCCGGAGGCGGCGCGCTCAAAATGCGCCGGCAGGTGGAGAGAGACGATGAAATCCACCAGCGACACTACCAGGGCAAATACCCGGATTTCCTTATCGCGGCGCGGCAGCATGGCAAGAATCAGCGCGCCCGCAAGCGGGATAAACGTCACCAGCGTCAGGATTGAGGAATCGAGTCCGCTACTCATCGTGTGCCCATCCAGATCATGTAAGCGATTACCGCGGCCGCGCCCAGGGCGATCCACCCGGCATAAGAACGCAAGTTGCCCGATTGCATGTGGCGCAAAACGCCGGAGACGCCGCGCGCGCCCTCCGCGCTGTCGTCCAGCGTGGCGTCAATGACGTTCTGATCAATGCCGCGCCAGAATATTGTCCGCGAGCCCCATATCAAAGGATTCACGAACAGGAAGGCGTAAATCTCATCCACATAATATTTGTTCATCACCGTGTGATAAAGGCCGCTCATGGAATCGGCAATCTGCTTTGGCAGTTGAGGGCTGCGCTGATACAGCAGCCACGCCAAAAACAGGCCCAGGAAGGCCGCGCCTATGGAAATTCCCATGAGCAGCGATTCCTGTCCGCTGCCTTTCTCTTCGCCGGTTGGGGCCGATGCCGGATATGCGGCGGACTGCTCCGGAGTATTGGAGGAGATTTCGCTGTGCAGGGCAGGCGCCAGGAAATTTTCAAACCGGTTGTGGATGCCGACCCAGCCGCCAATCACCGATAAAATCGCCAGCACAACCAGCGGCACGAGCATGACTTTGGGGCTTTCGTGGATTCCGCCGTGTCCGTGGCTGCTATGGCCATGGGCAGAAGCTGCAAGCTGAGCGTTTTGGCCGCGGCCTAAATGCGTGCCATGACCGGCATGTTCAGCATGGCCGTGTTCTTCGCCATGCGCTCCGCGGTATTCCCCGAAAAACGTAAGGAACCACAGGCGGAACATATAGAACGAAGTGATAAATGCCGTAATGACGCCGATCAGCCAGTAAATCCAGTTTCCGTAAACGCTGGAGTAGGCCTGCCACAGAATTTCATCCTTACTGAAGAAGCCGGCAAAGGGAGGAATGCCCGCAATCGCGAAGGTCGCCGCGGTCATTGTCCAGAAGGTCCACGGAATCTTTTTGCGCAGGCCGCCCATCTTGCGCATGTCCTGCTCGCCGCCTACAGCATGGATCACCGAGCCGGCCGCCAGGAACAGGAGGCC
>JAICKN010000125.1 GCA_025927855.1 Terriglobales bacterium
AACCGCTTGCGCAATGTGACTGTGACGCTCGAAGAAGAAGTGGCCCAATGGGCCCGGATTGAAGCCGCGCGCAAGGATACCAGCGTTTCCCGTCTACTGGGAGAGTTGCTCAAAGAACGTATGTCGTCAGGCGAACGGGCTGCGGAGCAGTCTGTGGCGAAGGCCGCGGAACGCCTGGAAAAGTTTGGCCATCGCCATAAGCTTTCGCTCGGCGGAGTGAAAATCAAAGACCTGATTAACGAAGGGCGCCGGTGAGCCGGTTTGTACTTGATGCGTCCGTTGTTCTGGCATGGTGTTTCCCGGACGAAA
This sequence comes from Terriglobales bacterium, assembly GCA_025927855.1. Classification (GTDB taxonomy): domain Bacteria; phylum Acidobacteriota; class Terriglobia; order Terriglobales; family Acidobacteriaceae; genus JAICKN01. Next base: position 310 of record JAICKN010000125.1, read on the forward strand.
ATAACGCGCTGCCGAGCCGTGTTGCCGATTTATTCAAGCAGGGCCATACCGCGGTCGTGCCATCCTTTTGGCCCCATGAGGTACTAAATGGACTTTTGGCTGGCGAAAGGCGCAAACGAATATCTTTTGGGTTGACGCAAAGCTTTTTACAAGATTTGGCAATGATGCCAATCGAATTGCAAATTCTGCCGACGCCAGATGTTTTCGCGAGAATTCAATCATTAAGCCGGCAGCATGCACTGACCCCATATGACGCGGCGTACCTCGATCTGGCGTTGGACAGAAATTTACATCTTGCGACGCTCGATGAGGCCTTAATCAGGGCCTGCAAAAAGGAAAAAGTAAAACTCTTTACGGCATGATGTGGAAGATGCGCCGACTGCTTCTGGACGGATTGCGAGCAGGAATCCTGAAGGGCGGTGGGATCATCTATGCTCTAGGAAGTTTGCGGTGCAATGAGGGAGCCGTTCCATGCGACTACTTTTGAACTGGATTTTGAGCGCCTTAGCGTTGTGGATTGTTTCGCGAGTGGTGCCGGGTTTTGTGGTGCATGGGGCATTTGCGGCGCTGATTGCAGCCGTGGTTATCGGATTGGTGAATGCAACCCTGGGATTGTTCATAAAGATCGTCACGTTCCCACTGACGATTGTGACGTTGGGAATTTTCTGGTTCGTCATTAATGCCGTGATGATTGAGCTGGCTTCGATGTTTGTTCCGGGGTTCCACATTATGAGCTTCGGAGCGGCATTCTGGGGCGGGATCGTGTTGAGCATCGTGAATATGCTTTTGAAATGGCTGGTAATGCCCGCGAAGGGTTAAGGGTGCCGCGTTGGGGAAACTTCCCTGGGCCGCGCAGTTCGGCTACTAGCGATGCCGATTTGAAGAGCCTAAGACCAGTTTTCGCGCCGAGCATCATGTAAGATATTTTGACGAGGAGAGACATGGCGGAGCACAAAGTTTTTTGCGTGAAGCTGCACCAGGAACTGCCGGGCTTGAGCGAGCCTCCATTTGATTCGCCGCTGGGGCAGAAGATTTATGAGAATGTTTCCCAGCAGGCGTGGAATGGCTGGACCGAGTTCTGCAAGATGCTGCTGAATGAATACCGGCTGAATCCCGCGCGGAAAGAAGACCAGGAAGTGATTGTGAAGCAATTGGAGCAGTATTTCTTTGGCGAAGGCTCAGCTCCGCCCGCGCAGTATGTTCCGCCCTCCACTACCTGACGCCATCCTGCAAGCCTCTGCGGAATGATTCCGTGGAGGGCCCGTCACTGTTTCTAGGCAGCGACTTCCTGTTTGAGCACTTCTTCAATCGCATAGGCTTCTTCGGGATTAAGGCGGAATGTTCCTGCACCGATGATGCCTTTGACCTGCGCGGCATTACGCACCCCAACGATGGCTCCGGTAACCGCGGGATTGAGGAGGGTCCATGCGATGGCGACTTCCCCAGGATTGCGGCCGTGGCGGCTGCCGATCTCGCGCAGAGTTTCGACCACGCGTAGATTGCGGGAGAGCAGGGGTTCGCGGAAGTTGGGATTGCGGCGGCGCCAGTCATCGGCGGAGAATTGCTCGATGCGCTCGCGAGTCATGGTTCCGGTGAGCATGCCGGAGGCCATGGGCGAGTACGCGATCACTCCAATATTGTTTTGCCTGGCAAAGGGCAGGATTTCGGTTTCCACCTTGCGCGCCAGCATGGAATAGGGCGGCTGCAGGGAGGTGATGGGAGCGATTTTCAGCGCACGCTTCATTTGTTCGACGCTGAAATTGGAAACGCCGATGTAGCGTACTTTGCCTTCTTCTTTCAGGCGGGCGAGTTCCGTCCAGCCTTCTTCAATATCTTCATCGGGCACGGGCCAGTGGATTTGGTAAAGGTCAACGACATCGAGGTTGAGGCGGCGGAGGCTGCCTTCGATTTCGCGGCGGATGGAATCTTTCTTCAGCGAGCGGATGAGTTGGCCGTGCTTGTCCCAGACCAGCTCGCATTTGGTGAAGACATACGGATGATTGCTGCGGCCTTTGAGCGCGCGGGCGACGACTTCTTCGGAGTGGCCAAGGCCGTATGCGGCGGCGGTATCAAGCCAGTTGATACCCGCATCGAGGCCGGCGTGGATGGCGGCAATAGATTCATTATCATCCTGCGGTCCCCAGGAAAATTCCCATCCTCCTCCACCGATGGCCCACGCGCCAATGCCAATGGGAGTGATGTGGAGATCGCTGTTGCCCAAGTGCCGCTTTTCCATGAATGGGACCTCTTTCGTCGTTGGAGATGTTCGCAAAAATATATAACAATGGATTACGTTAGAACGCAGAAAGCTGCAATTTTATTGGTCATGGTCAGTTTGATCAAATCGATCGCGATTACTTTTTATCAGGGTAACAACACCATTGTGAATCTATGCTAATGTCTGAAAATAAAATCGAAGCGCTCAGTGAAATAAAGGATTCAGTGATGGCACCCAAAATTCCCACGCTCTACGAATGGTTAGGTGGCGCAGAAGCTCTCAACCAACTCATCGAACGCTTCTACCAAAAAGTTCCCGCTGATCCCATCATTGCGCCTCTTTTCGAGCACATGTCGCCTGAGCACTTCCGGCACGTATCGCAGTTCATCGCGGAAGTTTTGGGTGGCCCAGCAGACTATTCCGAACAACACGGCGGACATCCGGCCATGATTCGCCGCCATCTCGACCGGCATATTACCGAGCAGCAGCGTAAGCGATGGGTGGATCTTCTGCTCGAAACCGCCGACGAACTCCAACTCCCTTCTGATCCCGAGTTTCGCTCCGCCCTTATCGCCTATCTCGAGTGGGGATCCCGCCTCGCCGTCATCAACTCCGCTTTACCCGCCGATACAGCGGTCGCCGAAGCTCCTATGCCTAGATGGAACTGGGGCGTTCCCGGAGGTCCCTACCAACCCGAAGGGCCAAAATCCTGACGGATTTTACAATCCGCGTGCGTTTCAGTTCGGGCCGTTCACAAATGTGGGAGCGTTATGCCTGGGCGGCACGAAAGTGATACATTGATTTGTAGCCCATCACCCCGTAAATGTTTCAGCGTTTTGCCATTTTGTTGTGCGCGGTTGTTCTCGGTTGCGCCGCCGTTTTTTTGTTTTTGCGAAAAGAGAAGACGGCCAAGAATGTCGCGCCAACCATCCTTTTCCCTGTAGGTCCCACGGTTCATATTCCAGCGCCGCTAGGCCTGCCACCCGTGCCGATTCCGGCGGACAATCCGCCGACTGCGCCGACAATCGCTCTGGGCCGGAGATTGTTCTATGACACCATCCTTTCGGCGGACAATAAAGTTTCCTGCTCCACATGCCACAGCCCGCAGCACGGATTTTCCGATATAAGGCCGGTCTCGCTTGGCATTCAACAAAAAGCGGGCACGCGCAATTCGCTGACTGCGCTCAACGCGGCTTATTTTCACCAGGAATTTTGGGATGGACGCGCCGCTTCTTTGGAGGCGCAAGTCGAAGGGCCGGTGCAAAATCCAGTGGAGATGGGAGAGACTTTTCAGGGAGTGGAGAAGAAGTTGAATGCGGACCCGAGTTATCGCGCACAGTTTGCGCAGGCATGGGGGCCGGGACCTATTCAGTTTCAAATGGTGGGAAAGAGCATTGCTTCGTTTGAGCGGACGCTCGTGAGCGGCAATTCTCCGTTTGACCGCTGGAAGTACGGACACGATGAGAGCGCGGTGAGCGCGGCGGTAAAGCGCGGCTTTGTGGTTTTTACGGCGAAGGAAAAAGGGAACTGCGCATCCTGCCACAGCGTGGGAGCCAATGACGCGCTTTTTACCGACAACAAATTCCACAACATTGGCGTGGGCGTGGACTTTGGAAAGTTCAAAGATGATGGGCTTTTTGCGGTTACGCACAATCCTGCTGACCGCGGGAAGTTTAAGACTCCGTCGCTGCGCAATATAGCTCTTACCGCGCCCTATATGCACGACGGATCCATGAAGACGCTGAAAGAAGTGATGGATTTTTATATCGGTGGGGGCAATTCAAACCCTAACTTGGATAGCGAAGTGCATAAATTGGACTTTTTGACTCGTCAGGAGCGCAGTGATCTGCTGGATTTTATGAATGCGCTTACCGGAGAGATGCCACCCAACTCCGGCCCTCCACCTGTGGAGAGTATGACCGCAAGCAGGTAGTCTTTCTGCATAATGCCGGGTTTGCCTTGAGATCAATAGTAGCTATTTCAGAATGAAATAGCTGCGTGCCCCTCCGCGACCATAATCCCGGCTATTTTTGCGGACTGTATCTTCAGCCAGCGCCTTATTTCTCAAAGCAGGTTTCTCGACTCGCAAAAGGCATGTAAGACATGCCTTTTGTTTCGCTCGAAATGACAGGGATTGAGGGGGGAAGCGGCAACCATCTCACGGAACAACATCCATGTTTCGCAGAGATGAGAACTACAGCGCACGCATATCGCTCGACGTGCCGCCAGCGGCGGGTACGTAAGACTTTGTAGAGTAATCCATCACCATGCGGTCGGCGTTGAAGCGCCAGCCCAAAGTGCGGATGGTGCGTTTCATGCGTTTGATCCAGCCGCGCGGCAAGCCGTCATGATCGCGCTGATAATAGAGCGGAATGACTTCTTCGCGAAGCGTGCGGTAAAGGTCTTCGCCATCGCGGGCATCGTGAATTTCAATGTTGGAATGCGTTCTGCCGGTACCTATAGCGAAACCATTCAAGCCATCGTAGGCTTCCGCCCACCAGCCATCGAGCACGGAAAGATTTAATCCACCATTGAGGACGACTTTCTGGCCGCTGGTGCCGGAAGCTTCGAGCGGTCGGCGCGGATTGTTCAACCAGACATCCACCCCCTGCACAAAGTGGCGGCCAACGTTAATGTCATAGTCTTCGACAAAGATGAATTTATCGGCAAAACGCTCATTGCGCATAAGGTCGGCTATCTGCTGCAAGACGCGCTTGCCGGGTTCATCGAGCGGGTGCGCTTTGCCGGCAAAGACGAACTGCACCGGCTGCTTTGGATCGTTCACCATGGCGGCCAGGCGTTCGAGGTCCGCCAGAATCAGGTTGGCGCGTTTATAAGTGGCGAAGCGGCGGGCGAAGCCAATGGTGAGCGCGTCGGGACTCATGGCGCGTTCGAGACGCTGCAAATTTTCGTCGGGTTCATTGCGGCGGTGGGCCTGCTGGACGGCGCGTCGGCGGACGAAATCCAACAGGCGCAATTTGAGGCTGAGGTGCGTCTCCCAAAGCTCGCCGTCATCTACATTTTCAATTCCTTCCCAAATGGCGGCTTCACTGCTATGCAGGTGCCATCCAGTTCCCAAGTGGCGGTCATACAGGCGGAACATTTGCGGGGCAAGCCAGGAGGGAACATGCACGCCATTGGTGACATGGCCAATAGGGACCGAATCCTCGGTCTTCCCGGGAGAGAGGCCGACCCACATGGAGCGGGAAACCTCCCCATGAAGCGCTGAAACAGCGTTGGCGCGGCGGGAGAGCCGCAGCCCCAAAATCGTCATGCAGAAATCTTCCTGAGCGTTTGCAGGATTTTCGCGGCCCAACCCCATCAGAGATTCGTGAGAAAGGCCCAAACTTTCACGAAGCGGGCCAAGGTGCTCTTCGATTAAGTCAGGATGAAAGCAGTCATGGCCGGCGGGAACGGGAGTGTGCGTGGTGAAAACGGCCTCCCGATAGACGCGCGACATGGCCCGTTCAAAGCCGACGCCTTCGTCTTCCATCCGGTTGCGGATTGCTTCGAGCAGCGCAAACCCGCTATGGCCTTCGTTCAGGTGCAAAACGCCGGGAGTGATTCCCATGGCCCTGAGGGCGCGGAATCCGCCGACGCCGAGAAGCAGTTCCTGGCGAATGCGGATTCTGCGGTCGCCGCCATACAGGCGCGAGGTGAGTTCGCGGTCTTCGGGAGCGTTGCCTTCCACGTTGGAGTCGAGCAGGAGCAAATCTCTGCGGCCAACCTTTACCCGCCACACTTTGGCGAGAATGTAACCGCTGCGAGTTTCAATACGGACGGTGACCGGCACACCTCCCGGACCGATTGCGGATTCCATGGGCAGCTGATTCACATCGGTGTTGAGATATTCTTCCTGCTGCCAGCCGTTCTCATCGAGCCGCTGGCGGAAATAACCCTGACCATAAAACAGACCGATGCCTACAAGAGGAATATCGAGATCGGAGGCGCTTTTGATGTGGTCGCCGGCAAGCACTCCAAGGCCTCCGGAGTAAATGGGAAGGGACTCGTGCAGCCCGAACTCGGCGGAAAAATATGCAACCGGGCGGGGCCGGAGGATGCCGGCATGCCGTGCTCCCCAGGTGCGGTCCGCTTCAAGATATTCACGGAGGCGGCGATAGGCATAGTTGATGCGGCTGTGAAGATTTCGTTCCTCCACGCGGCGTTCCATCAGGCCCAGGGGAATTTCATTCAGCAGGGCGACGGGATTATGGTTGTGCGCACGCCAGCGTCCCGGATCGAGGTCGCGGAAGATGCTGCTGGCATCGTAGTCCCAACACCACCATAAGTTACGAGCAATGGACCAAAGCCGTTCCTGATAGGGAGCGATGAAGCGGTCAAGAGTGCGGGCTGCGCTGACCACCGGGGCGACTTCGGCTGCGGCCTCGACCAGCATGCGAATTTCATTTTCGCGGAAGACGCGGGGCTCGATGGTCTGCACGACGAGAACCCCTTGCAGCACGCCACGATGAACCAGAGGAACGCCGAGGAATGACTGGTAATCGTCTTCTCCAGCATCTTTGAAATATTTAAACCGTGGATGATTTTGTACCTGCTCGGCGGCGACGGGCCGGACGCGCTCGGCCACCAGGCCGGTCAATCCTTCCGTGAGCGCCATCCTCAGCGTACCGATGCACTGAGGTCGGAGCCCCACAGTGGCGGCAAGGATCAGGTTCGCGCGGTCGGGCTCGAGCAGATATACCGAGCACACTTCGGTATGAAAGTGTTGGGCGATGAGCGCCACCACGTTCATGAGGGTTTCCGCAGGCTGGCTGTCTTCCCGGGAAAGACGGGAAATTTCCTCAAGCGTTAAAACGTGACTGGCTTCGCTCGCGGGAGCGGCTGGACTCATAGCTGGTGTCCCCCTTGGTGCATACGGCAACGTTCGAATCCACTCCATCCGGCGGGAGCGGACCGCGCGGAATGTGGAAGAAGATTAGGTTACCATGCGAAGGGTTGCAGAAAAGCGCATCCATGAACGTGTCTTTTCTGGATTTTGTGAATCATTTTGTGGAAATCGCGACTGGTTTGAATTCATCTCGTCTGATTTCATTTGCCGCACGAAATTGAAAACGGAAATTTGTAAGGCAAATTACTTATAACGGCATCTTTCAGCAACTCGCCACCTGCTTCATAGGCGCCAGTATCGGCCCTGTTTTTTGCGCTGCTCCGGAGCGGGAGAGCGGCACGCTAAAGAATAGTTTGGTGCCGCGGCCCAACTCGCTTTCCAGCCAGATTTTTCCTTGCATCAATTCGACCAGCCGCTTGGAAATGGCAAGGCCCAGGCCGGTGCCGCCGAATTGCCGCGTGCTCGAAGCATCCACCTGGGTGAAGGCTTCGAAGATCATGGCGGTTTTTTCCGGCGGAATGCCGATTCCCGTATCGCAAACGGAAAATTGCAAAGCCGAATTGCCGCTGTCTTCCATCAGGGAGACCCGCACGATGATCTCGCCCTTGTGCGTGAATTTAACGGCATTACCCAGCAAGTTAAACAACACCTGACGCAGCCGCATGGGATCGGCATGAATGAAAGGGGGGCAATCGGAGGAAATCTCCGAGAGCAACGCGAGCTTCTTTTCACTCACCTGGACGGCAAAAGTTTTCAGCAGGCTGGTAACGATCTCGCGCAGATTTACCGCGGTGTATTCGAGCTCCAGCTTGCCCGATTCCATACGGGAGAGATCGAGAATATCGTTGAGAATCATGAGCAGGGTCTGCGCGGATTGATAGATGGTGGAAAGATAGTCGCGCTGGTCGGGCTTTAATTCTGTTTCAAACAGCAGTTCAGACATGCCGATGACGCCATTCAGCGGGGTACGGATTTCATGGCTCATGTTGGCGAGGAATTCGCTCTTGGCGCGATTGGCGGCTTCCGCGGCTTCTTTCGCTTCCTGCAAGTCCAGCTCGGCCTGCTTGCGCGCCGTGATGTCGCGGGAGACGCCGAAGGTGCCGATCATTTTTCCCGACGCATCCCGCAAGGGAAGCTTGGTGGTCGAGACCCATGTTTCACTGCCGTCCGGCCAGGTTTCTTTTTCTTCGTGCCCGACGATGGGATTGCCCGTGCGCATGATTTTCTGTTCATCCTCTAATGCCTGCAATCCGTGCTCCTGGGTGAAGAAGTCCAGGTCGGATTTGCCGATTGCTGCGCTCGCATCGGACAGGCCGAATCCTTTAGCTTGACTGCTGCTGATGTGGATGAAGCGGCTTTTCGAATCTTTGAAATAAATTCGGTCTGGCGTGCTTTGCAACAGCGTGGAGAAAAGATGAGTGTCCCGCTGCAGAGAAGATAAGGAAGCCATGAGTTTCCGTTTATGGAGCAGAGAAACGGATAGAGCGAGGGCCAGGGCGGCTATGCAGAGGGCCATTGCGCCGACGACAATCTCTACTCCGGTCATAGATATTCAGGCCTGCTTATGTTTTCTTCGCCCCTGTCACTCAGCTTCGATTTCTATCTCTGGTTCCCAGCCTGGTTGAAGCGCGATACCGCTTGTTTTTGCGCTCTCATGATTCTTTGGCTGGGAATTTTCTGGGTGAGAATGGACGATCCTCGTAAATTCGCCGCAGAGCACTTGCCACAAATTTGATCGCTTACATTTTGTTTGTAGTCAGACATCACATGGGTAGTCTTTCAATAATTCACTATTTTTTATCGGCGGAATGCCATGGGAGTTTAGGTTGGGGAAGGCGGCAGTAACGCTGTTTCCGCACAAAATTCCGCTCTTTGCGCTTACTCTTGGACGTATCGAATGAGGTGAATCAGAAATATTACCCCGAAAAAGGAGCAGGAATGACTGTAGGAATTTATTGCTGGCAAAAGAGCAAAAATTATTTTTGTGTAGACTGTGGAAGTCTTGTATTTTCAGTAACTTAAGGCTGGCATCCCGGTTGCAATAACCAGTACTGCGCGAAGGGATTGGAATATTGCGCCAGGAGCACACATGGCTGCAAATGGATGGCGTGAGCTGT
>JAICKN010000133.1 GCA_025927855.1 Terriglobales bacterium
AGATCGATATCCGATTGGAGTTCGCGCTCAACGTCTGCATCCCGTTTTCGACTTTGCCACCATCTCATCTCAACTCTCCTCGGCAGCGGGCCACATGACTCGCGCGACCGCTTCCGCCATTTGCTTCCACTTCGACTCCTCGAGAACGAGCTGCTTCCTGCCCTTTTCGGTCAGACGGTAGTACTTGAATTCCCGGTTGCGATCAGGGGCCGTTTCCCATTTGGAGGTGACCCATCCTCTTCGCTCCAGCCGATGCAGGGCCGGATACAGCGAGCCATGCTGCATCTGGAGAAAATCATTTGTGGTCCGCTGGATGTGCTTGCCAATCTGGTGGCCATGAGCGGGCCCATAAATAAGCGTCCGCAAGACCAGCATGTCGAGCGTGCCCTGCAAAAGATCCGCGCGTTTGGATGTTCCTTTTTCCATAGAAGACATTCGACCCTCAACTCTGAGCTGATGGTAGACACTCGACCATAGGCATGTCAAGCGTATTTGAAACGGCTACAGGCGGAGATGTCGGAAGTTGCAAGCCGGCTTCGAGTCCCGACCGCCCGCGGTAATTTCAAATGGACGAGCCGCAGATTTCCGGGCAAAAAGAGCGCCCTAAGGTCATTCCTCGAGTTACTTACCGATTACCAAAGGACATATTCCGTGGTTACCTTACCTCGCCGTTCGCATTCTCATACTCTGAAAATTCCAACCTGTGGACACTCTCCCTAAACACAGGACCTAAACACTATTTGGAGAACCAGGGCGATGAACCCGCCGGATCAAATGCAATTGGGTCTGCTTCCTGCGCGCAAAACAGATTGGCGCTCTGTAGCCGGCGGCTACGGCCTTGTCGCGCTCTGCCTTTTTATTGTTGTTTTTATCGGACTGCTGTTTCCTGACCGCCTTGCTATCCGCAGCAATTACACAGTCACGGAACTGATCGCCCGCCCTGACCTTCGGCCCAAGCCTCTCGAATTAAAACCAGAGCGCCGCCCGGTCATTGCGAAGCTCGCGCCGGTTCCTCAATTGCAGGCACCCAAATTGATTGTGCCGCGTGAGTTGCGCGTACAGAAACCAAAAGTAGAGGAGGCGCCAAAAGTTGCCGTGGACACCTTTAAACCGGTGCTGGTGGAAACGGCAGTGGCGCGTCCTGCAAAACTTTTATATACAGGGTCTTTTGGCAGCGCGGCAACAGCGACCATAAAGGCCCAACCGGAGAAAGTTCAAACGGGCGGCTTCGGCGATCCGAATGGGACCGTCGGCGAAGGAAAATCCAATGCGCGCATGACCGTGGCCAGCGTGGGGTCGTTTGACGCTCCGCAAGGCCCGGGCACCGGGAATGGTACTGGCGGTACACATGGAATCAAGGGGACAATTGCAAGCGCAGGGTTCGGTAACGGAGTGGCCGCAGAACCTGGCAGCGCCACCCGTCACGCGGTGCAAACAGGCGGATTTGGCGCGCAAACCATCGCGCAATCCTCAGTTCCGCAGAAACAGGCGGCGGCTGTATCGAGCGCGCCCGTGGAAATTCTTTATAAGCCGAATCCGGTGTACACGGAAGAAGCGCGCCAGCTTCACCTGGAAGGCGAGGTACTGCTGGAGGTAGCCTTCAACGCGAACGGGCAGTTGCATGTGAACCGGGTGGTTCGCGGGTTAGGTCATGGGCTGGACCAGGCGGCGGTGAATGCCGCCAATCAAATCCGCTTCAAACCGGCCATGCGTGGTGGAGTGCCGTACGACTCTACGGCGGTCGTGCACGTGAGGTTTGAATTGGCGTTCTGATTTGTGCGGGTCGCAATTTGAAAATGGCGGCTTCGGCGCATGCAAGGGCAAAGCGGAAACCGCGGCAAAGAATTCCAGGGGTCAGTATGGGTTACGGGAAATACAGGGCAGTGGCTTTAGTGCTGGTGGTCATTGGGTGGGGAACTTGTTTCGCGATGGCGCAATCATCTCCCGCTCCCGCAGCAATCGTAAGCGCAACCGCTGGGGATTCACAGGCCGCGCAAGCGTCCGCCGCACTGGCCAAAGCGTCCATTCCCCAGCCTCCGGCGCGCACTATGGATGAGGTCGTGAACCGCGCCATTGAGCGCGAGCATGTGCTTATGCAGTTTCTGCAGGACCGGAACCCATTGGTTGAAACATATCTGCAAAACCTCAGGCCCGACGAGCAACTCGGGGCCGTCCCCAGCGAAGATCATTATTTTTTGGGGCGTCTGGACCTGCAGGAGACGGAACGCCGCGACTATCTTTCCAAAGACAAGAGCTTTCAGGGACGGCTGCTGGGCGGCTTTACCAAGCTCTACCGCTTCGAATACCAGCCCATGGGATTTTCCTGGATGCTGTTTGTGGATCGCAGCGAATTCGACCGCCAGCACTACGATTTTGAATTTGGCGGGAAAGACTTTTTAGGAGATGTGCGCTGCTTCGTCTTCGACGTAAAGCCCAAAGGGAAAGATACCGACGGGCGTTTTGTCGGGCGCATCTGGGTGGAAGACCAGAATTACAACATCGTGCGCATTAACGGCACCTATGAAACGCGCAAACGCGGCGCCACTTTCTTCCACATGGACAGCTGGCGGCTCAATCTGGTGCCGGGATATTGGATTCCCGCCTACATTTACAGCGAAGAGGGCGACTTCAGCTACGGCGCTAAAGACAAGCTGGCATTCAAGGCGCAAACGCGCATCTGGGGTTATGACCTGAAAAAGGCGAACCCGACCGACGCGCTTGCGCAAATGACGGTGGATTCCGTAAAGGATGAGAGCGCGGCCGCGCAGGACGCTTCGCCTTTGCAGGCGCAGCGCGAATGGCAGCAGCAGGCGGAAGATAACGTCGTGCAGCGCTTGCAGGAAGCCGGGTTGCTCGCGCCAGCGGGGGATGTGGACAAAGTCCTGCAAACCGTCATTGACAATCTTGAGATCACGAACAACATCAACCTGCCGCGCCCGGTAAAAGCGCGAGTCATGTTGACTTCTCCGCTGGAGACTTTCAGCGTGGGCAATACCATCGTCATCAGCCGCGGCCTGATTGATGTGCTTCCCGATGAAGCAAGCCTGGCCATGGTGCTCTCGCACGAACTGGCGCACATTGTGCTTGGGCATAACTTAGGCAGCAAATACGCCTTCACCGACCGGATGCTTTTTTCCGATGAAGCCACCTACCAGAGCCTCGGGTTCCGGCACAGCCCGGAGGAAGAAACTGCCGCCGACGCCAAAGCGTACGAGATTCTCCAGAAGTCTCCCTATGCTAAAAAACTTGATGGTGCCGGTCTTTTCCTGCGTCAATTACAGGTGCGTTCCACGGCGCTTTCCGCGCTGCTTACGCCCCACCTCGGCAACAGCTTTGTAGACGAAAAGGGAAACGTCATCCGCATGGCGCAGGTGATGAATGCTGCTCCGGCACTGGAAGAAACCAAGCTCACACAGATCGCCGCGCTGCCCTTGGGCAGCCGCATCCGCTTGAACCCGTGGAATGGGCAGATTGAACTTATCAAGGCCGCGCCCGTTGCCTTCATTTCCGCGCGCGATAAGATGCCGCTGGAAGTCACTCCATTTTTCCCACATTTAACGCGACTAGCAGAGACCGAGAACGGGGCGGTTGCCGATCCCGCTACAACAGCCGGGGTTTCGCAGCCACAATAATTCACTAAGCTGGGGATGAAGGCGGAAGCACGAGCTTCCGCGGTTTCTCTTTATAGAACAGCTTCATAAAACAGCTTCCATGGTCCGCCGGGAGCCTTCGCTCATATTTTGTAAGTGAAGGGCGTCGAGCTTCTCCGGCAAATTGCGCAGTGCATTCCGGGCCAATGCGATTCCTTGGGGAGAAAGACTTTTGCCGGGCGATTCGGCTGTCGCGGAAAGGCGCGCGTCCGCGAAAGAGAGCTTTGTACGCAAAAGTTCGTTAACGGCTTCCCCGGTTTGTTCGCGATATCTTTTTTCTGTGGCCAGCAAATCCATATCGAGCAGGAGTCCGCAATATGCAGCATTGTGCTGTAGATGAAGCGCCCAGAACAGCAGAAACAGGTCGCGCCATTGCTGCGCATCGAACGCCCGCGTCAAACGGTAGACCTCGGTCAGTTCCTCCTGCACCGAGTTTCTTTCGACATAAGGAATCTTGAAAATTTCCGCGGCCTCGGCGAAAAGCGGGCATTCGCGGTTTTTGCTCACAATCAGGGCCAGAGCAAAAAGAAAATAGCTTTCCGCGCCTCCGAATGACCAATACGACCGGAACATGGCCTCGGGATCGCGCAGTAAATAAATGACGGTAGGAGAAAAAACCTTGGCTATCCATGCGGTGCGCAGCCCCGCACGGCAGAACTTCGCCACCGGCCGTTGCGAGTGTTGGTGGGCGCGCAAAACAAGATTCGATAGGTATTTCTGCAGCTGCGGATCGCCTTCTTCCGCGCCCATGTAATAGCGCTCAAAAGAAAAGCGTTTATAAAAAAATGACACTCCACCGCCTTCCAAAAATGGATATTCGGCAAAATAATGGTGGGCCATAGAGGGATGGCGCAGCCGGGATTCAACTCCTTCATTCTTTTCTGCCTGAAAACTTTCCGCTGTTGCCGCCAGCAGTTTTTCATGCAGCGGTTCGTCAAAGGCGCAAAAATGCGGGTTTTGTCGGAACTTGTTCCAGAGGTAAGTGCCGCAGGAGCGCCACATGGTTTGCACGGCGATCAGGTCCGCAGGCGCATGCGGCTGATGCTGTTTTGCAAAAACTTCGGACTTGAAGCAAGATTCGGCGCGGTTTTCCACATGCGATTGTTTCCTCAGCACATGGGAAACACAGCATCACGAAGGTATACGCACACCCAAAGATTCCCGATGACTTCCTATTATGGTCTCACTCTCGTAAAGGAACGCCTTCAGGCTTTTATATGACTCGCTGACGCGGCCAAAAAAAACAGCGGCACGAGTTTTCATTCGTGCCGCTGAACAATTCCCTCCTCCGCCGGCCCCAGAATTTTTTATCTGAAGCCTCAGAGACAGAGGTCTAGAAGATGTTCCAGAGATACTGGTTGTAGACTTCGTGGTGGTACTGTACCTCCTGGCTTTTTACGAACGTTCCCAGCAGACGCGGGCAACGGTCGGCAGAGGCCTGCTTCAGGTCCGCATAGCGGGCCTTCACGTCCTTGCCAAACAATTCCGTCGTCCATGGGGCTTTATTGAAGTTTTCGAGAGCTGTGTAAATGTTGTCTGGCAGGTAGCGTTCCGCCTGGCGCAGGTTTTTGATCTTCGATGTGTCGCCATCAATTCCAGTTTTGAAGATCGAATACATGACCATGTATGGGTTCGCGTCCGGCGCGACCGAGCGCACTTCTACGCGCATACTCTTCTCGTTGCCGATGGGAATACGGATCATGGAGCCGCGGTCGGTTGCCGAAGCCTTGATTTGGTTGGGCGCTTCAAAGTGCGGATCAAGTCTGCGGTAGGCATTGACGCTCGAATTCAGCAGCAGGCAAATGTCATTGCCGTGCGTCAGAATGCGGTCAACGAATTCCCATCCCAACTTGCTCAGCTTTTCTTCGCCTTTCGGGTCCCAGAATAGGTTCTTGCCGTTTTTGCTGATGGAGACATTGGTGTGCATGCCGCTGCCGTTCACGCCCACGACCGGCTTGGGCAGGAAGGAGACGGACATGCCAAGTTTGGTCGCCACTTCGCGACAAATCAGCTTGTAAATCTGGATCTGGTCGGCAGCGGCTACAACTTCGCCGTATCCATAGTTGATTTCAAACTGAGAAGGCGCGACTTCCGGGTGGTCCTTTTCGTTCTGGAAGCCCATGGAGCGCTGCACTTCCGCAGCCGTATCAATGAACATGCGCAGCGGATCGCCGGGCAGGGAGTGGTAATATCCGCCGGTGTTCACGTATTCAAATTTTCCGGTTTCATGGAAACGGCGCTCAGCGTCAACGCCCTTGAAGAGGAAACCTTCAATTTCGTTGGCCGCGTTCAGCGTGTATCCCTGCTTCTTGTTCAATCCTTCGGCGTAAGTCTTGAGAATTCCGCGAATATCGGCCGCGTAGGGATCGCCACCTTTGTCTATGACGTCGCCAAACACCAGGACCTTGCCCGGCCCAAAGAAATCGGCAGGCGCCCAGTAGAATGCGCTCCAGTCAATCCCCAACCGCAGGTCGCTTTCCCGCTGGGCGGTAAAGCCGCGAATCGAGGAGCCATCGAAGGTGAGATTGTCCCAACTCTTGACCAGGAATTTCTTGTCATAATCCAGCATGTGCAGACGGCCTTCGAGG
The DNA here is from genome assembly GCA_025927855.1 of Terriglobales bacterium. Taxonomy (GTDB): domain Bacteria; phylum Acidobacteriota; class Terriglobia; order Terriglobales; family Acidobacteriaceae; genus JAICKN01. Next base: position 6,239 of record JAICKN010000133.1, read on the forward strand.
TCGCTGAACAGAACGGTGACGGCCTTGATGTCTTTTTCATCCGTCAAATACTTCAACCGCTCTTCCTGTATCTTATGCAGCGGGACGCGATTTTTACGCTGCTCTTTGGCTTTCAGATTCAACTCTTCTAATTCTTCGTACGACAGTGATAAAAAATTACGCAGTTCGCTCGACATGGATCTCCTTGAATAGAAGTTGAGTCAACCCCAAAAATTTTGCGCTGGCTATCAGAGCGGGTAAGAATAACAGTCGAGGCTGTTCCCTGCCAATCAGAAGAGTTGATGGCGTCTATTGAAGAAGTTTATGGTGGAAGAGGGCGGTAAATAGCTGAAATCAGGGACATTATTCCCACATCTTTCCCTGCGCGAGCGCATTCTATTTGAACTGTGGTGATTTTGTAAAATTTTTCCGTTGTGAAGATCCCCCGGGAATGGGTATAGGATTTGAACGAAGCTTTATGCTGTAATCGCATTCTTGTGATGGGATGGTGAGCGGGCGGAACACCGAATTGGCCGTGCAGTTATGTTGAAACTTCGCGAGTTCGCAGCAAACAGATTCCTTGCGTGTTGCACCCTGCTTGCTTTTTTGATTTTTGGCTTGCTGCACGCCCAAACCGTTGACCCTGATTCCAGCCAGCCACCCAGCTTCCATTCCAAAGTACGCGTTGTACTTTTGGATGTTGTCGTCACCGATAAGGACGAGCCTATTTCCGGCCTGAAAAAGGAAGATTTCCAGGTTTTTGAAGATGGAGTTCCGCAGAAAATTTCTTATTTTGAAGAACACAAGGGCATCGCTCCCACGCAAATCAAACTGCCTTCCCTGCCCTCGAATGTTTTTACCAACTATCCGGTGACAAAATCGCAGGGTGCCGCCAACGTGCTTCTGCTCGATACGCTCAACACGCCCATGCAGGACCAGGCTTTTGTGCGGAGTCAGATGATCAAGTATTTGAGGACGCTTACACCCGGCGAGCGCATGGCGGTTTTTTCGCTGGGATCCCGCTTGCGCATCTTGCAGGGCTTCACCGACAATCCCTCGAATTTATTGTCGGCATTGAATGACAAAGAGTCAGTCGGGACGCATGCGTCCTCGCTGCTGGTCACCGGCTCGGAGAAAAATGCCAACCGCGAACTGCTCGCCCACCTGGCCATGAGCATGGCCTCCGCGGAGACCATTGATGCTGTGCGGCGCTTTCAGGAGGACAATGCGGATGCCCGCAACAATGAGCGCGTCGAAATCACGCTGCAAGCTTTGCAGGACCTGGCACGTTATCTCTCAGAGATTCCCGGCCGTAAAAACGTCATCTGGTTTTCAAGTTCTTTTCCGATCAGTGTTTTTCCCAATGCGGAAGAACCCGGGCGGATTTATAACGCGCAACTCTATGCCACGGATGTCGCCAACACTGCAAAATTATTGACCGCCAATCAGGTCGCAATTTATCCCATCTCGGCGACGGGCCTGACCACGGATGGGCTTTACAGCGCGGCGTTCCGCCGGGGGCCTTCCATTACGCAGGGAAACAGAGAGCGAGCTGCCAATCAGATCGCCATGGAATCCCTGGCGAAAGACACCGGCGGTGAGGCATTCTACAACACCAACGGTCTGGCGCAGGCCGTGACCCGCGTAGTCAACGAAGGCACTCACTATTACACGCTGACTTACACGCCGACGAATACAAAGACGGATGGCAAGTTCCGCAAAATCCACCTGCAGCTGAGGCATGAAAGCTACAAGCTTGCCTACCGGCGCGGCTACTATGGAGAAAATGCGAAAAAAGAACGGGCCAAAGCGCGCTTGCCCGAATCCGACCCGCTGCTTCCTCTCGTAGGCTTTGGAATGCCAAACCTCAGCCAAATTCTTTACGAGGTCCGCGTTTCTCCTTCGAGTTCGCAACCAGCCCCGGGCGCGCCGTTAGCAGGCGGCAACCGAGAGATGAAAGGCCCGCGCAAACGTTATGTAGTAGAGTTTGCCGTTCTCGAAAAAGACCTCAAGTTAAAGCAGGCCCGCAATGGCGTGCGCCATGGCCAGATTGAAGAACTGGTAATTGCGTATGACCGGGAAGGCAAGCCTTTGAACATGGTGCTTAAGAGAAGCCAACTCGTGCTGAACCCCAAGGCATACCAGGATTTCCAGCACATTGGGGTGCAGTTGCGGGATGAGATTGACATTCCAGCTAACGTGCCGGACGGCAGTATTTATCTGCACACCGGCGTTTACGACCTTGACTCCACCAATGCCGGGACATTGGCAGTCCTGTTGAATAATTCCGCCATGCAGCCGGTCTCGAAGTAGAAAAGTCTTCGAATTAGGATGCACACCTCAGCTGCGTAGCGGCGCCATCCGATAGCCCGGGACGGGAGTCCCCGGAAAGAGGGATGACGATGCGAGTCCCACAGGAACGGCACAAGCTCAAAAGCTCTCGTCCAAATTAATGGCCATAATCATGCGGTTCAGTTCGGCGTTGGCGGTTGCCCGTTTTGCCCGTAGCGCTTCCATCTCACTGCGCAGCGTTGCCAGTTGGTCTTCCTGCTTGTCTAATTCGCCGGTGTAGCGCTGAATCAACGCGCGCTCTTCGGCGCTGCCCTTCAGGGCCTTCATATTTTCCCGGATGCGGTTCTGGTCTTCAGAAATCTGCCGTGTCTCCTGCGTGCGCTGATTGATCTGCTGGTCCAAACCGGCAATCTGATTTTTCTGCCCGAGAATCTGGTTGAAGGCCTGTTGTAACGCCGGGGTCACACGCTGCTGTTTCACCAACAGGTCCACTTCATCGGAATTCAGG
>JAICKN010000124.1 GCA_025927855.1 Terriglobales bacterium
CTGGATCGAGCAAATTTCTTCCGTCCACAACAAGCGGCAGGTTCATTTTGTCGCGGATCGCAGCCCAGTCGAGGTCCTTGTATTCCGGCCATTCCGTAAGAATGAGAAGGGCATCGGCTCCCTCGGCAGCCGCGCAAGGAGCCTCACAATAGGTAAGAAGGCCTTCCCGCGCATGGAGCGCGCTTTTTAAAAGCGGCATCGCCTTCGGGTCGTGCAGGCGGAGAGGAATGTTCTCCCGCAAGAGCGCGTCCACAATACGGAGGCTGGGAGCTTCGCGTGTGTCGTCCGTTCCTGCCTTGAAGGCCAAGCCGAGGACGGCGATGGTTTTGTCATGAAGCACCCATAATGCGTTTCTGAGTTTTTTCATGAAAATATCCACGCGCCTCTGGTTGATTGCTTCAACGTCCTTTAATAACGAGAAATCCACGCCGTATTCTGACGCCAGGTGGATGAAGGCCCGCAAGTCTTTGGGGAAACAGTAACCGCCGAAACCAATTCCGGCCTGGAGGAAGTCGGAACCAATCCGGGGATCCATGCCGATTCCGCGCGCCACCTGAGTGACATCGGCGCCAACGGCCTCGCACAAATCGCCGACCATATTAATGAAGGAGATCTTCATGGAAAGGAAAGCATTAGCGGTGTGCTTGGTAATTTCGGCGGTGCTCAGTCCGGTTATGAGCAGTGGCGAGCGCACTGATCCGTATAAAACTTCAACAATTTTGCGGGCACGGTCCGTTTCCACGCCGCAAACAACGCGATAAGGGTGAGCGATGTTTTTGAGCGCGACTCCTTCCTGCAAGAATTCAGGAATAGAAGCTACATCAAACGCAAGCATTTCTTCCGGCAACCCGCCGGCGTGGGTGGCGTAACGCGAGATCGTCCTTTTAATCCATTGCGCGGTGATGGCCGGCACCGTACTTTTTTCTACAATCAATTTATAGCCATTCAGGTTCTGCGCAATCGTACGCGCGGCGGTCTCAACCTGGGAGAGGTCGGCTTCTCCCGAAGCTTTCTGCGGTGTGCCGACGCATAAGAAGAGAATCGTGGCTTCGCGAATGGCAGTTTCCAGATCAGCCGCCGGAATGAATCTCTTGCCTAAATGTTCCCGGAAAAGATCGTCGAGTCCCGGTTCGAAAAAAGGTATTTTTCCAGATTGGAGTTGCGCGATCAATTCAGGAGAAGCGTCAGCCCCTAGAACCGTCCATCCCATGGAGGCCAGCCCGAGAGCTGTCGGCAACCCGACATGCCCCATTCCCAGTACTGCGATACGAGCTTTCCTGGACCGGACTTCATCCAGAATTTGGGCGTCGCTTTTGTGCTCTGCCATGCAGGCTGGCCATGTGGGAACGGCTGAATGCAAGGACAATGGAATCTCCTTTCTGATCCGGTGGATTGGATGTGAAGCAATATCCTTGAAGTTGTAACTTACGATTTCCGCTCGAAGGAGTGCGCGGACGCTCAGGTGAGGATATCTGTTCCGGTGCTCTGTCGAGAGATGTTCCTTGTGCGCTGATTCCGGTGGTTTGTTCCTCCTCTGGTGTGAAGCTGCCGGAGTAGTTGCAGCGCGTAACAACAAGGCATCCTGCAAACAATTCCTTTCATCTTAGGCCCGTTGGGTATGTACGCAATTTCGGATTACCCGGTTAGATCGCGGCTATCGCAGACTTCTAAAGAAACTTTGCATTCTTTGATCCATACAGGCTTGTAGCATGGCAATTCCTAAGACCGAAAGCACAATCGAATGTTGAAAACATTATCTCCAAACCGGTCAGTTTTGATCTTCGGAGGAGCTGGATTCATCGGCTCCAACTGGGCGCACCACCTGCTGATGCACACGGATGCCCAGATCCATATTTTTGACAATCTTTCGCGCAAACGGGTGGAACACAACCTTCGCTGGTTGGAGGCAAGCGCGGATAATGCCACCCGTCTCGAGATTACGGTAGCCGACATCTGCGACGCTGCCGCCGTAAAGAAGGCAGTTTACCGGGCCACCGAAATTTATCATTTCGCCGCCCAGGTTGCGGTAACGACGTCGCTCGACAATCCTCGCGCAGACTTTGAAGTGAACGCCGGCGGCACCTTAAATATTCTGGAAGCCGCGCGGCAGGGCGGGCACAGCCCTTTTCTTCTCTTTACCTCGACAAATAAAGTTTACGGACATATTGAGGCCTCGTCTCAGCCGCCGGGTGCCCCACGCGGACATTTTCCCGCGGGATGGAACGCTATCCGTGAATCGCAACCGCTGGACTTTTATTCTCCCTACGGCTGCTCGAAAGGCGCTGCTGACCAATACGTTCACGACTATGCTCGCATCTACCGCTTGCCTACCGTGGTGTTCCGTATGTCCTGCATTGCAGGGCCGCGCCAGTTTGGTAATGAAGACCAGGGATGGGTGGCCCACTTTATTTATTCTGCATTGCAGAAAAAAGCGCTCTCCATTTATGGGGATGGCCAACAGGTCCGTGATGTGCTCGCGGTGCAGGACCTTGTCCGGGCGTTCGCTGCGGTTTATGAAAATCGCGACAAAACTGCGGGAGAGGTATTTAACGTGGGCGGGGGCATCCGCAATGCGGTTTCTCTGCTGGAGTTGATTGACCTGATCGAAAGTTCTCTGGGAGAACGGATACGTTACGGTTTCCGCCCGCCGCGCCCGGGCGACCAACCGATTTATGTTACCGATTTCGCAAAACTTACAGCGCGCACGGGTTGGACTCCTGAAAGAGGAGTCGCGGCCACGGTCAAAGATATTCACCAGTGGTATTTGAATAATCAAGCGCTGTTTGCTCCCGTACCATTTGCCGTTCCCGCTGGCCGCTCCCTGTCGGCAGTTATACAAAAGGCGGCCTCATGAAATTCGCGCTCGTAAACCCGGCTTGGGATTTTCACGGGTCTATTTACTTTGGCTGCCAGGAGCCGCATTATCCCCTGGAGCTGCTTTTTGGGTTTGAGCAGATAAAGCGGGCAGGGCATCAGCCGCTCCTGATTGATGCACATTCTGACCAGTTGACTCTGGCGCAGGTGAAACAAGCAATCTCAAAGTTTGTTCCGGATTTTCTGGTCATTCCTACTGCGCCATCTTATTTATTTTGGCGGTGTCCGCCTCCCGAACTCCGAATTCCGCGGAAATGGTTTGCCGAACTGGATTGCAATGCAGTGAAGGTTGCCATTGGTCCGCATTCATCTGCCACTCCTGCAGCCACACTGCGCAAATTGAATTGTGACGTTGCCCTACGTGGGGAACCGGATGAAGTTCTGCCGAAGCTGGCGTCCACTGCCTGGTCACAGGTCGAGGGTTGCTGCTGGCGTTCACCAGAGGGCGTGCATATAGCTGCCACTTCAGCCGTCACCAACATGAGCGCGCTGGATGCGCTCGCTTTCGAGAATTACAACGTAGAAAAGCACGTTCACCGCCACCATGTTTTTCAGGGCGAAGGCAGGGGCGCAGAGTTAGAGTTCGCCCGCGGATGTCCATGGGCCTGCTCGTTTTGCAATAAAACCCTGTTCCGGAACAAATATCGGGAGCGCAACGTTGAAGCCGTATTGCAGGAAGTTGACCGGCTCATCGCCCGTGGCGTCACCTACATTTATTTTATTGATGAAATTTTTGGCGTTGGCCGGAACGTGCGCCGCCTTCTCGAAGGCTTGGCCGAGCGCCCTGTCACCATCGGCCTGCAAACCCGCGTGGACCTTTGGAACGAAGAAAGTTTGGATTTGCTGGGTAGGGCGCACTGCATTTCCATGGAATGTGGCGTCGAATCCATTACCGAAGAAGGCCGTGATGAACTCAATAAAAATTGCCGTTTGAGTACCTCCCGGCTCTCCGAGTTGTTGATTTACGCGCGCCGCCGAATCCCTTGGGTGCAGGCAAATCTCATTCTTACCGAGCATGACCGGCGCGAAGATATCCGCGAGTGGCAGACGCATTTGAAAACACATGGCGTTTGGGTCAGCGAACCGGTCCCCATGTTTCCATTCCCCGGCACACCTGACTACCAGCGGATGTTTGGCATTCCCGATGATTTCGCCTGGGAGCGCGCGCACAATTACTACACAACAACTTTCCGGGAAAAAGGCTATAGCGACATACAGGAGCCCCGTCCAGCTTCGCTGGAAGAGTTGGAATGCGCGCTCTGAGACAATGTAAATAATTAAATGAAGGATTAATAAAAAGAGGTCCCATGCCATCCAAATCATCATCACGGGTACTGACTGACCACGACGAAATCCGGCGGTGGGCGGAACAACGAGGCGCAAAACCGGCCGCCGTACGAAACACCGAAAGCGAAGACGATCCCGGGATCATTCGGCTGGACTTCCCCGGCTATAGTGGGGCAGGTTCACTGGAGGAGATCGAGTGGGACGAATGGTTTGAAAAATTTGACGAAAACGGCCTCGCGCTGATCGTGCAGGAGAACACAGCGAATGGCCAGAAGAGCAATTTCAATAAGTTCGTGAACCGTGAAAGTGTGAAAGAGGAGTCATCGAGTTCTAAATCTTCTTCCCTCGGCTCGCGCCGTTCCGGGAGTCGCTCACGCGCGAAGAAAACTGCCAAACGGAAGAGCGCACAATCGGAACATGCCGCTTCCAGCAAAGCAGTAGGGAAAAAGAAAACGTCATCACGGCGGAAATCCTCAAGGAGAGCGGCGTAAGCTGAGTCTACAATCCGTAGTTTGGTTCGATGATGTTTGCCTGCCGGGAACTCTGTTGCAGTCATTCGCGCGTAGGCCATAAGGCCCAAAGCCAGGCCGTCGCGTGACAAAACGAGCGTTGAAGCAATGGCGAGCGCTTTGTTAACCGAGAGTTCGCACTCCAAGTTCATCTACATGATTGAGTAAGTCGGCTGGATCCTGGTAAACACGATAAGCGCCCGCACGTTCCAGTTCCTCTTGTCCGTAGCCTCCCGAAAGCAGGCCAACTCCGAGCGCTCTCGCGCGTTGGGCGGCGAGCATGTCCCAAATGCTGTCTCCGACGACAATGGAGTTCGTTATCTCGGCCCCAAGCCTTGCCGCAGCAGCCAGAAACAGATCAGGATCGGGTTTGGCGCGCTCCACTTCGTTACGCGTAATCAGCGGAGCTTGATTCGCGACACCAAGCATCTCGATGCCCGGCTCTGCAAAGTTGATGTGTCCGCTGGTCGCAATCGCCCAGGGCACTTGATGATGCGAAAGGAACTGGAGAAGCTCCCGCGCGCCAGGTAATGGTTTCACCTGGGCGAGTTGCTTCGTATATGCCGCCGCGTGCCGCTTCTGCAACTCTTGAGCTTGTTCCTTCGTTACCGCTCGACCGGTTTCCCGGAGCAGGGCATTAACCAGCAAGCCGCCACTCATGCCAATACGACGGTGGATTCGCCAGACCGAAAGTGTAATTCCGGCGCTTTCCAGCGCCTCGCGCCACGCGAGTACATGCTGGTATACGCTGTCAATCAGCGTGCCATCCAGGTCGAAGAGGAACGCGGGAGTTGTGGCGGATTTTCCTGTCATTGCCAATTATCCATGGCCCTTTGGACGTCCTGACGGCATGATTCCAGAGCCTTCCCAGTGAGTATCAAGGAAAATACCAAAGCGTCCATACAGGGATGGTTGTAGGAATGCTGTGTTTATTGTGAACACTCCCTAAGTATTCAAGCGCGGGCGGCCAATCCAACTTGGGGAAAGATAATCGCACCTAAAGGCGGAAGATATTCTCACGTGGAGAGTCTGACATGGCTAACAAAGATCTGAAGGAACTTTACATTGATGAACTCAAAGACTTATACAACGCAGAAACACAACTGGTGAAGGCATTGCCGAAAATGGCCAAGGCTGCTTCTTCGGATGAATTAAGGCAGGGATTCGAAGATCATCTTGAGCAGACAAAGGAGCACGTAGAGCGGTTACAGAAGATTTTCGAATCGCTGGATGAAAGCCCAAAGGGCAAGAAATGCGCCGGCATGGAGGGACTGGTCGAAGAAGGCTCGGAAGTAATGGACGAAGACTATGAAGGAGCGGTGATGGACGCTGCTCTCATCGGCGCCGCTCAGCGCGTGGAACACTATGAGATTGCGGCCTATGGCACGGTAGCTGAGTTCGCGGAAATCTTGGGAGAATCAGAACAGGCCTCTCTATTGAACGAAACACTGGAGGAAGAGAAAGAAACAGACAGCAAACTTACCGAGTTGGCGAAACAAATTAATTCTGAGGCATTTGAAGAAGCGGAAGCCGAGGAAACTGAAGAAGCTGAAGAAATGGAAGAAGAGGAGCCTGAGGCTGCTCCACGGCGTAAACGGACGAGCACGAGGAAGAGTTCCCGCAGCGCGGCATAAACTGTGAGGTCCAGGGCTGCACTGGCCGCAAACGGCTGGTGCAGTCCGAAGTCTCACGATCCAGCCATATTTCATTTCTACGACAACGCTTAATCCATTCGCCGTCTCGAGGCATTTGTGTGACCTCATTCATGCGTCACCTCGTAGATTGTCCGCAATAACGGTCTTCGTTTATAGCAGGTTATTTTACGGCAGTTAGTTGCTAATCATGGCTGCTATTTTTGGCGTGAATCAGGCTGCAATCGGCAAGAATTTGTGTGTGCGCAAGTGCGCTGTGTGTCTGGAGTTATACGACAGTGACATGGCTATCCGGAGGCGACTGTGGTTGAATGATCGTTTAGGATTGACGGCTTCAACAATGAGCGTAATGGCGAGGGTTTAATTTGATCGCCAAAAGAAAATGGCTGTAAATTGACGGATTTATCGAAATAACCTAAAAATGCTTTGCAAAGTTGGGGGCCAAAGTTGGTAAAAAAGATCGCCAACGAATAGAGCTTGGGAACGATGAAAATCTTAGTCATTGAAGATTCCGCCGTGGACCGCCGCCTAACGTCGAAGCACCTGAAGGAGTGGGGCTTTGAGCCGTCGGTTGCAAGTTCAGGCGAGGCGGGATGGAAGGCGCTGCAGGCAAGCGACGCTCCGAAGCTCGTAATCACCGACTGGATGCTGCCGGACATTGAGGGTATTGAACTTTGCCGAAGGATTCGCGGCGCCAGCGAAGGACGGCCTTATACCTACATCATGCTGGTGACGGCGCGAAATCAGAAGAAGGACTTGCTGCGCGCCATGGAGGCGGGCGCGGACGACTATCTGGTGAAGCCGTTCAGTAAGCTGGAGCTGAAGGCGCGCTTGATTGCGGCACGACGGATTCTTGACCTGCAGGAGCAGTTGATCCGGCTGGGAGATTCGCTGCGCTTTGCGGCGACGCACGATCCGCTGACGGGATTGTGGAACCGGGCGCAGATTTTGGATTTTTTGCAACGGGAACTGGTGCGCGCCGACCGCGATGAAAAGCCGTTGGGAGTAGTGTTGGTGGACCTGGACCACTTCAAAAAACTCAATGACACGCTGGGGCACCTTGCCGGGGACGCGGTGCTCAAGGAAATTTCTAAAAGGATGCATGGCAACATCCGCGTATATGACGGCATTGGGCGTTATGGCGGGGAGGAATTTCTTATAGTCTTTCCGGGATGCGACACTAAGATCGCGATGCGCCGCGCGGAGGATTTGAGGCGGCTCATCGGCGGGAAGGGAATTGAAGCCCTTGGCCGGAAGGTGCAGGTAACGGCGAGCCTGGGAGTGGCCATCGCGGAACCCGGCGCAGACATTAGCCTGGAAGGACTCATTCAGCAAGCAGATGAAGCTCTTTATGCGGCCAAACGTGGCGGCCGGAACCGCGCGCACGCTAGTGGGAAGTCGTAAGGACCGACGTCCTGATGGCGAAAGCCGGAACACCGGTAGTCGCCGAGAACCGCGAAGGATCTAAGACAAGTTCGTCGAGATAGCTGAAGACCAACATAAAGGATGCGGCATATCATTCGCGCTGCGCTCATTCGCCGATTAGCTCAATCCGGTTTCCGAAGCAATCGTGAATGTGGCAGCGCGTAACCCCGGGGATGGTCGTATCTAAAGTCGTTGCAATTCCGGCCCGTTGCAAATTTGCTGTCAGCTCCTTGTAGTTTCCGCACCGTAAAGCCGGATGCGCCTTCTTAGCGGGACGGAAAGCCTCTTCCACTCCAAGATGAATCTGCACATTGCCGCTCTGGAACCAGCATCCGCCACGCTCGGCGAGTTCCACAGGCTTGGTCACTTCCGTCATCCCTAAGATGCCAACATAAAATTGACGCGCCTTTTCTTCTTCTCCGAGCGGGATGGCAAGCTGGACGTGGTCAATCGCGGTAAATGGGTTCATGTTGTCATCCTATCAAGAATGACCCAAGCTCCCGTCGTTTATGTCATCTTGGCGCTCCTGGATGTCGCTATGCGAAGTGCGATCATTTGCTGGGAATATCTGCCACGCGACCGTTTCCCTGCAATTTGCTCCAGTGGAACGAAGCAAAATCCTGCTCCGCGCCCTCCCTGTTAAAATCAAACATTAAGCACTCATCATGGACTCCTCCCACATCCGCAACTTTGCCATCATTGCGCACATTGATCACGGCAAGTCCACGCTGGCCGACCGCCTGCTGGAGTTGACCGGATCTCTCGCTATGCGCGAGATGCAGGCGCAGGTGCTGGATTCCATGGACCTGGAACGCGAACGCGGCATCACCATCAAGGCGCATGCAGTCCGCATGATCTACAAGGCGAATGACGGCGAAACCTACCAGCTCAATTTAATTGACACACCCGGCCACGTGGATTTTTCCTACGAGGTCTCCCGCTCGCTTGCGTCCTGCGAAGGCGCGCTGTTGGTAGTAGACGCCTCCCAGGGCGTTGAAGCGCAGACGCTGGCTAATTCGTACCTCGCCATCAATCATGGCCTGGAAATTATTCCCGTGATCAACAAAATTGACCTGCCCAGCGCAGATATTGGCCGCACCAAAGAAATGATCGAAAGCGCCGTCGGCCTCGATGCCGCTGACGCGGTGCTCATTAGCGCGAAGACGGGGCAGGGCGTCCCCGATGTGCTCGAAGCCATTGTCAAAAAAATTCCTCAGCCCAAAGGGAACCCAGAAAATAAATTGCAGGCGCTCATCTTCGATTCCTGGTTCGATCCTTACCGCGGCGTTATCGTGCTCACGCGCGTCTTTGAAGGCCGCATTCGCAAAGACCAGAAAATCCGCCTGATGTCGAACGGCGCCGTCTTCGATATTGAAACTCTGGGTACGCTCACACCGAAGCCTATTGCCGTGGATGAGTTAAGCGCCGGCGAAGTCGGTTTCCTCAGCGCCACCATCAAGAACGTCGCCGATACCAAAATTGGCGACACCATTACAGATCCCGCGAATCCTGCGCTGGAGCCGCTGCCCGGCTTTGAAGAAATCAAGCCCATGGTCTTCGCGGGAATTTATACCGTGGACGCGCACGAGCATACGCAGCTGCGCGAGGCATTGGAAAAACTCCGCCTGAATGATTCATCATTTTTCTTCGAGCCGGAAAGCTCCGTCGCCCTGGGATTCGGCTTCCGTTGCGGCTTTCTCGGCCTGCTCCACATGGAGATTATTCAAGAGCGCCTGGAGCGCGAGTTCGGACTCGACCTTATCACTACCGCGCCGAGCGTGCGCTACGACATCACCAAGACC
>JAICKN010000197.1 GCA_025927855.1 Terriglobales bacterium
CGCACAATCCGGCCGGGCGAATTGTTTTTTGCGGTGAAAGGCGAACGTCTCGACGGCCACGATTACGTTGCGCAAGCCTTGCAACGCGGAGCTACCGCCGCAGTGGTCCGCAAGGATTCCCTGACGCGCTATCCGTCTCCACTGCGTTTACTTGCCGTGGAAGACACGCTGACGGCACTGCAGACATTGGCCGCTGCGGTCCGAATGTGGTGGCGCAAGCCTTTGGTGGGTGTGACGGGATCTACCGGTAAAACTACGACCAAGGAAGCGATCGCCCATGTGCTCTCCGCGCGCTTCCGCGTGCTTAAGTCCGAAGGCAACTTCAATAATCATTTTGGATTGCCGTTGATGCTGCTGAAGCTGGAGCCGGAGCATGACATTGCAGTCGTAGAAATGGGCATGAACCATGCGGGTGAAATTGCCGCGCTGGCAAAAATTGCGCACCCGGAAATCGGCGTGGTGACTAATGTCGCGCCGGTGCATCTTGAATTTTTTGATTCTGTTGCCGGCATCGCGCGCGCTAAATATGAATTAATCGAATCGCTGCCTTCGCATGGGGTCGCGGTCATCAACGCCGATGATGAATATGTTTCGCAATTCGGCCGCGATTTTAGAGGGAAAGTTGTTATGTACGGCCTGCGGGCTTCCGCCGATGTGCGCGCGGAAAATATTCAGTTGCTGGGCGCGGAAGGCTCAAAGTTTGAAATTGTGGCGGGAGGTTGCCGGGAGGCAGCCGTTTTGCGGCTGGTGGGCGCGCACAATATTTACAACGCATTGGCTGCCGTGGCCGTCGGGCTGGAACGCGGGATGAGTCCTTCAGAGGCGGCAAGGGCGCTTGCAACATTGCAGCCCTCCGATAAGCGCGGCCAGGTCGTCCAGATTGGCAACATCACCGCCATTAACGATTGCTACAATTGCAATCCGAAGGCGTTGCAGGCCATGGTAGACGCTCTGGCTACGATGCCGTCAAAAAGAAGAATTGTGGTTGCCGGTGAAATGCTGGAATTGGGGCCAACGGCCGGCGAAATTCACCGGCAGTGCGGAAGCTACATGGCCGGTAAGAAAATAGATTTTCTTTTGGGAGTGCGTGGCTTAGCGAGGCAGATGACTGAAGCCGCCCGCGAAGCAGGAACCGAAAGTATGTTTGTGGAGACTCCCGAAGAAGCTGGGCAATGGCTGGCGCGCGAAACCCGCGAGGGTGATGTCGTTCTGCTGAAGGCTTCGCGCGGAGTAAAGCTGGAAAAAGCCCTGGACGTGTGGAAGGAAGCAGCGGGCAGAAATTAAGCTCAGCCTAAAAGGTTATTCGGTAGGCGTGGGCTTACTACCATAAGTTAACTCGGAGGCGGATTGCTCTATTGGCTGCTGTACCTCAAGCTTTTTCATTATTTTCCGCCCTTCCGCATTTTTCGCTATCTCACGTTTCGCACCGCGTTCGCCAGCCTTACCGCTCTGTTTACGGCGATGATCATTGGCCCAGCGGTCATCCGGCGGCTGCGCGAATTTCAAATCGGCCAATACATCCGCGAGGAAGGGCCCAAAGAACACCAAAAAAAAGCCGGAACGCCGACCATGGGCGGCCTGCTGATTGTGATTTCCATTATTGTTCCAACGCTGTTGTGGGCCGACCTCTCCAACCGCTTTGTCTGGATCGCGATAATTTCCACCATCGCCTATGCAGCGATAGGGTTCGCCGATGATTACACCAAAGTCGTCCACCGCAGAAACCTTGGCCTGACCGGCAAAGCCAAGCTGGGATATCAGTTCTTGACGGCGATCGGCATCGCCGTGGCATTGATCGCGATGCAGACGCGCGGCCTCTATTCCACCAGGCTGGTAGTTCCATTTCTTAAGCAGTTCCATCCTGACCTTGTGATCAAAAGCCTGGAGCAACATCCGCATCTTTGGCCGCTGGCATTTTTGCCCTTCATCGTTTTTGTTTCGTTGGTAATCGTATTTTCCAGCAATGCTGTGAATCTTACCGATGGCCTCGATGGCCTCGCCATCGGGTGCACGGTCATCGCCGCCGGCGCGCTCACAGTGCTCACATATCTCAGCGGTCACGCGACATTTGCCGCTTACCTTGAGCTGCCGCGCATGCCGCAGATCGGCGAGCTAACCATTTTTTGCGGCGCTATGGTCGGTTCGGCCATTGGTTTTCTCTGGTATAACGCGCATCCTGCGGAAGTTTTTATGGGTGATGTCGGCTCGCTGGCTTTGGGCGGAGCGATCGGCACGGTCGCTGTCTTGATCAAGCAGGAGTTGCTGCTGCCTTTTATCGGCGGTGTTTTCGTGATTGAGGCGTTTTCGGTAATTTTGCAGGTGGGCTCCTACAAGCTTCGCAAAAAACGCATTTTTAAGATGGCTCCCATTCACCATCACTTCGAGCTCATGGGATGGTCAGAATCCAAGGTGATCGTGCGCTTCTGGATCGCTTCCCTCATTTTTGCGCTGTTCGCGCTGACCACCTTGAAACTGCGATAATTCACCACAGAGCCACGGAGGCGCGGAGAAAAGAAACCCAGAAACAAATGGTTTCTCACTCTTTTGTAGATTCCTATGGCTAGTATGGCCATGGTTTAATACGAGTTATCAGGCGGAAATGATTCGGCGCCATGCCGATTCTTTCCGTGTCTCGGTGTCTCCGTGGTGAAACGATCTTGATGGAACTCCATAACAAACGCGTGCTTGTTGTTGGCCTGGGAAAATCGGGCGTGGCTTCCGCCTTGTTCTTAAAAGGGCGTGGCGCGGTTGTTACCGTGTCGGATTCAAAGCCGCACGAGCAGCTCAGCAAGGAAATTCCTTTGCTGCTCAATCAAGGCATAGCCGTTGAAACCGGAGGACACGGAGAGCGCACCTTCCGCGAACAGGATTTGATTGTCGTCAGCCCCGGCGTCCCAGTGGATACGCCGGCCCTGGAGCAGGCGCGCGCTCTGGGCACGATGATCGTTGGCGAAATTGAGCTTGCGGCGGGCTTTCTGCCTGCGCGCATCGTCGCGGTTACCGGCTCGAATGGAAAGACCACGACAACCACGCTGATTGGAGAAATTCTGCGCACAGCGGGGATGCTGACGCTGGTCGGAGGCAACATCGGAACTCCCGCAATTTCCCTGGTGGAGAAAAGCACGCCGGAGACCGCGATCGTCCTTGAAGTCTCGAGCTTTCAGCTTGAGACCACGGCGAGCTTCCGCCCGCGCGTCGCCCTCATCCTCAACATTACCCCTGACCATCTCGACCGTCACGGAACTTTCGCCGCCTACGCAGAGGCCAAGGCGCGGATTTTTCAAAACCAGCAGCTCGGCGACTTTGCGGTGCTGAATGCCGATGATGCGACCTGCGTCGAACTGGCCAGCCGCACGCGCGGCCAGGTTTTCTGGTTCAGCCGGACGAAAGCTGTGCCGGAAGGCGCCTATGTGAAGAACAGCCAAATTGTTTTCCGCGATTCGGGAGGCGAGCGCGAAATTATTCCCGTGCCGGAGATTCCCCTGAAAGGCGCGCATAACATTGAAAATGTTCTGGCGGCTGTTTGCGCCGGCGCGCTGATGGGATGTCCTGTCGAAAAAATCCGGCGGGCGGTTGCCGGTTTTAAGGCCGTAGAACACCGCCTTGAGTATGTTGCCACCGTGCGCGGAGTGGAATATTACAACGATTCCAAAGCCACAAACGTGGATGCGGCCATCAAAGCGCTCGAATCGTTCCCGGCGAATATTCACCTGATTCTCGGAGGGAAGGACAAAGGCAGCGACTACACCGCGCTGAATCCGCTATTGCGCGAGCGGGTGAAAAAGGTTTATACAATCGGCGCGGCGGCGGCAAAAATTGAATCGCACATTCAGGGCGCGGCAGAGATCGTGCATTCCGAAACTCTCGACAACGCCTTGCGCCGGGCTTCCGCTGCTGCCCAGCCCGGCGAGATTGTTCTTCTCGCCCCGGCATGTGCCAGCTTCGACCAGTTCCAGAATTATGAGCACCGGGGAAAGACGTTCAAGGAATTGGTGCGGGCTTTGCCCGCGAATTAAATCCTGAAAATTTCCAGTTGAGATGGATCCGCCCCGGCCAGCGGGAGCATTTACCAGCTGCTGTATGCGGTCCCGTCGGTGCCGACTTCATTCGAGGCGCTATGCACGTCGCTTATGCCGGGGTCCGTCTGGTCAGCCGACATCAGGGAGTCGTCCTGATCTACCGTCCAATCAGCGGCATGGGTAAAAGGGTCTTTGGGTATCTGCTTGAGATAACCCGCGGAAACCAGATCGTCGAGCGATTGCGGAGCTTTTTCTTTATCGAGAGTGTATTGGGAAATAAGCGAACGCAATTCGAACAAGTCCTGCTTGAGCACCGCTTCGCGAGCGCGAATAACGGACTGGTTATAGGCCGGCACTGAGATCGAGACGAGAATCACGATCAGGCTTATCACGATCAACAGTTCGATCAAAGTAAAGCCGCGGCTGCGTTTTTTGCGGGACTGCGTCATTGATGAATTAAAACGAACAATCATTAGAATTTCACTATCGAACGAGTGGCTAGCGTTACCGCTTTGCGACCAATC
This sequence comes from Terriglobales bacterium, assembly GCA_025927855.1. Classification (GTDB taxonomy): domain Bacteria; phylum Acidobacteriota; class Terriglobia; order Terriglobales; family Acidobacteriaceae; genus JAICKN01. The sequence continues at coordinate 4,544 of JAICKN010000197.1, forward strand.
TGTCTTAACAAATCCCTTTACCAATCTTTATATTTTGTTCCATCGAGCGCAGTGCCCTCGGACTTGGTAAACACATCGAAAACGTTCTGGCCGCCCCAGGAATCAGAGTCAGGATCATCCTGCATCGAGCGCAGTCCCCAATCGTCGGAGCCGGTCATCGGGTCTATCGGAATTTTGCGTAAAAATCTTAATTTTTTCCCGTTCACGTCCACGCCTTTGACCAGTGTGTCCAGGTCCGGCGGATATCCCTGAGAGTCTACCTTGATCTGGAATGCTCCACGGTCAGCCGCGTCTTTATAGCGATCGATGGCGTCGCGCATCTCCCACAAATCCTGGCGCAACTCGTGCTCTTTTTCCCTCTTGATGGTCACACGCGCCATGGGAACCGCCATCCCGGTAAGAATAATCAGGATGGCGGTCGCCACAATCAACTCCACCAGCGTGAATCCTCCGGCGGAGTTTGTTTTGCGCGGCCTGCGATGGAACCACATATCGAAAAAACCTACTACTGGATTGTGACTGTTGCCACGGCCCCGGCGACGGTAATGGGCTGCATTGCCGGATTCCGCGCCCCGCCCTTGGAAATCGTGAGCATGGATTGGCCGCTGTCTTTGGCCATTAACGTCAACGTGATGACGACACCCTGGCCGGAAATTCCTGGCGCGCCCGGCGGTCGCGTTGCCGTTACTTGCAGCGTACCGTTCGAGTCATCGCGATGTACCAGGGCCACCGCCTGGCCATCCTGTGAGAGAAAGCCGCCGTTGGAAACATTGACCACCTGCACCATTTTGGGGTCGTAGTTGATCTGCAGCGGAACCGAATAGACGTTCTGGGCCCCGCTCAGAAGAATATTCACGGCAAAGGTTGCGCCCTTGGTTTGCGTAATGGCCGGAGGATCAAACGTGAACGCCGGACTGCCGGAAACAGGCGTTGCGCCCGGGGCCCCATTGTTCTGCGGGCCGTTCGGGGTCAATTCTGGACGGTAGGATTGCCTGGGCGGCGCGGCTTGTCCGGTGGAAGCCTGCGGCGAAGTTGCCGGAGAGGTCGCAGGGGCAGGCGTTTCCGCTGCCACCGGCTTGCTGATCCGGTGCAATTCAATGGTATTGGCCGTGCCTACATCAATAGCGGCCTCATGCAGAATCTCCGAAGCGGGTTCGCGGACAATGTGCGGCACCAGCACAAAGACAATTTCATTTTCCCGATGCTCGGTGTCGGTCTGGGCAAACAGGTAATGCAGAATCGGAATTTTTGCCAGTCCCGGGATACCGCTCAGGGACTTGGTTTCCTGGTCTTCCAGCATTCCGCCGAGCAGACTGGCCTCGCCGTCTTTCAAACGAATCTCGTGCTCAATGGTCCTGCGTCCAATCACGGGCTGGCTGATGCCGCCAATGTTCGAGGTGCCCGTCACGGAGGAGATGTCCATGGAGGTCTTCAAGGTGATTTCGCCGTCGGCATGGACTTTAGGCGTAATGTCCACATTCACGCCTACATCGAGGTATTGGAATTGAGTATTCACCAGTGGATTGATGCCCACGCCGCCAATGCCGGGTTGGAAGGAGCCGGTGGCCACGGGCACACGTTCGCCGATCTTGAGCGATGCCTTCTGTCCATCCACGGAACGAATCTGCGGATCTTGCAGCAGTTTTACCGTGCTGTCGCTCAATAAAGCAGTGAGCGATGCGGACGGGATGCTCACGGTAAAGTCGGTGGCGTTCAGGTTGCCAATACGGTTGAGGTTGACCTCATTGGGA
>JAICKN010000010.1 GCA_025927855.1 Terriglobales bacterium
AAACCAGCCGAAGGCTCTTAACCAGTCGAAGCCCTCGCCAGCGAATGAAACATTATCGGCATCTTCTTCTCCGATTCACGTAACCGCCGAGACCATGATGGCCCACGGCTCCCCTGTAGTAGCGCTTTATAGCGGCGATGCTCGGCTCTGGCAGGATGCGAACATGGTGCAGGCGCCATCCATCGAATTTGATCAAGAACAGAATCAGGTGATCGCCCAGAGTTCCTCAAACGCGCGGGTTTCCACCACGCTCACCGAGGTAGATAGCAAGGGGGAAGTAATTCCGGTCACAATTACGTGCGCGCGGCTCGTCTATGCCGGGCGGGAGCGAAAAATTCACCTTTTGGGCGGAGCGGCTGTGAAAGGACCAGAGGTTTTGCTGACGTCCAGTCAAATGGAAGTGTCTTTAGGGCCGCCGAATGCCAAAACTGGTGAATCGGTTTTAACTTCTGCGGGAAAAATCGAAGAAATTACGGCTTCCGGGAATGTTTTGATCACTCAGCCCGACAGAAAAGCTACGGGAGAGCGGCTCACCTATACTCCTGCGGATGACAAATTCGTCTTAACGGGAAATTCTCCCAGCATTTTTGATGCCGAACATGGCAAGATTACCGGGGTTTCATTGACTTTTTTTAGACACGATGATAGGGTGCTGGTGGAAGGAAGCCAACGCTCTCCTGCCGTCACCCGCACACGAGTGGCACGATAAATGCATACTCTGGCCACCGACGAAATCGGAAAATCGTATCGCGGACGCCGGGTTGTAAATGGCGTCACCTTGCGGGTGGAACAGGGCGAAGTTGTTGGATTACTTGGGCCTAATGGCGCCGGCAAGACCACAACCTTCTACAGCATTGTAGGCCTTGTCCCCCCGGATACGGGCCGGGTACTGGTGGACGATCAGGATATTACGGACGTCCCCATGTATCTGCGGGCCCGGCAATTCGGAATCAGTTATCTCCCTCAAGAGGCTTCGGTTTTTCGCAAACTTACGGTAGAGGAGAACATCCTTGCCGTGCTGGAAGCCCAGCCCATTTCTTGGCATGAACGCCGGGAAAAGATGGAAGAGCTGATTGACAAGCTGGGGTTGGAGCACATCCGCCACAACCGGGGATATGCGCTCTCGGGAGGAGAGCGGCGGCGCGTGGAGATCGCGCGGGCGCTCTGTATAAATCCCAAGTTCATCCTGCTGGATGAGCCGTTTTCCGGGATTGATCCGATTGCCGTGCTCGACCTGCAAAAAATCATCAGCGATCTGCGGGCTGCAGGAATTGGCATTCTGATCACGGACCACAGCGTTCGAGAGACGCTCTCGGTGACCGACCGGGCCTACATTATTGATAACGGCCGCATCTTCCGCCAAGGCGTACCGGAACAGTTGGCCAGCGATCCCGAAGTGCGCCGCGTTTATTTAGGAGAGAGTTTTTCGTTGGTGTGAAAATCCGCCTCTAGCTGATGGTTTCTCGCCATGTGTTTTTCCGGGAGCCAGCAGTTAGGGGCCAGAAGCCAGTCGTTTATGGTCCTACTCCAGCCCAAACTTCACCTGAAGGTCTCGCAACGGCAAATCCTCACGCCGGGACTGGTGCAGATGGTCAGCGTGCTTGCGCTTAACAAACTTGAGCTCAAGGACATGATCAACGCTGAAATGGTGGAGAACCCGGTGCTGGAGGAACTGGAAGATTCCGTTCCCCTGATTGACGACGTGGGCCGCCAGGAAGAAGAGCGTGACCGCGTGACCGCCGCCGCTCCGGAAGAAAATCCCATAACTGCGGTCGAAAAGAAAGACCCTTTCGAGGAAATTGATTTCGGCTCCTTCTTTCAAGATTACCTCGATCCCGGCTTCCGCAGCTCCCGCGAGATGGAAGAGATCGAGCGGCCATCGTTTGAAAATTTCCTTTCCAAACCCAGCAATTTAAGCGACCACCTGAAGTGGCAGATTGGGTCGTTGTCCCTGCGGTCGGAAGTGTGCGAAGCGGCAGAGCAGGTCATTGGAAACTTAAACGAAGATGGCTATCTAATTGCCAGCGATGAAGAGTTACTGGGCATCGTGCCTGCGGCGTCTGTGGAAGCCGATGTGGCCGTCGTGGAGAATGTGGTTAAAGAAGCTGCCGCTTTAGGATTAGGCGCCATTGAGGAAACTGGCTCGCCAGACGCCGAGCCTTGGGGAACAGAATCTCCCGTGGCACCTCCAGACGCTTCCGGCAGCGCGGGAGCGGATGATGCTTTATCAGCAGAAATTAGCGGACAGGCGGCAATTCCGCCCGCTGCTCAACCTCTTCCAGTAAATAGTCCCGCCCAGACTGCTGCTTCCACATATAAACCAAACTTCACCGTAACGGATTTGCACGAGGCCATCGAAGTGGTGCGGCAGCTTGATCCGCCGGGGGTGGCCTGCCGCGATTTACGCGAGTGCCTGCTCTATCAGCTGCGTTTTCATCAACGGCAACTTGCGGACCACAAAGTGAATGGCACAACGGAAGAAACGCTTGCCGATGCCATTGCCGTCGTGGACCAGCACTTGCGGGCAGTCACTTTGAAGCAGTTCCGGGAAATTTCCCGCGCCATCAATCGCCCTATCGAGGCGATCGAAGCGGCCCTGGAGTATATTCGCACCCTCGATCCCCGCCCTGGCCAACGTTACAACAACACGCAGCCGCGCCTTATTGAACCAGATGTTGCGTTTATTAAGCACGGAGACGAATGGCTCGTGATGATGAACGAAGATGATGTCCCGCAACTTCGCCTGAACCCTGCCTATAAACGCCTGCTGAACCGTGAATCCAACGACAAAGACACCCGCACTTATGTCAAAGAGCGATATAAAAGCGCCATTCAGCTCATCAAGAACATTGAGCAGCGCAAGCAGACGATCCTGAAAGTTTGCTATTGCATTCTGGCGCGGCAACAAGACTTCCTGGAGCAGGGAATTGATCAGCTGAAGCCGATGATGATCAAAGAAGTGGCGGAAGAAATTGGAGTGCATCCTTCGACCGTAAGCCGTGCTGTGGCGAGCAAGTATGCGCACACGCCGCAGGGAGTGTTTGAGTTGCGCTACTTTTTCAGTGAAAGCGTGCAAGGGCCGGAAGGTGGCAATACATCTCTTCTGATTTTGAAGCGACGGGTGAAAAAGCTCATTGACGAAGAAGATCCCTCGCGGCCACTGACCGATGAGCAGATTACTCGCATCTTACAATCGCAGGGAATTCAAGTAACCCGCCGCACGGTGGCCAAGTACCGGGAGGATATGCGCATTCCCAGTACGCACCAGCGGCGAATGAAGAAATAATTTAGCAATTTGTAATTGTGCTTTTTTTCAGAGCAGGTAAATTGGAAATTCCGAAGTTACTAGATCATAAAATTTCCGAATCCCTCTGGGGGCGCTCATGAACGTGGAATACACCGGGAGGCGTTTTGAAATTACTCCCGCGATCCGCAAAGAAGTAGAAACCGGCCTAACCAAGATACGCAAAATCCTAAAAGACAAATTCGATGGTAAAGTCGTGCTCAGCGTCGAAAAGCACCGGCACAAAGCAGAAATTACCATTACGCCGCGCAATGGGCCTCTGGTCGCGTTAGCGCAGTCAGGCGACATGAGTTCCGCCATTAACGAAGCTCTCGATCACTTGGAAAAACAAGCTGTGAAGTACAAATCGCGGCGGGTCGTGAAAAAGCGGCATCCGCGGGAAAACGGCGTAGCAAAGAATGCCGCCGAGAAATGGAACGGCAGTGTGGACGTCGGCGATGCCACGATGGCAGTCGGTTACACAAAAGCGACTGCGCTGCCAGTGCTCGTGCACAAGTTCCCTGCGCAGGGATCGTCTTCAGAAGTACATCTGGTACGCGCGAAAGATTCGGTTGCGTTACGCCCGATGACGTTGGAGGAAGCGATTAAGGAAGCGCATTTCCGCGATCGCGATATTTTCGTTTTCCGCGATCCTAAAGGAAAAGTGATGGTGCTGCACCGGACTCGCGATGGGAAAATGGAATTGATTGAAGCTCCGTGAAGAGGATTCCGTTTCGGACAATAGAAATAGGCCCGTTTAGGGCCTATTTTTATTTTGGTTCAACTCTTACTGAGGAGGCGTCGTCCCCGGAGTGGAAGAACTCGGAGGAACTGTGCCCGGAGTGCCGCCGCCTGCAGGAGGCGTTGTCCCCGGATTCGTACTAGCGGGTGGCATAGTTCCCGGCGTTGTCGTGTCCGGCGTAGTACTGCCTGGCGTCGTACTGCCCGGCGTGGTTGTGTTTGGAGTTGCGCTCCCCGGAGTTGTATCCGGAGTTCCGGGCTGCGTCATACTTGGATTGGCCGGGGCAGCGGGTGTCGGGTTGGGATTTGTGCTTCCTGGCGTCTCGTTAGTGGATCCCGGGGTCGTGGTTGATCCGGGAGGATTTGTGGCGCCGGGGGTTGCAGTTCCCGGAGCAGGTGTCGCACTCCCGGGAGTTCCCGTAGACGAACCGGGCGTCCCAGTTGCCGAGCCGGGTGTTCCCGTGGCATTCCCCGAGTTGGGAGAACTTTGCCCTGGCGCGGCCGTTTGTGGGGCCGTTGATGGACTAGTCGCGCTGCCTTGCGGAGTGGCAGTTCCCGTGTTTTGCCCGCCAGCGGCAGAACCCTGACCTGTAGCCGATCCAGCAATTCCTGTGCTTCCGGCGGCACCCGCCGCTCCGGCCCCTCCACTACCGGCGCCCTGTTGCGATTCTAACGGCATGAGCGCTGCCAATGTCATTGAAGCGTGCCACGGAGCAGAGGTCGCTGTGCCGAAACTGTTATCGGCCGAATTGCCGGAGCAATGCGGAGAAATTTCGGTGGCATTTGTCACCTGAAAAACATTTCCAGTGGGCGTCGCAGTTGGCGCGGAGGGCGGAGTCGTGTTGTTGTTTTGCGCCGCAGCGGGCGAGGTGTTCTCGCTCATCACCTGGCCTACCACCTGAACGATTTGCCCGACGTGGGTCCGTAAGGAATTGAAATCTCCCGTCAACTTATAACTCTTCCCCGTGTGGGAGTCCGTTAAGGTGTAGTCTCCCGCGGAAGGAGTTCCTGACAAGCAGCCGGTCAATGTCCCGTTTTGTGACGTGGGAGCGGCCGGCTGGGTTGCTCCCGGATTTTCCGCGCCCGGCACACCCTGGCTACCGTTGGCCTGCGGCGTACTCTGTGTGCCATTCTGATCTGGCGGCGCTTGTGTTCCATTCTGCGTGGTTGCAGCGCCATTTTCTCCTGGGGCTTGTGTTCCTGGAGCTGCGGTACCCTGATTGCCGCCCGCTTGCGGGGCCGTCTGCGGAGTGCTCTGTTGTGGGGCCGCCTGTGTGCCGTTCTGCATTGTGTCCGCGCTACCCCCGGTTCCATTGCTCGTTTGAGCGCAAAGCCACGAGGCGCAAAGAAACAGCACTGCAAAAAATGTAATTCTTGCTTTCATTGAAAGCCTCCCAAACAATACGTGCTGGTAAAGCTTAGGGCCTATTCACGAAGCAGAACATCCGGTAGACCATGCAGGGAAAAAAGTAGCTTAGGGTACAAACTCTGAAAGCAGAGGAGGAGTTTGCTTACGCAATTTGGAATCCAGCTCGGCTGAATTTCAAAACCGGGAGATATTGAATCGTGGGTACTCGGCTTGGATGGGCCGTTCAGCTTCACTTGGAACTGGCTGTAGCGGAGAACAGCATATTTTCAACGTCGCTGCGGTTTTCGCGTTTCCAGCCGGAGAATAATTCGGCATAACTCTGAGTAATGTACTCCCCACGGTCAATGCCTAAATTCTGTGCGGTGCGGTCAATCCATTCCGCGGGGCCTTCAATTTCTCCAAAGTTCCCGATTGGGGTTTCATCTACTACCACGTGGCCGGTTGCGTCGGCCCATTCCGTGCGGAACTTTTCGTAAATAAATGATTTTGTGTAGCCAAGTGCATGCAGAATCGCTTTCATCTTTTCGCCATCCGCAATTTTTGTTTCCAGCTCTGTGCGCACTTTGTGTGGCCCGCTTTTTCCTTTGGATTTATGGGTGAGAGTCCAAAGGGAACCATACTGGCGAAGGCGCAAGAGCTCCCCGCGGCGGCGCAAAGCTTTGTCGGGGAGGTCGTACAAAGTATTCAACTCGTGCGTGCGCTCCGTAACAATGCGGAATTTTGCGTTTTGCAATTCGCGGGAGAGTGCGCCTAAGTCTTTCACGCGGAACTTAATTTCAATTTCCTGGGAAGAACTCATAAAAGAAGTGTATGGCTGCATTCGCAGTCAATGTGACGGCCGGATCATTTTTCCCGGGCCACTACAAAATCCGGGGCCCAGAGCAGTGCGCGTTTTATTTCGCTGTCCGGAAATTTGCTGAGGCATCCGCTGGCGATTTCTGCGTACTGGGCAGCTCGGGCATGTGCGGCATCGAGGGAACCGTAGCGCTGAAGAATGGAAAGGATCTCGCTGTGGGGAACGCCATTGAATGCGCCATTGCGCAACACGGTCTTGATGGCGTCCCGTTCTCCGGACGTGCAGCGTTCGAGCGCGTGAATCACGGCCATGGTGACTTTGCCTTCGCGCAGGTCGCTGGCAACAGGTTTGCCAAGAACACTTTCGGAGGCCGTCAAGTCGAGTTCGTCATCAACGATCTGGAACGCCATACCGAGATTACGTCCGTATTGTGCGAGAGCTTCTTCCTGTTCGGCGGTGGCTCCGCCGAGAATCGCGCCCATACGCATGCATACAGAAAACAGGCAGGCGGTTTTGCGGTAGATGAGGTCGAAGTGCTCGTCGAGCGAAATGAGCTTGCCGAGCTTTTCCATCTGCAGCAGCTCGCCTTCCACCATCTGTTGCGTGAGTTCAATGAGCGTATCGAGAATGCGGAAGTTGCGTTCCTGCAACGCGACTTTGAATGCCTGCATGTAAAGCCAGTCGCCGGCCAGCACGCACTTGGAATTGCCCCACTGCGTGTTGGCGGCGGGACGGCCGCGGCGGGTTTGGGCTTCGTCAATGATGTCGTCGTGAACGAGGGTTGCGGTATGAATGATTTCGACGACCGCGCCCAGACGAATCGCGCCGCGCCCTTCGTAGTCGAACATCTTGGAAGAAAGAAGAAGCAGCGCGGGGCGCAAGCGCTTGCCCCCACCGTTGCGGAGGTATTCGCCGATTTCCGTGATGGCTTCGACGTCCGAGACGGTGTCCCGCCCGAACTCGCGCTCAATGGCGGCGAGGTCCTCGGCCAGCATGGCGAAGATTTCTTTTCCGTTAATGGCGGTCGAGGTGGACAAGTTTATTTGCTTTCATTTACCGCCGAGATCGCAGAGTTTGCCGAGAAAATCAAAATTCTTTATTGCAAATCCTTTGCGTTTCTCTGCGCGCTCGGCGTCCTCTGCATTGAATCTTTAATTACTTCTGTAATTTGTAAACTGCAAATCAATACCAAAATCTTTCGTCCGCAGCATGGCAATAATTTCCTGTAAAGTATCGCGGTCTTTGCCGCTTACGCGCACCAGGTCTCCCTGAATCGAGGCCTGCGCTTTTTTCTTTGAGTCTTTAACCAGCTTGACAATTTCTTTTGCTTTTTCAATGGGGACGCCCTGCTGAATGGTGATCCGCCGTTTTGAAGTTCCGCCGGCTGCCGGTTCGACTTCTTTGTAGGCCAACCCCTTCAGCGAAATGCCTCGCTTGACCAACTTCTGCTGGAAAACATCATTGACGGCTTTGAGTTTGTATTCGTCAATCGAATGCAGCACGATGGCGTCTTTGCCGTCCATTTCGATATTCGACTTGGAATCCTTCAAATCGAAGCGGGTATGAATCTCCTTCAACGCCTGCTGAATGGCGTTGGATACTTCCTGCAGGTCAACCTTGCTGACAATATCAAAAGTGTTCTCTGGCATGACTTTATGAGTCTATAGGATAAATGAAATCGCGGAGCAAGAGTTACAAACAAACTAAATGGAAGCGGCACTTTCGGGAAGAGAAAAGAAGCGGTAAAAATTCTCAGAAGTCTGCCAGCCAATCTCTTCCATCGAAAGCTTGCGCAATTCTGCCAATTGGCGGGCAGTTTCTTTTACGAATGCGGGCTCATTGCGCTTGCCGCGGTACGGGACTGGGGCAAGAAATGGGGAATCGGTCTCAATGAACATGCGGTTGAGTGGAACTTCTTTGGCGGAGTCGCGGATCTGCTGGGCTTTGGGAAAGGTTATATTTCCAGCAAAGGAGATCATGAAGCCCATATCCAGGGCGCGTTTTGCGTGGGCCCATGTACTGGTAAAGCAGTGCAGCACGCCGCCCAATCCGCCCGCAGACCAGTGTTGCTGAATCAGGCGCAGGCAATCTTCCCAGGCATTGTCGCTATTGTCGGATGGGCGGCAGTGAATAACAATTGGCAGCTTTGCCGCTCGCGCCTGTTCCATCTGCCGGATAAAAGCTTGCTGCTGTAAGTCGCGCGGAGAGTGATCGTAGAAGTAGTCGAGCCCGATTTCGCCCCAGGCAATCACCTTGGGATTTTTGGCGAGCGCTTCGAGTTCCCGAAAATCAGATTCCTTGGCCAGCTTTACTTCGTGCGGGTGAATGCCGACGGTCGCGTAGATGAAGTCGTATTTATCGGCGATTCTTACCGCACAATCGAGCGTGCCGGGGCCGTCCCCTGTGCCGATCGCGACGATGGTGTGAACTCCGTTTTCGCGCGCGCGGGCGATGACTTCATCGCGGTCGGAATCGAAACGCGGACCTTCGAGGTGAGCGTGAGAATCAACGAACATGCATTACTTCAGCCTCGCGCCCAGCGGCACTTCCTCCAAAAAGCTTGCCAGCACTGGCTTCCCGCCTTCGAGCGAGGCAGCGACGATCATTCCATTCGACTCCAGTCCGCGCAGTTTTCGAGGAGCAAGATTCGCTACGATCACCACTTTGCGGCCCACGAGAGTTTCCGGCGCGTAGGCTTCGGCGATGCCCGCAAGAATCTGCCGGGTCTCGTAGCCGAGGTCAATTTCCAGCCGCAATAGTTTGTCCGCGCCCTTCACCCGCTCCGCTACTTTAACTTGCGCTACGCGCAGGTCAACTTTCGCGAAGTCATCAATGGTGATCTTGCTATCCGTAATGTTGGCGTTGGGCGAACCCGTTGCAGCAGGTTTTGCTCCTTCGCTCGCGGGCAAGGCCGTTTTCTCGGGCGTTGCGGGCTGCGTTTCCGCGATAACTCCGCCGCGTTGCTGGTCTTCCATGGCTTGCATCCTTTCAATGGATTTCTTATCGGCGCGCGGGAATACCGGCTCAACTTTGCCGAGTTTTGTTCCTAGTTGCAGCTGTCCCCACTTCAGTCCTGCAAGATCAAACTTCGTGATATCTCCAAGGCCCAACTGTGCCCAGATTTTCAACGTCGCCTCAGGAATCACGGAATGCGCCAGAGCGGTCACAATCCGCAACGCTTCGGCAGATGTGTACAGCACCGTCGCCAGCCGGGCGCGGCTCTCTTCGTCTTGTTTTTCGCCCAGCGCCCACGGCTCGTTTTCGACGATGTATTTATCCACGGCGGCCACCAAACCCCAGGCAGCTTCCAGTCCGCGCGAAAACTGATATTCATTGAAGAACGAATGAACATTCTGGATGGTATTTTTCGCCTGCCCCGAGATCACATCATCGGCGGCTTTATGTGCCGCTTTCTGCGATGGGTACGGCACTTCACCTTTAAAATACCGGTTAATCATCGTCAGCGTACGGCTGGCGAGATTGCCCAGCCCGTTGGCCAGGTCGGCGTTGTAGCGCTGCACCAGCGCGTCGAAGGAGAACGATCCGTCCTGCCCGAAGACAATTTCCCGCAGCAGGAAATACCGCAGCGCGTCATTGCCAAGAACATCCAGAATCGTTTCCGCGCGCACAATGTTGCCGCGCGACTTCGACATTTTGCTTTCTTCAAAGAGCAGCCATCCATGCGCGATAATGGCCTTGGGCAGCGGCAGCTCTGCCGCCATTAAAAATGCCGGCCAATATACGCAGTGGAAGCGCACGATTTCCTTGCCGATCATCTGCACATCGGCAGGCCAATACTTGTTGTATTTTGATACGTCGCCGGAACCGTAGCCGAGCGCGGTGATGTAGTTGGAGAGGGCATCCAGCCATACATAGATCACGTGCTTCGGATCATCGGGTACCGGAATGCCCCACTTAAATGTGGAGCGGCTGACGGAAAGATCGCGCAGGCCGGACCGCACAAAAGAAATCACTTCATTTCTGCGCGTCTCCGGGCGGATGAAGTCCGGCTGCGATTCGTACAAGGCCAGCAATTTGTCCTGGAAGGCCGAGAGCTTGAAGAAATAATTTTCTTCCTGCACCGTTTCGGTGATTCGTCCGCAGGTCGGGCAGGGATCGCCCGGCTTCAGGCCATCCACATAAAGCTCTTCGGATACGCAATATTGCCCGGTGTAAGTTCCTTTATAGATAAAACCGTTGTCGCGAATCCGACGGAACAATGCCTCGACACCCTTTTTATGGCGGGCTTCGGTGGTACGAATGTAGTCGTCGTTGGTGATGCCCATCCGCTGCCACAGTCCGCGAAACTGCGCGGAAACCTCGTCGGCAAACTTCTGCGGATCGGTGCCGGCGGCCTGCGCCGCGCGCTCGATCTTCTGCCCGTGTTCATCGGTTCCGGTAAGAAAGTATGTGTCGTAGCCCAGCATGCGCTGCCGCCGGGCAATGGTGTCGCAGGCAATGGTGGTATAGGCGTGCCCGATGTGGGGCTGCGCGTTCACATAATAGATGGGCGTCGTAATGTAAAAAGTCTTGCTCATGATTCAGGAGTTCTTGTTGGTTCCGTAATTTCGAGCGTAGCAAAAAGGCTGCTTTTATGCCTTTTTGCGAGTCGAGAAACCTGCTTTTGATTAGTCCGAAAGTTCCTTGAGTGAATTTTCATCATAGGGAAGCTTTAACCTTGCGTCAAACTTTAGGTCCTGCTCGCTCTGTTACAATCACTTTTTCTTCAATCACTTAGAGGGACCTTTGTATCGCCATCTCGAACGTCGCCTGACGCAGAAAATCCGCGATTTTTTGCAGCAAACCTATTCGATTGAACTGCCCCGCATTGTCATCGAGCAGCCGCCGAAGGTGGAGTTCGGCGAGTACGCTCTGCCGCTCGCGTTTGAGCTCGCCAAAAAGTTGCGCAAGGCCCCACGCAAGATTGCAGAAGAGATAGTTGCAGGCCTCGGCCCGCAGGAAGGATTTGAGAAATTCGAAGTCGCCGGCGCAGGCTACCTCAACGCCCGGGTGGATCGTGAGTATGTGGCGAAGGCTCTGGTTGAGGATAAAAATCCAGAGCGGGAGAAGGTCTCCGGCAAAGTTCTCGTCGAGCATTCGAGCATCAATCCGAACAAAGCGGCGCATATCGGGCATCTGCGGAACGCCATCCTCGGCGATACGTTCGTACGTTTGTTGCGAAGCGCGGGCAGGGAAGTGGATGTCCAGAACTACATTGACAATACCGGCGTGCAGGTGGCGGATGTTGTCGTGGGATTTTTGTATATAGAGAAGAAATCGCGCACAGAGATTGAAAAGCTGATTGCGCAGCCGCGCTTCGACTATTACTGCTGGGATTTATACGCGCGGGTTTCGCAGTGGTACGAGGAAGCCTCTGAAAATAAAAAAATCCGTCTCAAGGCGCTGCATGAAATCGAACAGGGCGGAAACGAAACTGCGCTCCTTGCGGATTTGGTTTCGACCGCCGTTCTCCGCCGCCATCTGGAAACCATGGACCGGCTGGACATCGAATACGATTTCCTTCCTCGCGAAAGCGAAATTCTGCGCCTGCATTTTTGGGACGCGGCGTTCACCAAGCTGAAAGAATCCGGCGTTCTGATCTTCGAAAACGAAGGCAAGAATGCAGGCTGCTGGGTGATGCGGCGCGCGGGAACTTCTTCAACCACAGAGACCACAGAGATCGCGGAGGAAGACCAAAAAGTAATTGTGCGCTCCAACGGCACGGTCGGTTATGTCGGCAAAGACATTGCTTATCACATGTGGAAGTTCGGATTGCTGGGCCGCGACTTCCATTACGAAAAGTTTTATCGCTATCCTAACGGCCACGATTGCTGGATTTCGTCCGAGCAAGGCGTACCCGATCATCCGCACTTCGGCAACGTAGCCGAAATTTATAACGTTATTGACGCCCGCCAATCTGAGGCCCAGGGAACGGTCATTGAGGCCCTCCGTGGGCTTGGCCACAACGAAGCCGCGGACCATTACACGCACTTTTCTTATGAGATGGTCGCGCTCACGCCACGCTGCGCCGCCGATCTTGGCTACCAATTGAGCGAAGAAGATAAAGCGAAGAGTTACATCGAAGTTTCCGGCCGCAAAGGCTTCGGCGTAAAAGCTGATGATCTTCTCGATAAGCTCATTGCCTCAGCCAAAGCAGAAGTGGATTCGCGCCATCCCGAGTTGCCCGGATGCGAACGCGAAAACATCGCCACGAAAATCGCGATTGGCGCGCTGCGTTATTTCATGTTGAAGTTCACCAAGAACTCGGTTATCGCTTTCGATTTCAAAGAGGCCCTCAGCTTCGAGGGTGAAACCGGCCCCTACGCGCAGTATGCCATCGTGCGCGCCACGAATATTTTCCGCAAGGGTGGTTACGATATTGCCGAATTCGGACGCAGTCTCCGCAGCGCGATTCCGCCCGAGGAATTTAAACGCCTTTTGACGGGAGAAAATGGAACGGAGCTATGGGAGCTATGGCTGGCCGCTTCAAAGACCGCGCATGTGATTGAACAGTGTCTCGCCACTTCCGAACCGGCGTACCTGGCAAAGCATATTTTCCAAACGGCGCAGCTGTTCAATACGTTCTATCACCGCTATCCCATACTGACCGAAGCAGTGGAAGCGAAAAAGAAATTCTTGCTGGCGACTGCTTTTGTAGTCAGGCGCGAGCTGATGCGGGCGCTTGCCGTGCTCGGCATCCAGGCGCCTCCCGTAATGTGAGAGTCTGAACTTGCCAGCCTCGGGGTCCGCTTTGTACGCGCCTGCTGTGATCAGTGTTCCAGCCACAATGCAACTTATCTCTCCGGTGGTATATCTAAATTCGGGCATTTCGGGAGTTCATGGCGCTTTCTCAAACGCAGATGCCTTGCAAAAAATTTTGGCGATTCAGGCGGTCGCAAACATGGCGGAAGAACGCGCAGCGCGGAGTACCAACCCAATGGAACTGGCCTGCGTGTGTTCTGCTTTGCGCCGTGCCAGCCGGTCTGTAACGTTGCTTTACGATCTAGTGTTGGCGCCCACCGGTTTGCGGGCAACACAATTCATTATTTTGCGTGCTCTTCATGACCGTGCTGAGATTGCTCAGTGCGATCTCGCCCGCGATCACTCGATTGCGGTGGAGACATTGTCTCGCCGCTTGGCTACATTGCGGCGCAAAGGCTACGTGCAGGTGCGGGTAGGTTGCCGGCATGGAGAACGCATTTATTCCCTGACGGTAGCCGGCGAGCACGCCTTGGCGGTAGCGCTGCCCTATTGGCAACGCGCTCAGGACAGGTTGAAAGCCGCTCTGGGCGGCGAGTACCAGGAATCACTCTTTTCTTTTTGCGAGCACATTTCGAAGGCCGCCAAATGTGCCGAGCACATACGTATTGCTAATCATGCGGCATTCTCATAGGACCTCCCGCCACTCTCGTATTCGGCAGCTCAGCTCCTTATGAGCAGAGACCATCATCCGGGTCAATAAGTTTCCCGCACCTGCGCAACCATTTTCCCGAAGCGTCAACTCTAATGATGGCCGCGGCAACTGACCGCGATCTTGCTGTCTTTAAGGTGGAGGCCACATGAAGGCTGTTGTGTTTCATGGAATCGGTGACATCCGATTACAAGAGGTCAGCGACCCAAAACTCAAGGACCCATTCGACGCGATTGTGCGCTTGACCGCGAGCGCGATTTGCGGCACGGACCTGCACATGGTCCGAGGAACGATGCCAGGAATGGAGCGCGGGACCATCCTCGGCCATGAGGGAGTAGGCATCGTGGAAGAAATCGGCGATGGCGTACGCAATCTGACGCCGGGTGACCGCGTTGTCATTCCCTCCACGATTGGCTGCGGCAACTGCTCTTACTGCCGGGAGGGTTACTACGCCCAGTGTGACAAAGCCAATCCCAATGGTCCAGCCGCCGGAACTGCTTTTTTTGGCGGCCCCAAAGAGACGGGGCCATTCCAAGGCCTGCAAGCTGAGAGAGCGCGGGTTCCTTTTGCCAATGTCGGGCTGGTAAAACTGCCGGATGAAGTGGACGATGACGACGCAATTCTCCTTTCCGATATTGTGCCCACCGGTTACATGGCCGCAGAGAACGCCGAGATCAGGCCCGGCAACACTGTGCTGGTCTATGGATGCGGCCCGGTCGGGCAGTTTGCAATCGCTTGCGCCAAGCTTCTGGATGCAGGAAGAATTCTCGCCGTCGATGCTCTTGAAGACCGGCTTGCTATGGCCAGGAGCCAGGGCGCGGAAACGATCAATTTTGAAAAGGAAGACCCAATCGAGGCGATTAAAGAACTGACAAAGGGAATCGGTGCAGACCGCGTGATTGATGCGGTAGGTATTGATGCCAACCGGCCACACTCCGGTCCCGGAGCCAAAAAAGCAGGCAAGGCGGAACCATCTGAGAAGAGCGCGAAGAGCAAAAACAACAACGACGAAGGGAATTGGCACCCAGGAGATGCGCCGTCGCAGGTCCTTTCATGGGCGGTCGAGACGGTGGCCAAGGCGGGAACAGTTTCCATTATCGGGGTTTATCCCGTAAATGCAAAGTCCTTTGATATTGGCAAAGCAATGAACAAGAACCTCACCGTGAAAATGGGAAATTGCAACCATCGCCGCTACCTTCCAGACCTGGTGGAAATGGTTCGCAATGGAACGCTGGTGCCTTCAGAGATTCTGAGCCAAACCGAACCGATGACTTCGGCCATTGAAGCCTACAAGGCATTTGATAAACGACAACCGGGCTGGCTGAAGGTGAAATTGGAACCTTCGGGGGAAGAACAGTTGGCTGCGTAGTAGTAAAGGAAACTGCACGAGTCGGCCCGTTCATAACTGAAAGCGGCATGCGCCCCTTAGGCTGGAAAACAGGACGATTCGAAAATGATGAGTGCTATTCGTTCTTCACCTGCTGTTCCACCTGCCTCGCCTGATCCAGGTGTGATTGCAAAGTGGGCAGCGCCGTTGCCGCGAATTGTTTCACCGTTGGATCGTGGGCAGTGGCAGCTTCGTTTTTGAACAGGTTCACTGTTTTCGTGTGCTCCTGCACCATGAGCGTCATATAAGCTTTATCGAATTGCGGACCCGACAATCGCGAAAGGGCCTCGGCCTGGTTGTTGTGCTCCGGATCAAGTTGCACCGGCAAGCTGATGTGTTGGCTTTCCGCGATGCTCTTGAGCTTGTCATCCGCGCTCGAGTGATCTTTAACCATGCGCTCTCCGAAGCTTTTGACCGCCGCATTCGACGCCTTTGTCTGCGCCATCTGTCCGAGCTGGATTTCGGCCTGATTGCCGATGGCCGCGTGCTTCATAAAATTCTTGTCGGTCTCATCAACTTCGGCCACCGGGTTGTTTGCGCCGGGATTTGCTGTGATTGTCCGCTCGGGGGACTTTCCATATTCCGGTTGGCGTTGCGCCATCAGGGCCGTGGTTGTACAAATCAGGAAAATTGTAGTCGCAAGCAAACTGTATTTCATCGTCATAGCTTCCCCCGAATGGTACGGAACTCTCTGTGCCGGCAGCCATTAACCGGCGGCATTAAGAGGTTGCAATTGTTTTGTCAGTTGCACATGCGTAATGAGTTTCATTCCTAGCAGAGTAGACCGATCGCGGGGGAACACCTGTATCTCGTCCATAAGATCGAGGCGCTGTCGTTCGGAAACCGCCGAGTTGCTATAGCAATAGGGATTTGTCACTAGGCGTACATCCGGAATAGGGGGAATTCCATCTACTTGCAGCGCACGATCATCTGCTTCACGATCTGCAAGATCCATCCGGGAGACTGAAAAGTTGAGCGCAGCGGTCCAGCAACGCCTGCTTGAGCTGTGGGAAACGCCAAAGACTCTCCACGGCCTGCTCTCGACGGTAGACCACAAACAAATCGCAAAACGATACATCGGCACCGCGATGGTGTTTCTGTTCATCGGCGGGATCGAAGCGCTCATTATGCGCATCCAGCTTGCGCGGCCCGACCAGAACATTCTGGGTCCCGAGACCTACGACCAGATCTTCACCATGCATGGCATGACCATGATCTTCTGGTATGCCTCGCCCATTCTTTCGGGCTTTGGGGTTTACCTGGTGCCGTTGATGATCGGGTCGCGCGACATGGCCTTCCCGCGTCTCAACGCTTTTACCTACTGGACGTATTTGTTCTCCGGCATTCTCCTTTACATCAGCCCATTTCTCGGGCAGGCCCCTCACGGTGGATGGTTCGCCTACACGCCTTACACGAGTGTCCCGTACTCCCCTGGATGGGGCATGGATTTTTACAATACCGCTTTGATCCTGCTCACGATCTCGACTACAGGAGGCGCAATTAACTTCATTGTGACCATCCTGCGGTTGCGCGCTCCGGGCATGTCGATCAGTAAAATGCCGCTGTTTTTGTACAGCACGCTTACAGTCTCGTTCGTCACCGTCTTCGCGCTGCCCGCGCTTACCGTAGCAAACATTTTCCTGGAGCTTGATCGGCGGTGGGCCACGCATTTTTTTGATTTCGCACGGGGCGGCACCCCATTACTTTGGCAGCAGTTGTTCTGGTTCTTCGGGCACCCGTGGGTCTACATCATCTTTCTCCCCGCGACAGGCATGATTTCCATGATCGTGCCGGTCTTTTCCCGCCGTCCCATTGTCGGCTATCCCTATGTTGCGGTCTCAACCGTCCTCACCGGGCTTGTGGGATTTGGCGTGTGGGTACATCACATGTTTGCCGTGGGAATGGGCGGCCTGGCGATGAGCTTTTTCAGCGCGGCCAGCATGACGATCTCTATATTCACGATCGTGCAAATATTCGCCTGGGTCGCCACCATCTGGAAGGGCTGGCCGGTGCTGACCACATCCATGTACTTTGCGCTTGGATTTATTGCCTTGCTGGTGGTCGGCGGGCTGAGCGGCGTAGTAACGGCGGTCATTCCCGTAGATTGGCAGGTTACAGACACATATTTTGTGGTCTCCCATATTCACTACGTTTTGGTCGGCGCGAACATGATGCCGGTATTTGCCGCCCTGTATTACTGGCTCCCGAAGATGACTGGCCGGATGCTGGACGAGAAACTGGGCAAGATCAGTTTCTGGATCATGTTCATTGGCTTCAATCTTGCCTTTTTTCCCATGCATATTCTCGGCGTATTGGGCATGCCGAGGCGCATATACACATACAAGGCAGGGCTGGGCTGGGGGTCGACCAACATGCTGATGACGGTCGGCGCTTTCATACTCGCCTTTGGAATTCTTATAAGCCTGATTAATTTCTTCAGGAGCCTGAAGCTGGGAGCGATTGCAGGCAAGAACCCATGGAATGCCGATACCCTTGAATGGTCTACGGAATCTCCGCCAGAGCCTTACGGAAGCGTTCACATCCCGACCGTCATTTCGCGGCATCCGCTCTGGGACGAGCACGAGGAAGAAGAAGACCCGAACGGCGAACGGGTGCTCGATCAGGACCGCTTGACGCTTTCCAGCTCATGGCTCGATGCCGAGGTCCTCGCGCTTGCACGAATGCCAAACGACACCATCCTTCCTTTGCTGTTGGCAATCGGCTTCATGGCCATCTTCGTGGCCCTGACTTTTCAAAGCATGTGGGTGATCGTGGGTGCGCTGGTCTATTCATTCGCCATTGCGGCGGTATGGTTCTGGCCAAAGCCGGAAGAGGGTGAACTCGCATGACACCTGTTTACACTGACAAACTTTCGCCGACCACAAAAGCTCCGCCGCCAGTGCGGCGTGTGGATGACAAGCGCGGGACTTTTGGCATGGCGCTGTTTGTGGCCACAGAAGCGGCAATTTTTCTGGTGATGTTTGTGGCCTATTACTACACGGATAAAAGCAGCGCGCAGTGGCGCGGGGAAATTCCACCCAAGCTTCACTATGCGCTGCCCATGCTCGCCGTGCTGCTTTCGAGCAGCGGCGTACTTTATTGGGGCGAGCAGCAGGTAAAAAAGATGCGGTATGGAGCGGCGCGGCTGGCGCTGATTGGCACGATTCTATTGGGCATTGTTTTTCTCGTCCTTACGTATTTTGAAGATGTTGAGCATTTGAAGACGCTCACGCCGCGAACGGACGCTTACGGTTCGCTTTTTTACACCATAACCAGCCTCCATGTGGCGCACGTCGTTTTCGGCGTTCTCATGCTGCTGTGGCTGTTGATCATGCCGCGCTGGGAACCGGCGCTGTATACGCCTCACCGCCCTTACCACAACATTGGCATTTACTGGCACTTCGTGGACACCGTTTGGTTCTTCATCGTGGTGCTGCTGTATGTAGCGCCGAATATATATAACTACGCATGAACGCGCAAACACATCTTCCGGAACCGCCCGATATTTCGCGCAAGCGCCTGTGGTTTGGCTTCTCCGGGGCGGCTGTCGCCTGGGCGCTCGCAGGCTTTCTCGACGCAACGCTTGCCTGGTTCGCATGCCGTGGCGGCGAAATGGGCTCCACGGTTTTTACCACGGTGGGAATGAGGATTCTTCTTGGCGTAATCACCTTCGGGTTGCTCGCCGTGGCCACCGCGGGCGGCATGATTTCATTCCGCAACTGGCGGAAGCTTTCCGGCGCGGAAGAGTTTACCGAGGCTGAAGGCACTGGGCGCAAGCAATTCATGGCAATGGTGGGCGTACTTGTGAGTGTTTCACTCGGGGTAGGGATCATCTGGTTTTCGATCCCCGTTTACATTCTCGGTATATGCATGAGGGCAAGGTGAGCAGGATTTTTGCATCAGCCATAACGGCGGCGGTACTGGGCGGGTTGATTGCGCTCACGGCCTGCACTGGCGGCAAGATAACGTCTCCCTACACGATTGAAACCGGCGGCAATGCCGCCCGCGGCGCGCAACTGATCAATCAGTTCCGCTGCGGGGCCTGCCATTTGATTCCAGGGATTCATGATGCCCGCGGAATGGTAGGGCCTCCACTTATTTATTTCGGCAGGCGGACTTTCATCGGCGGCGAGGTGCCCAATACTCCCGATAACCTCGTGCATTGGATCCGGTCGCCGCAGTCCATTGAACCCGGCACCGCCATGCCGGCTCTCGGGTTGACGGACCAACAGGCGCGTGACGTCGCCGCTTATCTGTACACATTGCGCTGAGGAGGAAGAATGAGAGAACGAATGCAAAGGTTTGTCCTCGCCATCGGTTGCCTGCTGAGTCTGCTCGTGCCCGCTCTCGCTCAAAGCGGCAGCACCACGACGATTCCGGGTCAGATCCCCAGCATTCATTTTGTCAGTCCCGTTCCCGATGGGGAGTGGACACTCCCGGCGGGAGATTACGCCAATACACGATTCAGCCCACTCGATCAGATCAACACGAAAAACGTGAGCAGCCTGAAGATTATTGGCACCATGTCAACGGGCATTCCTCACGGCCACGAAGGACAGCCGCTCGTCGTCAACGGGACTTTGTATGTAGTGACGCCGTTCCCAAATGATTTGATCGCCCTCGATCTCTCAAAACCCGGCTTCCCCATGAAGTGGAAGTACGAGCCGCGGCCTGATCCAAAGGCGCAAGGAGTCGCATGTTGTGACACTGTGAACCGCGGTGCCAGTTACGGTGACGGAAAGATTGTCTACGCCACGCTCGATAACCACATTGTGGCGGTAGACGCGAATACCGGTAAAGAAGTGTGGCGCACGCTCGTGGGCGACATTGATATCGGCGAAACGACGACCGGAGCACCCCTGATTGTGAAGAACGTTGTGATTACCGGCGACAGCGGAGGCGAAATGGGCGTCCGCGGCAAAGTCGTCGGCCTCGACCTCAAGACCGGAAGGGTGCTTTGGACCGCATACAGCACTGGCCCTGACAAAGACGTTTTGATTGGGCCAGACTTCAAGGCCTTTTACAAAAAGGACCAGGGAAAAGATCTCGGCGTCAGCTCATGGCCCACCGATGCCTGGAAGATTGGCGGCGGTCCGGTGTGGGGTTGGATTTCATACGATCCCGAAACTGATTTGGTTTTTTACGGCACGGGCAATCCAGGTCCCTGGAACCCGGACATGCGTCCCGGCGACAACAAATGGACGATCACTATTTTTGCGCGCAAGCCCGAAACCGGCGAGGCGAAATGGGCCGTCCAGCTGGTTCCGCACGACGCATGGGACTACGACGAGATCATGGAAAACATCGCGGTGGACATGAACTGGCACGGACAGATGAGAAAGCTTCTCATCCATCCGGGCCGCACTGGCTATGTTTTCGTTCTCGACCGGGAAACCGGGGAAATACTCTCGGCAGAAAAATTCCAGCCGGTAAATTGGTCAAAGGGATACGACCTCAAAACAGGTCTTCCCGATGTTGACCCTGCCAAGGTAACGCACACGGGCGTGAACGCCCGCCAGGTTTGCCCATCATCAACCGGCGGAAAAGAATTTGTTCCTTCGGCGCTCTCGCCGCGCACGGGGTTTCTTTATATCCCGGCGCATAACACCTGCATGGACCACGAAAGCATCCAGGCCAACTACATTGCCGGCACGCCTTTTTTGGGGTCGAGCACAACGATGTACCGGGGACCAGGTGGGTACCAGGGCGAACTCCTGGCGTGGGATGTTGCGAACGCAAAACCAGTGTGGGGAATAAAGGAGACGGACTTCCCGGTTTACAGCGGAGTGCTTGCGACAGGCGGAGACCTCGTGTTTTACGGAACAATGGATGGTTGGTTCCGTGCCGTTGACGCCCGGAGTGGAACAGTGCTGTGGCAAACGAAACTTGCATCGGGGATCGTCGGCGACCCCATTACGTTCAAAGGGCCGGATGGGCGGCAATACGTCGCGATCTATGCCGGAATCGGCGGATGGATGGGGGCTGCGGCCTTGCCTTCGATTTCCATTGATGATCCTTATGCCGCACTGGGAATCACTGGCGCAATGAAGAAGATCAAGCAGGTTACGGGCCCCGGAGACCTTTTATATGTTTTCGGTTTGTAAAACAATTTTCGGCGGATTCATGGCTGTGGTTGTACTGCTGACGATCGTGGCTGCGCCCGCATCCGCGGAACAACCTGCGCTCTGGGTCTGCGCCGAGCCCAACAATCTTCCTTTTTCAAACGATCATGAGCAGGGCTTTGAAAACAAGCTCGCACAGATGGTGGCGCATGATCTCGGGCGCAAGCTTCAGTACGTTTGGTGGCCTCCGAGTCCGACTCTTGCGCAGAAGGTTTTCCGGCGCGGCGCGTGCGATGTCATCATGGGAGTGCCTTCCAAAAATTACGATCTTGCCCTGCCCACCCAACCGTATTACCGCTCAACTTACGTTTTTGTCACCAGGCGCGCGAGCGGTCTTGCCATTAGTTCATTCAATGATCCGTCATTGAAAACTTTACGGATCGGACTGCATGTAATGGATGACGGATTCACGCCGGGGGCCCAGGAATTGGCCGCACGCGGAATTATCAATAACGTGGTGGGCTTTAAGTTGGTCGGTAATATGGCAGAGCATAATCCTTCGGCGGATTTGATTCGCGCCGTCGAAAAACGCGACGTGGACGTGGCGATTTCCTGGGGCCCGCTCGCCGGCTATTTTGCGCAGCGATCTCTGGTCCCGCTCGATCTGACTCCCGTTTGCGCGGCCAGTGTCCATAGTTCCTTGCCAGTGACATTCGGCATTTCCATGGGGGTGCGTCCAGGAGAAGACGAGCTGCGCAATGAGCTGAATGCGGAAATTACCCGCCGCCGCAGCAAAATCCGCGCTCTTTTGCTGACTTACGGCATACCGCTCCTCGAAAACGATTCAACTCCAAAGGAGTGCAAATGAGGCGCAGAATGAAAACCTGCATAACATTCCTTGGCCTTCTGCTGCTTTCTTGCGCTGTCGCGTGTAACGAACAGCAAACTCATGCTGCTGCATCCGGCGCGCCCCCGGCCATCGGGATTCCTGTCGGCCCGGTGCCCGGCCCGAAAGTGGCCTTGAATCTTCCCGCCAATCCTTACGCTAACGATCAGGTGGCATTGACCGAGGGAAGGCGTTTATTCGTCTGGTACAACTGCTCCGGATGCCATGGCGGACACGGCGGAGGAGGAATGGGGCCGAGCCTTCGCGATCCGGTCTGGGTCTATGGCAGCTCTGACGCGCATATTTTTGCTTCCATTGCGGAAGGCCGGGGCATGGGAATGCCCGCGTGGGGGACGAAGGTTCCCGAAGACCAGATATGGAAGCTGGTCGCATATATCAAATCCATGCGGACCCCACAGGAGCCTGATCCGCCGATTGTTGCCCAGGAACCGCAGGTAAAGAGGCCAGGCCCATGATTCGCCGAATTACTCTTGCGACCGTGGCAGGAACTGCACTGGCGGCGCTGGCTGGCTGCGCGACCTCGCGCTCCACTCTGAGTCCTGCGGGACCGGCCGCCGGGAGCATTTCCTGGCTGGAGTGGTCTGTCCTCATTGTGTTCCTGGTGATCTCTTTTATTATGTGGCTCCTTCTTTTGTGGGCGGCCACCCGCAAGCGGGGATCGCTGGCCACTCACGAGCCCTGGAACATTGGCGGAGGGCAGTCGTGGATTCTCATCGGCGGATTTGCTATCCCGTTTCTTGTGCTCTCCGCATTCTTCTTGCTGAGCACAGTTTCTTTGAAGTCGTTTCCCGTGCACGATGGCGACTCCATGCACCACCCCGAAATCCGCGTCATCGGTCATCAGTGGTGGTGGGAAATTCAGTACCTTGGCCATCCTGAAGACCGCCAGTTCACGACTGCGAATGAAATACATATCCCGGTAGGACGGCCTGTTGACATTGAACTAACGACGGCGGATGTAATTCATTCCTTCTGGGTGCCCCGGCTCCATGGAAAAGTGGATCTGATACCCGGCACGCGGAATTACATCCACGTTCAGGCAAATGCCCCGGGGAACTACACGGGACAATGCGGAGAATATTGTGGCGAGCAGCATGCGCACATGCTTCTACTGGTTGTCGCGCAACCGGAAAAAGATTACCAGGAATGGTACGCGCAGCAACTCAATCCCGCAGCCATGCCAACCACGGCAGAGGCCCTGCATGGGCGTGATGTGTTCATGGGGGCGGCCTGCTCGCTTTGCCACCAGATTCGCGGAACGGAAGCGCACGGTTTTGTCGCGCCCGACTTGACGCACATCGCAAGCCGTCAGAATATCGCCGCGAATTCATACGCAAACAATACCGCGAATCTTGAAGCGTGGGTCACCCACGCCCAGTCGCTTAAACCGGGAGCGGAAATGCCGAACTTGGCGGCTTTTAACGGCACAGACTTGCGCGATCTCGTCGCTTTTTTGCAGCAACTGAAATAGCCAATGGGCCAAATATGGGCGGCACAAGGATTCATTAACGGAGAACATTATGCGTATCGGATCATTGCTCACGTTTGTTTTTGTTTTCGTTTCATCTCTCGCGTGGAGCCAGCCCCCTTCGGCCTGCAACAGCCTGCCCGATCACAACCGCTTGCGCGGCGTGCTGCAATCGGTAGTCAAAGAAGGCTCCAAAGGAAACGGTGGAATGGGCAACCAGAGATGGGCAGTCATCGTGGACCGCGACGGGATCGGCTGCGTGGTTGTCTTCAGCAGCGACAATCGAAGCCAGGTCTGGCCCGGAAGCCGCATGATCGCGGCGGAAAAAGCCAGCACTGCAAACGCCCTCAGCGGGCCTGACTATGCTCTCTCGACTGCCAACTTGTATTTTCCCACGCAACCCGGGCAGAGTCTTTATGGCCTGATCACCACAGCGCCGCCGAACCCTCAAGCTGCATTCGGAGATCCCACGAGCTTCGGCCAGGAGAACGATCCAATTGTGGGCAAGCCGGTGGGAGGCCTTGTCGTTTTTGGCGGCGGGCTGGCCCTCTACAACTCTAAAGGAGAGATTGTCGGCGGCCTCGGCGTCAGCGGCGGCACTTCGTGCTCCGATCACGTGATTGCCTGGAAGGTGCGGCACGAATTGAATCTCGATGCGGTGCCCATGGGTCCGTCTCCCGACCACAATGACAACATGATTCTGGACATCCGGAACGGCGTTAGCGCCAGCGGATTCGGACACCCGGTTTGCAAAGGTGGGAATCCCGGGACCGACATCGTCAACAATCTATCCAAGAACTTTCCCACGGGACCGAAATAAATTCCGGCATATCCCATGTCATCTTTAAGCGTTCCATCGCCGCTACCACTGGACACCCGCAGAGATGTGGCGCGAGATTCCTCGCGCTCCTTTGTTCGCGATTATGCGGACCTGTTCAAAGTGCGTGTCACCGCAATGGTCCTGCTGACCGTATGGTGCGGGGCGTACTTAGCGGCAGCGCCAGAGAGTGCATTCTCGCTAAATATTGTTGATGCGCTTCTCGGCATCGCATTGGTAGCCGCTGGAAACTTTGCACTCAATGAGGTCTTCGAGCGCGATGTGGATGGGAGGATGCGGCGCACATGCATGCGTCCACTGGTCACGGGCCGCATTGCAACCGGGTATGCTGCGGCGACTGCGGCCATCATGATTGCCGGAGGCGCAGCCTACATCGGCCTGACTACAAACTGGCTCACCGCAGCGCTGACTTTGCTCACCAGCGCCGCTTATCTGGGGGCCTATACTCCATTGAAAAAAGTTACTCCCCTCTGCACAGCCATCGGGGCCATTCCCGGCGCAATGCCTCCGGTGCTCGGCTGGACGGCGGTCCGCGGCCAAATTGAACTGCCCGCGATTATTGTGTTCCTTATCTTGTTCCTCTGGCAGTTTCCGCACTTCCACGCCATCGCACTCCTCCATCGGGAGGACTATGCCAAAGCGAATGTCCGCATGTTGCCGGTCGTGGATGCCAGCGGAAACTCCACGATTCGTTCCATCCTGATATTTACCCTTGTGCTTGGCGCCGCGAGCTTCGTGCCCGCGCTAACGGGAATGGACGGAGTTGCGTATTCGATCGCGGCATTTGTGCTCGGTTCCGCCCTGCTGCTCGCATCTTTGCGGCTTTGGTATGCCCACACCTTCAGGGGATTTTCAAACATAAAGCCCCAGGCGCGGCGTCTTTTTGTCGCAACGGTTTTATACCTTCCTGCGCTGTTTGCGGCACTGCTAATCGGCATTCGTTCTTGAAGAAAGCGCGGACTTTATGAAAAGCAAAACTCTATTGCTCGCATTGATAGGCGAAGGCGCCCTGCTGCTGGTAGTTGGCGCGATTGGCTGGGCAGTCAGGTTGCCGCTGCTGTTCGCCAGTCTCGGCCCCACCGCTTATGAATTGGTTGAAAAACCCAGCTCCCGCAGTTCCCGCACTTACAACATCATTGTGGGACATTTTGTTGCGCTGGGCTGCGGGTTCTTTTCGCTCTGGGCGCTCTCCGCCTGGAACGTTCCCAAGGTTTTCTCCGCAGACATGGTTTCGCTGCCCCGGCTGTGGGCGGCAGTATTAGCGGCGGCGTTGACGGCAGTGCTTATACTCTCGCTGAAGGCCGGGCAGCCAGCAGCCCTCGCTACATCTCTCCTGGTGTCCTTAGGGCTGGTGCAGACGGCTCGCGACGCGCTCGCTGTCGTTATTGCCGTGCTTATCCTCGCCGCCATAGGCGAACCCGTCCGCCGACTCTCCCTGCGTTTGGGCGCGAGGGAGTGAGCGCCTCACGCGGCCTGGGCCCAGGGATCCAAAACTACTTTTATGCACTCCTGTTGCTTGTCGCGGAAGAACTGATAGGCGTTGGGAGCTTCTTCCAGGGGCAACCGGTGAGTGATCACAAACGCCGGATCAATCTCGCCGTTTTGGATTCGTTCCAGCAGGGGCCTCAGATATTTATGGACGTGCGTTTGCCCCATTTTGAAAGTCAGCGCCTTGGCAAACCCAGCGCCAAAAGGAATTTTATCCAGAAATCCGCCATACACGCCGGGAATGGAAACAGTTCCGCCCTTGCGGCATGCTTGAATGGCCTGCCGCAAAACGGTAGGGCGGTCAAATGCTACCCGCAACGATTGCTTAGTTTTGTCATACCATCCGGGCAATGTGTTTGCATGCGCTTCCATACCGACGGCGTCAATGCACGCATCGGGGCCTCGGCCGCCAGTCATCCATTTCAGCTCTTCCACCACGTCGTCCACTTCTGCGTAATTAATAATGTCCGCCTTGGCCTGGCGCGCCATGCTTAAGCGTTCATGCACCCGGTCAATCGCAATTACTTTTTCCGCGCCCAGCATAAACGCGCTGCGAATGGCGAATTGCCCAACCGGACCGCATCCCCATACGGCAACCACATCGCCGATCTTGATATCGCAATTTTCCGCCGCCATGTATCCGGTAGGAAAAATATCGGAGAGAAATAGGACCTGCTCATCGTTCAAATCTTGCGGAACTTTAAGGGGTCCCACATCGGCAAAAGGCACACGGACATATTGCGCCTGTCCGCCCGCATAGCCGCCCAGCATGTGGGAATAGCCGAACAATCCCGAGCCGGAGAATCCATACAGCTTTTCCGCCATCCATGCATTGGGGTTTGAGTTGTCGCAAAGAGACCATTGCTGCGTTTTGCAGAAAAAGCAATGGCCACAGGAAATTGTGAACGGAACTACAACACGGTCGCCGACCTTAAGATTTTCGACCTTAGGGCCGGTTTCCACCACTTCTCCCATAAACTCATGGCCTAGAATATCTCCCGGCTCCATTGTTGGAATGTAGCCGTCATAAAGGTGGAGATCGGATCCGCAGATGGCGGTGCGAGTGATCTTCAGGATTGCATCGCCTGAGCTCAGGATTTTCGGGTCATCTACAGATTCAACGCTGAGTTTGTTTTTTCCCTGCCAGCATAAAGCTTTCACGGTGCCCTCCTTTGACTAATCGCCCGCAAGTTGCGCCTCGCCGGGAGCTGATGGAGGCTCCGGCTGCGGCTCGCGATACATTACGCGCAGCGCCGCTCCTTTAAATCCACGCTTCCCGGAGGGTTGTCCGGTAACGGTGGGATGTTCGCCGCATTCCATGATCTGCTTGAGAACGCGCAAGGTCTCGCGGACGGACTGCTCGGGATCTTTTCCCCGGACAAGAGCCAATGATTTACTGAACATTCGCCCCGGAATTTTGTATTCCAGAGCAACTGAAACTTCGGTCCCGCGGCCGCCGGGAGCAGGGAAGAAGTGTACGACTCCGCGATGCTCCAGTACGCCCGGCAGGGAGCTCCAGGCAATAAACTTTCCTTCCTGCTCGTCCGTCACTTCAGCGTGGGAATGGATTTTCATACCGAACGGGCGTCCCAAGGTCAGAATGAAAGAGTTCCTTTGCGGATCCATCTTTAAAGCCGCACTAAATTTGGGCCAGTTGGCGGAATCGCGGATGAAGCGGTAGACCTCCTCCGGCTCGCGGCCAATGGTATAGCTCACGCGCGCGGTCCCCGAAAAAGCGCGCGTTTGATTGATGCCTTCGTACCCGAGGTAAGCTCCCGCTGCCGCAAGAGATATCCGCTGCCAGCCCCGCCGTGAGAGGCCCAAAGCGGCCAGCCCGGCGCCGCCCAAGAGCAGGGCTGCAGAAAGCTTTTTGGACCTGGAGTTTTGTGGGCGGGAGTTGCTTTTTGAAAGCTGGGTGTTTAGATCTGTTGTAATCGTCATAATCGTTCCTGCCTCTTTACGCAACTTGGTTATTTCTGATTGCTTCCTGCTCGCCAAGCGTTGTAAGCGGCGAAGGCGAAATAAAGCTGTGACTCTCTTTTCCCAGCGCGTGATCGCTGCCAATCCCTCCTTCCCGCGGAAGCAGCCAGTTAGTTCCAGCGAGAAGCGATGCGGTGAGTTCCGGAAATAGCTCATTTGCTTTGATGGCCAGCTTCGCGGGCAATGAAAGAACTTTTCGCGCTCTGCCGCGTTCGCATGCCCGGATAATTTGCCGAGCGGCCCGGGTTGCGCTCATGGATAGGGCCGGCAAAGAATCGCTCAAACTGAACCATGTATATTCTTTGCGGTGTTCGCTCTTAAAGCCGGCATTCCGCGGACTGCCGGTCCGCATGAGTCCCGGGTAGATGGTGGTCACGACAATATTTTCTTTTTGAAGCTCCGCATGCAGGCCTTCGGAGTAACCTGCCAGAGCGAATTTCCCCACGCTGTAAGGGAGCAGGTGCGGAACGCTGATCTTTCCTCCGATTGAGGAGATATTCACGATTCTTCCATGATGTTGCGACCGCATGCTCGGCAACACGGCTTGAGTGGTATGGAAAGCCGCCCAAAAGCTGACGTTAAGGGCCGTTCGATAGTCATCCTCGGTCATGGACGTCATAGGGCCGACCATGATCGTTCCCGCATTGTTAATCAATACATCAATCGAACCGAAATGCTCTTGCACCTGATCAAAGGCTCCCATTACTTGCGCTTTGTCGGTGACATCACAAGGAATGGTCAGAAGATTCTGCTCGCGCGGGAGCTTCCGGACTGCACGCTCCAATTCCTCGCTATCCCGCGCGAGCAAAGCCACGCGATTCCCATTGCCCAAAAGCTCGCGCGCAAGCACAAAGCCAAGTCCGCGGGAGCCGCCAGTAATAACGATGGTCCTGTTCCGGAGAGCAAAATAATTCCTGCTATCTGCAATCCACTTTGCTGCCGCAAAACCAGCAAACACCGCCGCTAGGGAATAAATTGTTTTCATAAGCGCCTTTTCGCAATGGAGACCTTCATCCTTCTACTCGGTTTCTTCGAACATCTTTCTGTGCTGAGTGGCTTAACTGGCTTGGACGCGCACCGATTGGACGCAGCCGGTGGGCGCGCTTCTCGATTGAATTCCGAGGTGAACGGATTCAATGCTTTGAAGATAGCGAACCGCTGCATGACCCGCGATAAGTCATAATCCGTAAAATTCTGGCCGCGTTACTGTAGTGCCCTCAATTCGTAATCAGCAACCTTCGTGCTCCCGACGAAAGGACCGTAAACAGCGGATACGTTATCTCTTGAGCGCTATTACTTCCCATTCGGTATTCCCTGGTTTTCGCCCGTGGCCTAGTCTTTGGTTAATGCTTTCGGAGAAACAGTTCCAATGTATATTCGACTTTCCATATTTGCGGTTCTCACTCTCTTAGTCTCCACCTTCGCATCAGCCCAAATGTCCAACCGATTCAATTTCAGCGCTGGAGGAGGATTTACAGTTCCGACGGAACGCTTCTCCAACAGTGTGAACACCGGCTGGAATGTGAATTTTCGAGGTGGCGTGAACATCAATCCTGAATTTTTGGCGGACTTGGATTTCACTTACGTGAACTCACGTTTTAATGATGCAACGCTGGCGCAATTTGGCGAGCCGGATGGCGGCATTGGAATATGGTCGCTCACCTTCAATCCCGTGGTCCGGCTTGCGCCCTCTTCCAGTCCCATCCGCCCGTACGTCACGGGAGGATACGGGCTCTATCACCTGAATTTCACCTTGTCGCGGCCCGCCACGGTGCCGACAGTGTTCTGCGGTGGATTTTTCGGATTTTGTTTTCCGACAACGGTTGGCGTAGACCAAACCGTGGCTTCGAATAGTACCTACAAAGGAGGCTTCAATGCCGGCGCGGGTTTTGATATTTCGCTTGGCCAACACCGGGCGAAGCTCTTCACTGAAGCCCGTTACCACCGCATGTTCACCACTCACAGCGGCGACATTTCCTATATCCC
>JAICKN010000096.1 GCA_025927855.1 Terriglobales bacterium
GCCGCAAAGGATGCGGACGTGGTGGTGGCGGTCGTCGGGATTACTTCGCAGCTTGAAGGCGAAGAAATGAAAGTGGACCTGCCCGGCTTCAAAGGTGGAGACCGCACCAGCCTCGATCTTCCCAAAGAGGAAGAGGACCTGATCGAAGCCGTAAAGAAGACGGGAAAGCCGCTTGTGATTGTACTGATGAACGGCAGCGCGCTTGCCGTGAACTGGGCCAGCCAAAACGCCAATGCCATTCTCGATGCATGGTACTCGGGCGAAGAGGGTGGGACCGCCATCGCGGAAACACTTGCTGGCGTAAATAATCCTGCAGGACGGCTGCCGGTGACCTTCTACACAGGTTTGAATGAGCTGCCGCCGTTTGAAGATTATGCGATGACAAATCGCACTTACCGGTACTTTACCGGAAAGCCGCTCTACCCATTCGGATATGGCCTGAGTTACTCCACTTTTGCGTATAGCGACTTGAAGCTCTCAACCAGTACGTTGCAGGCGGGAGATCCGCTTCGGGTGGAAGTCGATGTCAAAAATACCGGCTCGCGGGATGGCGACGAAGTTGCGGAACTTTATCTGACCTTCCCATCATTACCCGGCGCTCCGCTGCGCGCTCTTCGCGGATTTACCCGCGTCCATCTCGCGGCAGGAGAAACCAAACACGTGGAATTCGCGCTCAGTCCGCGCGATTTGAGCATGGTCAACCTGACGGGTGACCGGATGGTCGCAGCAGGCGACTACAGCGTGCACGTTGGTGGAGGGCAGCCTGGAACATCCGCCGCCGGGGCGGATGCGAAACTTGCCATTCAGGGCGAACGAAAGCTGCCGGAGTAGTTCAACGGCCGTCTAACAGAAAAAGGCAGGATGTTCGATTGAACATCCTGCCTTTGAATTTGTACAGAACTTATTCTGCTTTTAGTTCTACCCATTCCTTGCCGACATACAAGCGGTAACCCGCGCCGCTGGCTGTGATCTTCAGCGGGACTGCGCGTTGCATGGCCGCATCGGTATGGCTGGCAGTGTTGAGCAATTCATTTCCGCCGACGTCCATGAGCATAAATTTGCCGTCTTTGACGCCGAATCCATACTGGCCGGGGGGGAAGCTGTGGCCCTCAACATTGAGCTTTACTTCCGTAATCAAAAAGCCCTTGTATTTGGCCTGCACATCTCCGGAGTACCCAGCGGTATCTACCAGGCCGGCGAGAACGAGCTTGCCAGAGTCGCTAAATCCGGCGGAGTTCCTCGCCTGGGTTGTCGCGGATTGGCCCCGAAAAAAGTAGGTGCTGGGCACAACTTTTTTGACCTCAGTAGGATTCAACACGCCTGAACTTGATTGCGCAGCCAAAGGCAGGGCGCACAGAACGCATAGAGCAGAAACAAAAAATACGGTCGACGCTCGCTTCATGGATTTCTCCTTAACAACGCACCTGCAATTTTCCGAGTCACGAAAAGATTACTGTATGGCGCGTCCAGAATACTATAGTGCCGACAAAAAGCCGCGAAACAAAGCGGGGTAGGAGCCTTCGGGATGGTGGCGTGGCTTAACCTGTCACCGTTCTGCTTCGGTTAAGCCTAAGCGGGGTAAACGGTAAAAACCCGTTCCCGCCACCATCAACAGAATCAGGTTAGGCAAATTCCCGGCAGCAAGGCTATCCCGGAAGAACTGTAGAATTGCCTTCCATAAACCTGACTGGAGCTATCTTATGCGGCGCAAAGGCGGCCGTAAGGCAATCAAACTACTACGGAAGCACCGAACAATAAGCGTTAGTCAGATAACAAAGCCCTGGTTGCAATGTTCCAGTGAGTCGAAGACCAGCGCATGAAAACCAAAAGCTCCAGCACACGATCGCCACAACGATTTTCTTTCTCAAGGAGCCGTGAAAGGAGGTAAAGATTTGTTAATTGCGTTGCCGCTCACGGCATAGTGGGAGTACAGTTTTTCTAATCGCCATGAGGCCACAAAATTCGCGGACGCCCCAGCTTGATAGGAAGTTGCGGACAAACACCAGACTCTTCATCAGCGTTCTATTTTGCATTTCCGTTTTCACTTCCGCCGGCTTCGGCCTCGGCCAGGACCAGTATGTCGCGACGGTCAAAAGCCCGCACAACTTTACGATCGCCCACGGCAAAACTCTCGCTACGATTTACGTAGACGCCGAGGACCACGCAGGGGTCGTCCGCGCGGCGCATGACCTGCAGGAAGATGTCGCGCGGGTCACCGGAAAAACCCCGGCGCTCAAAAATACTGACAGAGGGCTGGGAGCGAACGCCATCATCATTGGGACGGTTGGGAAGAGCCCAATCATTGAGCGGTTGATCCGGGAACGGAAAATTGATGTGTCTGCTATTGCCGGGAAATGGGAGTCCTTCATCGTCCAAGTTGTCCGGCGTCCGCTTCCGGGAGTGGCCAATGGATTGATCATTGCAGGAAGCGACAAGCGCGGCACAATTTACGGTATTTACGATCTTTCTGAGGAAATGGGAGTTTCGCCGTGGTATTGGTGGGCCGATGTGCCGCCGCAACATAAAGAGACGCTTTACGTGAAAGCCGGAAAGTATGTGCAAGGGCCGCCCGCGGTGAAATACCGGGGCATTTTTTTGAATGATGAAGCGCCATCGCTCAGCGGCTGGGTGAAAGAAAAGTACGGTACCTACAACCATGAGTTCTATACCAAGGTTTTTGAGCTGCTGCTGCGCCTCAAGGCTAATTATTTGTGGCCCGCCATGTGGGACAACTCTTTCGATACCGATGATCCGCTGAATCCCAAACTGGCCGACGAATATGGCATCGTCATGGGAACGTCCCACCAGGAACCCATGATGCGCGCATGGAAAGAGTGGGACCGCGAGGGCCACGGTGTTTGGGACTATTCGAAAAACGCGTCTGCCCTCGATGATTTCTGGCGGCAGGGAATTGAGCGTAATAAAAATTACGAAACTATCACGACTATCGGCATGCGCGGCAATGGCGACGAACCCATGTCAGAAGGCGCCAACATCAACCTGCTCGAGAAAATTGTCGCAAACCAGCGCAACATCATCAGCGAAGTGACGCACAAAGACCCAGCGACAGTCCCGCAGGATTGGGCGCTATATAAAGAAGTGCAGCAATATTACGAGAAGGGCATGCGCGCGCCCGATGATGTTACATTGCTCTGGGCAGATGACAACTGGGGAGACATCCGCCGCCTGCCTACGCCTGCCGAACAGAAACGCGCGGGTGGGGCCGGCATCTACTACCACTTCGATTATGTTGGCGGACCGCGGTCTTACCGGTGGCTCAATACCAATCCACTTCCCAAAATTTGGGAGCAGATGAATCTCGCCTACCACTACGATGCCAATCGTATTTGGGTCGTGAATGTTGGCGACCTCAAGCCAATGGAGCTGCCCATCAGCTTCTTTCTGAACCTGGCATGGAACCCGCGCCAGTGGCCGAAAGAAGATATTGACGAGTTTACGCGGCAGTGGGCAGAGCAGCAGTTTGGCCCGAAGTACGCGCCGGAAATCGCCGACATACTCTCCAAGTACGGAAAATATAACGGCCTGCGCAAGCCCGAATTGCTCTCTCCGGAAACCTTCAGCCAGGTGGATTACGAAGAAGCGGACCGCATGATGGATGCATGGAAATCCATCACCAATGAAGCCGAGGAAATCTACCAGAAGCTGCCGGAAAACGAACGCGATGCATTTTTTGAACTGGTGTTATATCCCACGAAAGCTTCTGCGCAAGTTGCCGAGCTTTACATTACCGCCGGTAAGAACCATCTGTATGCGAGTCAAGGCCGCGCCAGCGCGAATGCTCTGGCTGCCCAGGCCCGCGCATTATTTCAGGCGGACGCAGATTTATCCAGCCAATATAATCATGAACTAGCCCGCGGCAAATGGGACCACATGATGGACCAGACGCACATCGGCTATACCGGTTGGAATGAGCCGCCGAAAAATATCATGCCCAAGGTTAGCGAGTTGGACGTGCCGGCTACTGCAACGATGGGCATTGCCGTGGAAGGCTCCGCGGCGTCCTGGCCGGGGATGGCGTCTGCCACGGCGTCGACGGCAACATCTTCCAATTCCTCGCAGCAAAATGCTCCTCCCGCGGCATCGTCCGATGCTCCTGCTTTGCCGGAGTTCGATGTCTTTAATCAACAGCGGCGCTACATTGATGTATTCAACCGTGGTCAGGGATCGTTTGACTTCACCGCCAGCGCCAGCGACCCCTGGATCATCGTCAGTTCGTCCCACGGTTCCGTCGGCAAGGAGCAGCGCCTGTGGGTCAGTATTAATTGGGCGAGAGTTCCTAAAGGATTGAGCCAGGGCAGCGTAAAAATCAGCGGCCCGGGAGCGGAAGATATTCCGGTGAAGATAGAAGCCTTCAATCCCCAGAATCCACAGAAAAGTTCTTTGCACGGTTTTGTTGAGGCCAACGGATATGTCTCGATTGAGGCGGAGCACTTCACCAGAAAAATCGGCACAGGCGATGCGCGCTGGGAAAAAGTTCCGGACTATGGCCGCACGCTTTCCGGCATGAGCATCTTCCCGGTCGCGGCGCAGAGCGTGGCTCCTCCCCGCAATTCGCCCTGCCTGCAATACACGATGTATCTGTTCGATTCAGGAACTGTCAACGTGCGCGCAATTCTCGGCCCAACATTGAATTTTGTTCCGGGCCGGGGGCTGCGGTATGCGGTTTCATTCGACAATCAGGCCCCGAAGATCGTGGATGCCCTGGCCGATAATTCGCAAAGGGCATGGGCGAGATCGGTGGAGGACAATGCCCGTGAGATAAGCTCAACGTTGACGTTGGACCATCCGGGCTACCACACATTGAAAGTTTGGATGGTAGATCCGGGAGTTGTTTTACAAAAAATTATCGTGGATTTCGGTGGTGCGAAGCCGAGTTATCTCGGACCGCCGGAAAGTTATTACGAAACAGCAGCAGCGCCTGGATTGTAAACTCCGGCTGAGAAACAAATTGAGTTTACAAATGCAGAGTGGATCTGGTCGCGGAATTGAACGATGCTTGTGGCCCATTGTGAAGTTGCGCCGTTCCAGAATTTTTCCGGCTTGACAACATTTATCGGCAATTCCTAAAGTTCGATTATTGAATTAAATAAACGCACAAGTTGTGCTGCTTTTGAGCTTCTACGGTTTCGGCTCGCGAACTGAAATGCGCAGGATAGACTTTACCAACACGATGGTAGCTTCGAGCGAAACCGCTCGCGACATCAATCGCGGGGTGTTGCTAAATCTTATCCGCCGCCGCCAGCCCATTTCCCGGGCGGATTTAGCGCGCGTCTCCGGCTTGCAGCGCAGCACCGTCTCCTTGATCACTGAGCAATTGATCCGGGAGAAATGGGTGGTGTACGGCGCGATGGGACGCTTGCCTCGCGGCCGCCGGCCTACGTTTCTCCGCTTGAATGACCGTCGCGCCATCGTGGTCGCCGATCTCCGGCCCGGCCAAAGTACGGTTGCGGTGGCGGATGTGAATGGGCACTTTCTTTCACAGGAAGCCATGCCCACACCCACAGACCCAAAGACGACCCTGGAACAGTTGCTGGCCCGGATGCGCCACCAGATGAAGCTGCATAGCGACCGTGTGTTCGAAGGCGTTGGCATCAGCTTTTCCGGCCGCTTCGACTTGACGAGCAAACATGTGGTGTTTGCGCCGAACCTAAAGTGGTCAGAGTTTGATTTGAAAGGTCCGATCGAAAAAGCCACGGGCATGTGGGTGGACATAGAAAATGCCGCGAATGCCTGCGTGCTGGCCGAGGTCTGGTTTGGTCACATTGAAAAGGTCCGCGATCTGGTTGTGGTGACCATTGCGGAAGGCCTGGGCACGGGCATCTTCTCCAATGGTCAATTGGTGCGCGGTCTTAATGGTATGGCCGGGGAGTTTGGGCATGTTTCGCTCGACCCCGACGGCCCGGCCTGCGCCTGTGGCCAGCGTGGCTGTTGGGAAGTTTTCGCATCGAACCGGGCCGCCTTGCGCTACTACCACGAATCAAACGCGAGTTCGAAGGGCCCAACTTTTCAGGATTTGATGGTATTGGCAGAAGGAGGCGACCCCCTTGCATTGAAGGCCCTCGAAAAAATGGCGCATGCCATTGGACGAGGGATGAGGATGATTGTGGCTGGTCTTGCGCCGGAGGAAATCGTCGTCGCCGCCGAATTGACCCGGATGTGGGACCGCTTCGGTCCAATCATTGAAGCAGAAATGGTCTCCGGTGTTCTAGGAGGCCGCGCGCCGCGACTCAGGCCAGCGATTGCTGAACCGAGCATGGCGCGTTTGCGGGGTACTGTAGCCTTGGTTTTACAAAAGCATTTTGGCCCGTCTATCCGCGGTATGCAAACTTCCACTGCACCCAAGCGGGCCGTAGTTCGAGCGCAGTAAACCCTGCGCCGCAAACCCTCGGAGTTTGGCGAATTCCGGCGCCAAGTTTCTCCCCTAGCCGATTCTGTGGAGGAATCATGCCGAAAAAATTTCCCATACCAAACGTATCTTTGATTGGTACGATACTCAAACAAAATAGCTGGCTCGTCTTTCTTCTTCTCTTGTTTTCTTTCCCCTTGGGCGCGTACGCTCAGGTGCTTTACGGCTCGCTGAACGGCAATGTGACCGATCCTTCCGGAGCAGTTGTTCCCGGCGCCAGTGTGGAAGCCCTCAATACACAAACAGGAACCAAGGCGAATGCAACTTCGAACGCAAATGGTTTCTACCAGATTCCGAACTTGTTGCCCGGCAGTTACAAGGTGACGATTTCTTCGCCAAATTTCAAAAGCTATGTTGCAGACAATGTCCAGGTGAATGTGAACGCGGTCCGCCGGGTGGATGCGCACCTTCAGATCGGCCAGGTCGCGGAAAGTGTGACGGTCACCGGAGCGCCGCCCGAGTTAAAAACGGACCGCGCGGACGTGAGCACAGACCTGAACCAAAGAGAATTGCAAAGCCTGCCATCTGTTTCTTCCGAGGGCAGGAACTTCCAGGCGCTTTATAAAATCATTCCAGGCGCAAGTCTCCCGATGGAGAGCAATTCGGCCGGGGGGAATCCCCAGCGGGCCATGACTTCCAACGTCAACGGCCAATCCTCGCAAGGCAATAACACCCGTATAGATGGCGTGGCGGATGCTTATCCCTGGCTGCCAAACAACATCGCCTATGTGCCGCCTACCGATGCAATTCAAACCGTAAATGTTGTGACTGGATCGTATGACGCGGAGCAGGGCAATGTGAATGGAGCGGCCGTGAATGTGCAGATTAAGTCGGGCACCAATGACTTTCATGGCGATCTGCACGAACTGCACACGGACAATGCACTTTCCAACCTGAATTATTTCACCCCGGCAAATACCCGTAAGCCACTGAACGTTTTCAATCAATTCGGGGGAGCGGTGGGCGGTCCAATCAAAAAAGATAAATTATTCTTTTTTGCGGATTATGAAGATACGAGGCAGAACCAGGCCCCGGCGGCAAATTTCCAAACCGTGCCGTTTGGAGGCTTGACGGCCGCGGCCGCGCAAAGCGCCGGATTTTTTGATTTTCGCGGCGTTTTACCTGCAGGAGTAAATATCTATGATCCCACTACAGGCGGCATTGATGGAACCGGGCGTTCCATCATCTCCTGCAATGGCGTGCAAAATACAATCTGCCTCAATCGAGTAGATCCGGCAGCGATGCAGATGCTCTCTTTGATTCCTGCGCCGAATGAAGCCGGAACATCCAATAACTTCTTCGTGGCGCAAACGGGCACCTTCCGCAGAAGCGATATTGACGCCAAAGTCAACTATGTGGCGAGCGAAAAGTCGTCGCTTTTCGGGCGCTATAGCCTGTCGAGAAGCGATATTTTTGACCCTCCGTCCCTTGGCGCAGCCGGTGGAAACGCTACTCTGGGCGGTCAAAATGGCAATGCATTTTCCCGCATTCAGGTCGTGGGCCTGGGCGGAACGCATGTCTTCACGCCCAATCTGCTGTTTGATATCAATGCCGGCTTTACCCGGCAGCGGATCAATGCAGAAGATGTGGACATTGCCCAAGACAAAGCCTTCGGCCTGAACACCCTCAAAATTCCCGGGACCAACGATTGCTTCACCGCAAATTGTACGGTAGGCACAGGGAACCAGTTGTATTGGGGCATTCCTGCTTTTCAGTTCAATACCTTTTCCAATCTCGGAAACCCAAATACCGGAAATCCATTTTTGTTCCGCGATAACCAGTACGTCGCAAATTCAAATATTACGTGGATTAAAGGAAAACATCAGTTGCGTTTCGGGTTTGAATACAATCACACGCAGTTGAACCACTTCCAGCCGCAAGGGGGGACGTTCCAGACTGCCCGCGGCACGTTCCAGTTTACCGGCGGTGCGACTGAGCTGCCCGGCGCCCCTGCGGCGGTACAATTTAATTCTTTTGCGGACTTCCTGCTTGGACTGCCTGCCCAGGTCGGCAAAGCAGTGCAGAACGCAAATACGATTGCCCTGCGGTGGTCGACGTTTGCCTGGTATGCTCGCGATCGGTGGCAAATCCTGCCCACACTTACATTGAACTATGGTTTGCGCTGGGAATACTACCCCATGGCTTATAGCGACATCGGCGGCGCGCGTGTTCTTGACCCAAGCACAATGAATGTTTTGGTCGGGGGCGGAAACAGCGGCATTCCCGTTGACGACAACGTTGATGTGGGCGCTGGACTGTTCCTTCCCCGGGTGGGCATCGCATGGCGTCCGATGGAAAAGACTGTGGTCCGGGCCGGCTACGGCATGAGCGCCGACTCCAATAACTGGCGGTTCCTGCGGAATTCGTTCCCTGCTGACACCATTTCCACTTTCAGCAGCACCACATTTCCTCAGGCGCTGAATTCCACCTTTGCTCCTGCGGGCACTTTGACCGGCCTGAATGCAGGCCCCACCGCCCCCGGGCCCTATACCTATTTGCCGATAGGAATTTCTGCGGTGCCGATCCTCCCCAATGCTCCGGGAATTATTCCACTTCCCAACAACGTGGGCACAACGACAATCCCCCAGGACTTCCGGCGTGGTTACATCAACTCCTTTAACCTGACGGTCGAACGCGAATTCGCCGGTTTTGTTGGCAACGTTGGCTATGTCGGCTCACGAGGAATTCGCCCGCTCACCAATATCAACATCAACGCTTCTAATCCGGGTGGAGGGACCGCCGGAAGAGTTTTGAATGCTAAGTTCGGTGGGACTTGGGGTGATATCGGCGAGCTCACTCCCCTGGCCAACAGTTACTACGATTCGTTGCAAGCGAAACTTACTCGCCGTTTTGGCGACTCACAGATTGGTTTCGTTTACACGCTTTCAAAGGCCATTGATTACGAGGACAACGAGGAACTTGGCTTTATTCTGTTTCCAAACAATCTGCCTCGAAATAAAGCTGTTGCTGGCTTCGACCGCACCCACAATTTCCAGGCGTATGGCCTCTACGCGCTCCCCTTCGGCCACGGCAAGCGCTTTGCCCAAAACGGCATTGCAAATACCCTGGCCGGAGGCTGGCAAATCAATTGGGTGTTGAGCGCCATGAGCGGAACGCCTTTCACCATTACTGATAGCGGAATCGGCGCAACACAGGTCTTGAATGCTCCGGGAAATACGCAGACCGCAAATCTAGTTGGTCCCATCAGCATCACAAATGGGCATCCCGCGAGCAAATGCAGCAGTTTGTCCTGCGACTACTTCAATCCTGCTGCATTTCAAGCGGTGACCCCTGGCACTCCGGGCTTGTTGGATGGATTTTTTGGCAACGCAGGCCGCAACATCATTCGGGGTCCCGGCTATTTCAACCTGGATATGAGCTTGTTCCGGAATTTCAAAATTTCGGAGCGCTTTACCTTCCAATTTGAAGCGGATGCGTTCAGCGTGACGAACACGCCCCACTTCAATAATCCCAACAGCAACATCAGCGCAGCAAACTTTGGAGCTATTACTTCTACGCTGGTTACAACCAACGCCTCCCTGGGAGGAAGCGGAGGCCAGCGGCAATGGTGGTTTGGCGGCAAATTGGTTTTCTGAGGAGGCTAGGAAATAGTTGCTGTAACCAGGGGCCGCGACCTTACAAATCGCGGCTCCTGCCGGTTTTTCCTCGTGTGCGCGATCATCGGAGATGGAAGGCGGTCAGCGGCCTGCCCGAAATTGTCAGGCAATTGTTAAAAAACTCGGCGAACTCTGCCGGAGATTCCCCCCGAGGTATACGATAAACCTCAAATTCCGATTCATTTCATTTGCGAGGTGCTTATGTCTGGATCTCGACGGCAAATGCTCACCCTGTTTGCAGGCGCAACTGGATTGCTGATCGCCCGGCCTTTGTTTCTTTCGGCCTCGCCGCAGGTTGCTCCCGTGCCGTCTCCACATGCTCCCAACCCAAACTTTCCTCCCGGATTAGACGGCCCGCCGCTTAGCCAGGACAAACAGCCAATCAAACCTAACAATCAAAAGGCGATCAGGGATGACGTCGAGCAACTCTATCAATTGGCGTCTGGCCTGAAGAACCAGGTCGAGAAACCGGACTTCGGCTCCACGCTTTCCGTTTCTTTTGTGAAGCAATCCAAACAAATCGAGAAGCTGGCCAAAAAGATCAGGCAGCTTTCCCAGGTGTAAACACGGATGCCGCGTTGTTGGAGTTAGGAAAGCGATTCGATAAGAAGGGCCAGGTCTGCGCAAAATCAATCCGGATAATTTTCTCCGGCCCGGACAATGCGGATGTCGTGATCGGTGAATTTGTAGTGCATCTCCGGCGTATAGACCTTAGGCATGTGGCAGGAAGCACAATCTCTGGTGCTCACCGGGCATGCCGCCCCCGGATGGCTGGCATCTCTCTGCGCGGAGGCGCTGTTCACATGGCACTGCAAGCAAGTAACGTCGTAGGAAGCTGAGTCCTTTTGCAACGGCTGATGAGGATCATGGCATGCGGTACAGGTGAGCCGCGCATCGCCCTGGCCCCAGCATTTGCTCATCTCCAACCGGTACGGCTGCGATTTAACATCGGAGACGCCGCGCACCCCGGAAAGTTTTACGTCCCACCACGTGCCATGGCACGAACCACAGAAATCTACGGCATCGGCCGGGGCCAGCATCGCAGGATTAAAGACAGTTTTGTCATTGGTCTCGGTGATGCCCGCGATTTTTGCCATTGTCATGGTATTCACATGCCTCGCGCCGGGACCGTGGCAAGCTTCGCATGTTATGCCGGGCGTCAGGTCATCCTCATCGAATTTCCCGTTATAACTGGAACCTGTGCTGTGGCATGCGAAACACCGGATGATCTCGGCATCGTCTACCGGACG
Source organism: Terriglobales bacterium (assembly GCA_025927855.1). Taxonomy (GTDB): domain Bacteria; phylum Acidobacteriota; class Terriglobia; order Terriglobales; family Acidobacteriaceae; genus JAICKN01. The sequence continues at coordinate 11,295 of JAICKN010000096.1, forward strand.
GTACATAGCTTCCTGGATGTTCTTGGGAGAAAGTAATGCCCGGTCCGGCGTAAAATCCAAAGTCTGAAGACTGCTAAAATACGTGATGCGCGCTTCGTAGAATTTCCCGTCATCTTTTTTGAACAAATAAGATTGACCCACGCGATCGGTACCAAAGGCCCAACGCAGCTTGGCA